>CALMSN010000347.1 GCA_937872325.1 uncultured Xanthobacter sp. | reverse complement strand
GGGCGTGGCGGTCTTGCCGGTGCCGATGGCCCAGACCGGCTCGTAGGCGACCACCAGATTCGCGGCCGTCGCGCCCTCGGGGATCGACTGGCGCACCTGCCGGGCCACCACGTGCTCGGCCTCGTCCGCATCGCGCTGGTCCAGGGTCTCGCCGACGCAGACGATGGGCAGCAGCCCGGCGCGCCAGGCGGCCTTCACCTTGGCCATCACCACCGCGTCGCCCTCGCCATGGTCGGCCCGCCGCTCGGAATGGCCGACGATGGCATGGGTGGCGCCGGCATCCTTGAGCATCTCGGCGGAAACGTCGCCGGTGTGGGCGCCGTTCGCCAACGCATGGCAATCCTGGCCGCCGATGGCCACCGACGACCCCGCCGCCGCGGCGGCGGCAGCGGCGACCAGGGTGGCGGGCGGGCAGATCAGCAGGTCGGCCTTGGCGGAGAGCGCGGCGTCGCTGCCGGCGGCGATGGCCTTGAGCTCCGCCAGCGCGGCGGCGAGCCCGTTCATTTTCCAGTTTCCGGCGATGAGAACGCGGCGCGGGACGGACATGGTTTCCTCCGGTTGTTCTTGATCGGGTCGGGATGGTCAGTAGGGACGCGGAAAATCGGTGCGCCCGTTCATCAGGCAGCGATAGATGGCGCGGGTGTGGTCGGCCTTGCGGCTCCAGCGGTAGCCCTCATAGGCATAGCGCTCGGCGGCGGCGCGCAGGGCGGCCTCCGCCGGGGTGCCGCGGGCCTCCACCCGCTCCTCCATCGCGGCGCGGAAGGCGGCGATCAGGCTCTCGCGATCGGCGAGGGGGACCTTCACCCCGCGATCGGGCGCGACGAGGTCGGCCGGCCCGCCATAATCCACCACCAGCGGAATCAGGCCGCAGGCCATCGCCTCCACCACCACGCCGGCGCCCAGCTCGCGGATGGAGGGGAACACGAAGACATCGCAGCGGCGCATGAAGTCGGCCACCGCCATCTGGTTCTGCCGGCCGGCGAAGCGGATCCGGTCGCCGGCGCCGAGCTCGGCCACCATCGCCTCCAGCCGGCCTCGCTCGGGCCCGTCGCCGACGATGTGCAGCAGGTGGCCGGCGAGCTTTTCCGAGCCGGCGAAGGCGCGGATGGCCACTTCCGGCAGCTTGTAGGGCACCAGCCGGCCGGCATAGAGGAACTGCATGGGTCCCGTCGGATCGCCCTCGCGGACCGCCGGCGGATGGAAGATGGCCTCGTCGTAGCCGACTTCCGGAAACATCACGATCCGCTCGGCCGGCACCGCGTCGAGATCGTCGATGGTGTGCTGGAAGGCGGCCAGCACGCATTTTGTGCCGCGCCAGGTGCGGGCGACGAAGGGCAGGTGCTTGTAGAGGTTGCGCAGCCGCCTCAGCCCTTCCTTCTCGCGCTTCTGCTCATCGAGGAAGGCGGGCGGCCAGTCCAGGTTGCCGTTCAACGGCCCGAGCACGAAGGGCTGCGGCCCGCGCCCGGCCATGTAGCTGGGCATGGTGGGCGACATGGGCGAGATGCGATGGACGATGTCGAACCCGCCCGCTTCCAGCGCCGGGCCGAAGCGGCGCCAGATCTGACGCTCGAACTCGATGTATGGGAGGTAGTTAAGCACCATTCCGGTGGACCAAGCCACCTCCGGATTGCCGCGGAGGAAAGAGGCGAGGCGGAAGATGGGGTTGGCGATATACTCGGTATCGATGAAGGCGAAGCTCAGCCCATCCCCGCCGCCGTCCGGATGCAGCTTGGAGATGTTCTCCCGGTTGCGGACCTGGGTGGCGACGGTAACGTCGCACAGCTCGGACAGGGCCTTAGCGTACTTGTAGGCGACGATGGGCAGCGAGGGCCATTCCGGATTGCACTCGTCGGCCAGGATCAGGACCCGCGGACGTTCAGACATGGATTTGACGGGCCTCGAGAAGAGCCATGGGGTCCTACCAGAGCCGCCCAGACCCGCAAAGAGGCCAGTTTGTGCCGTTGCGGGGCCATGGGCGCATCCCTATGATGCGCGGCCTCGCGCCGGGTGGCGCCGAAGCGGGATCCAGGCAGATCAAATCAATCTGCTCGGTAATCCCTCTATAAATTGTAAGGACCGAGCACGTTTCGCTCCGCCTGTGGCAAAGGCGGCCCGCAATCTGCTCCAGGCAAGATCGGACGCATGGCACTTCAGACTCTCCGCAAGGGCGCTTCCGGCTGGATCGCCAAGATCTTCCTCGTGGTGCTCACGTTCTCCTTCCTGATCTGGGGCATCGCGGACGTCTTTCGCGGCTTCGGGGCGAGCACGGTGGCAACCGTGGGGGCCACCGAGATCCCGGCCCAGGCGTTCCGCACCCAGTATCTCGACCAGATCCAGCAGATCGGCCGGCGGACCGGGCGCGGCTTCACGCCCGAGCAGGCCCGCGCCTTCGGCCTCGATCGCCAGGTCCTGAGCCAGATGATCGCCGACGCCACCCTCGACGAGGAGGCGCGCCGCCTCGGCATCGCGGTCAGCGACGCCCAGGTCGCCAAAGAGATCCGCGACAACCCGGCCTATCGCCGGCCCGGCGCGAGCGCGTTCGACCCGGCCTATTTCGACCAGCTCCTGCGCGCCAACAACTTCACCGAGGCCCGCTTCGTCGCGGCCGAGAAGCAGCGCACCGTGCGCCAGCAGGTGGCGGAGGCCTATGGGTCCGGCATCGTCGTGCCGCAGGTGCTGCTCGATGCGGTGCAGCGCTACGAGGGCGAGAGCCGCGACGTCTCCTACATCCTGGTGACGCCGCAGGTCGCCGGCCCCCTGCCCGCTCCCACCGAGGAGCAGCTGCGGGCCGTCTTCGACGCCCACAAGATCACCTTCCGCGCTCCGGAATACCGCAAGGTGGTGGTGCTGGCCCTCACCCCGGAGACCCTCGCCGCCACCGTCTCCGACGAGGAGGCCCGCGCCGCCTATGCCCGCGATGCCGCCCGCTTCGGCACCCCGGAGCGTCGCGAGATCCGCCAGATCGTGTTCACCAATCCCGAGGAGGCTGCCGCCGCCGCGGCGCGGATCCGCTCGGGCACGAGCTTCGACGCTATCGCCGCCGACCGCGGCCTCTCCGCCCGGGACACCGACCTCGGCCTCGTCGGCCGCGCCAGCCTGGTGGATTCCAAGCTGGCGGAGGCCGCCTTCACCTTGGCCGCGGGCGCGGTCAGCGAGCCGCTCGCCGGCCGGTTCGGCCCGGTGATTCTCCAGGTGGTGCGGGTCGAGCCCGGCAGCCAGCGCCCGTTCGAGGAGGTGAAGGCCGAGATCCTCGCCGACCTCTCGGTCGAGAAGGCCCGCGGCCTGCTGCACGACCGCCACGACCAGGTGGAGGACGAGCGCGGTGCCGGCTCCACCCTCGCCGAGGTGGCCCAGAAGCTCGGCCTCCAGCTGAAGACCTTCGAGGCCGACCGTTCCGGCCGCGACGCCGCCGGCAACCCGCTGGACATCCCCGGCGGCCCCGGTGTGATCTCCGGCGCCTTTGCTGCCGAGCCCGGCGTCGAGACCGAGGTGGTGCAGCTGCCGCAGAGCGCCGGCTATGTCTGGTACGAGACGGCGCAGGTGATCCCCGCCCGCGAGCGCACCTTCGATGAGGCCCGCGCCAGCGTCGAGGCGCGCTGGCGCGAGGACGAGACCGCCAAGGCGGTGGAGGCCAAGGCCAAGGCGCTCTACGAGAAGGCCGCTGCCGGCACGCCGCTGGCGGAAGTGGCGGGCGGCGCCGACCTGCCGGTGGTGAAGGCCGCCGTTGCGCAGTATGCGGCCTACACCGCGGCCGGCAACGACATGGCCGACAGCGCGTCGGTGTCGCGCCTCTACCGCAAGGACGGCGGATAGCGCCGCAGCGCTCAGGCCTCGACCAGTTCGCGGCCGATCCGGGAGATGTCGAAGGGCGTC
>CALMSN010000346.1 GCA_937872325.1 uncultured Xanthobacter sp. | reverse complement strand
TGATCTCTCCGACGATCCCGCGTCGGAAGAGGGAGACGGTTGCGACGAAGATGACGCCCTGGATGACGAGGACCCATTCGCCGAGGCCGGCGAGGTAGTTCTGCATGGTCACGATGATGGCGGCGCCGACGATGGGGCCGAGGATGGTGCCCATGCCGCCCACCAGGGTCATCAGCACCACCTCGCCCGACATCTGCCAGGCGACGTCGGTGAGCGAGGCCAGCTGGAACACCAACACCTTGGTCGATCCGGCAAGGCCGGCCAGGGTCGCCGACAGCACGAAGGCGAGCAGCTTGTACTGGTTCACCCGGTAGCCCAGCGAGATGGCGCGCGGCTCGTTCTCCCGGATCGCCTTCAGCACCTGCCCGAACGGCGAGTGGATGGTCCGGTAGATGATCAGGAACCCGGCCACGAAGATGAACAGCACCAGGTAGTACAGGTTGATGTCCTTGGTGATGTCGATCAGCCCGAACAGCGGCCGCCGCGGCACCGACTGGAGCCCGTCCTCGCCGCCGGTGAACTTTGCCTGGAGGCAGAAGAAGAAGAACATCTGCGCCAGCGCCAGCGTCACCATCGCGAAGTAGATGCCCTGGCGCTTGATGGCCAGGATCCCCACGATCAGCCCCAGCAGGGCCGCGAACGTGATCCCGGCCAGGATCCCCAGCTCCGGCGTGAAGCCGAGGATCTTGATGCAGTGGGCCGCAACATAGGCCGAGCCGCCGAAGAACATGGCGTGGCCGAACGACAGCAGCCCGGTATAGCCCAGCATCAGGTTGAAGGCGCACGCGAACAGCGCGAAGCACAGCACCTTCATCAGGAACACGGGATAGACCGCGAACGGCGCCAGCAGCATCAGCCCCAGCACGACCGCGGCCGCGACCAGGGTCAAGGGGGAGCTGCCGGTCGTGGCGAGGGGGGCGCTCGCCCGGGTGGAGGCAGGAGTGGGGGTGTTCATCGGGGCGCCCTCGCGCGGCAGAAACGGCAAGACACGACCGGCACCGGCCGGATGGACGTGAGGCGGAAGGCCGGCGCGGGTCTCGCGGCCGGCGGGGCGGGCGGCCGGCGCCGCAGCAGCGCGCCGGTCATTTCGCGGTCCCGAACAGGCCGGCCGGCTTCACCATCAGCACCAGCGCCATGATCACGAAGATCACCGTCGAGGACGCCTCGGGGTAGAACACCTTGGTCAGGCCCTCGATGATGCCGAGGCCGAAGCCGGTCAGGATCGCGCCCATGATCGAGCCCATGCCGCCGATCACCACCACCGCGAACACCACGATGATGAGGTTCGAGCCCATGGTCGGGCTCACCTGGTAGGCCGGGGCGGCGAGCACGCCGGCGAGCGCGGCAAGGCCGACGCCGAAGCCGTAGGTCAGGGTGATCATCCGCGGCACGTCGATGCCGAACGCCTGCACCAGGTCCGGCCGCTCGGTGGCGGCCCGCAGGTAGGAGCCGAGCTTGGTCCGCTCGATCACGAACCAGGTGGCGAAGCAGACGATGACCGAGGCCACCACCACGAAGGCGCGGTAGTTGGGCAGGAACATGAAGTTCAGGTTCGTGCCGCCCGGCAGCGGGTTGTTGTAGGGCAGGCCCGACGAGCCGTACTGCCGCCGGAACAGCCCCTCGATGATCAGCGCCAGGCCGAAGGTCAGCAGCAGCCCGTACAGATGGTCGAGGTGATAGAGCCGTCGCAGCAGCAATCGCTCAAGCACCATGCCGATGGACGCCACGATGATCGGCGACAGCACCAGCGCGCCCCAGAAGGGCACCCCGAAATAGTTGAGCAGCATCCAGGCGCCGAACGCGCCCATCATGTACTGCGCCCCGTGCGTGAAGTTGATCACGTTGAGCAGGCCGAAGATCACCGCGAGCCCGAGGCTCAGCATGGCGTAGAACGCGCCGTTGATGAGGCCCAGCAGAAGCTGGCCGAACAGCGCCTGGGGCGGAATGCCGAGAAGCTCGAACATCGCAGATCCGTCTCGTCAGAGGACGTTCAGAGGGCACGGGCCGGCGCGGCGGCCGGCCCTGGCGGGGGTGGTCGGCCCCGGAGCGGGGGCGATCGGGAGGCGCCGCGCGGCCGCAACGCCGCGCCGGCCGGGGGCCGGGCATGGGGCGCCGGGCGCTGCAAGAAACCGAGCCGTGGGACGCATGGACATTCCTCCCTCCGGGCGAGCCGGACGATTTTCGAGCGCGCCCCCTGCCGGCCCGTCCGGCCGGCGCGAGGCGCGCTTGTTATGTTTCATCCCGAAGCGCCGCCGGACCCCTGAGGCCCGGATCCCGGCGCGCCCGGATCGCCTGCGCGCCTCATGGAAACGCCGAACCGATCCGGCACGTTGATCCCAGGGTGCTTCTTCTCCGACCGGATGGGGACCATCCGGCCGGGAAACGCCCTAGACGCCGAGGAAGGCTTCGAGACGGGCCGCGTTCTCCGCGATCTTGTCGTTCGGCACCATGTCCATCACCCGGCCGTGCTCCACCACGTAGTGGCGGTCCGCGACCGTGGAGGCGAAGTGGAAGTTCTGCTCCACCAGAAGAACGGTGAACCCCTTCTTCTTCAGGTCCCGGATGATCTGGCCGATATGCTGCACGATCACCGGCGCCAGCCCTTCCGAGGGCTCGTCCAGCAGCAGCAGCTTCGCCCCGGTGCGCAGGATGCGGGCGATCGCCAGCATCTGCTGCTCGCCGCCCGACAGCTTGGTCCCCTGGCTGTTGCGCCGCTCTTCGAGCCGCGGGAACAGCTCGTGCACCTCGTCAACGGTCAGCCCGCCGGGCAGCACCACCGGCGGCAGAAGCAGGTTCTCCCGCACCGAGAGCGAGGCGAAGATGCCGCGCTCCTCCGGGCAGATCGCGATCCCAAGGCGCGCGATCTTGTTGGGCGGCAGGCCGACCGTCTCGGTCCCCTCGTAGCGGATCGAGCCCGAGCGCTTGCGCATCAGGCCCATGATCGCCCGCATGGTCGAGGTCTTGCCCGCCCCGTTGCGGCCCAGCAGCGTCACCACCTCGCCGGGATACACGTCGAAGCTCATGCCGTGCAGCACGTGGCTCTCGCCGTAATAGCCGTGCAGGTCCTTGACCGTCAGCAGGGGGGTCGTTCCGTTCGCCTCGGCCATGTCAGTGCCCCGCCGTTCCGTGTCCCGTGCCCATGTAGGCTTCAATCACCTGCGGGTTCTTGGAAACCTCGCCGTAGGGCCCCTCCACCAGGATCTCGCCCCGCGCCAGAACCGTGATGGTGTCCGACAGGTCCGCCACCACCGACAGATTGTGCTCCACCATCAGGATGGTCCGGTTCGCCGACACCCGGCGGATCAGCTCCGCGGTGCGCGCGATGTCCTCGCGCCCCATCCCCGAGGTCGGCTCGTCCAGCAGCAGCATCTCCGGCTCGAGCGCCAGCGTGGTCGCGATCTCCAGCGCCCGCTTGCGCCCGTAGGGCAGCTCCACCGCCAGGTGCCGGGCGTAGGTGGTCAGGTCCACGTCCGCCAGAAGCGCCATCGCCCGGTCGTTCAGCGCGTTGAGGTTGGTCTCCGATTCCCAGAACCGGAACGAGTTCCCCAGCGGCCGCTGCAGCGCGATCCGCACGTTCTCCAGCACCGTCAGGTGCGGGAACGTCGCCGAGATCTGGAACGAGCGCACCATCCCAAGCCGCGCCACGTCCGCCGGCGGCGAGCGCGTGATGTCCCGCCCGTTCAGCTTGATGGTCCCGCGCGTCGGCTCAAGGAACTTCGTGATCAGGTTGAAGCACGTGGTCTTCCCGGCACCGTTCGGCCCGATAAGGGCATGGATCGTGTGCCGGCGGATCCGGAGATTCACGTTCTTGACCGCCGCAAACCCCTTGAATTCCTTCGTGAGACCGGACGCTTCAACGAT
>CALMSN010000345.1 GCA_937872325.1 uncultured Xanthobacter sp. | reverse complement strand
CCGGCCTCGCCAAGCTCGCCCGGGTGCGCGACAAGCTGCCCGCGCTGCGCCACGTCTTCGTCACCGGCGACGATCTGGGCACCGGCTCGGCGATCGCCTTCGACGCGGCGCTGGAGGCGGCCTCCGATCGCTTCACCCCGGTGGATACCGCGGCCAACGACCCGGCCATCATCATCTTCACCTCCGGCACCACGGGCAATCCGAAGGGTGCGCTGCATGCCCACCGGGTGCTGCTCGGCCACCTGCCCTGCTTGCAGTTCGTGCACCAGTACATGCCGCAGCCCGGCGACCTGCACTGGACGCCGGCCGACTGGGCCTGGATCGGCGGCCTGTTCGACGTGCTTTTCCCCAGCCTGTATCTGGGGGTGCCGGTGCTCGCCCACCGGGCCCGGAAGTTCGATCCCGAGGCGGCCATGGCGCTGATGGCCGAGCACAAGGTGCGCAACGTCTTCCTGCCGCCCACCGCGCTGAAGCTGCTGCGCCAGGCCGATGTGCGCCATGACGGGCTCAACCTGCGCTCGCTGCTCACCGGCGGCGAGAGCCTGGGGGCGGAGCTGGGCGCCTTCGTGAAGGAGCGGCTGGGGGTCGAGGCGCGGGAGATCTACGGCCAGACCGAGTGCAACCTGGTGGTGGGCTCCAACTCGTCCTTCTTCCCCATCCGTCCCGGCGCCATGGGCAAGGCGATCCCCGGCCACGACGTGCGCATCGTCGACGATGAAGGGCAGGAGCTGCCCCCGGGGGCCGAGGGCCATATCGGCGTGCGCCGCGACGATCCCGTGATGATGCTGGAATACTGGAAGAATCCAGAGGCGACGCAGAAGAAGTTCGGCGGCGACTTCCTGCTCACCGGCGATGTCGGCCGGCAGGATGAGGACGGTTATCTCTGGTATGTGGGCCGGGCGGACGATGTCATCACCTCGGCCGGCTACCGGATCGGCCCGGGCGAGATCGAGGACTGCATCCTCAAGCATCCGGCGGTGGCGCTGGTGGCGGTGGTGGGGGTGCCCGACCCGCTGCGCACCGAGGCGGTGAAGGCCTGGGTGGTGCTGAAGCCCGATGTCGCCCCCAGCGCCGCGCTAGCCAGCGAGATCCAGGAGCATGTGAAAGCGCGCCTCTCGGCCCACGAATATCCGCGGCAGGTCGCCTTCACCGATACCCTGCCGATGACCGCCACCGGCAAGATCCTGCGCCGCGAGCTGCGCGCCCGCGGCTAGAGAGCGTCTTACCCGATCGGGATGCGACCCGGCCCCACGCCCGAAGGCGGGGTCAGGTCGTCACCCGCGGCCTACTTGGCTGCCGCAGCGAATGCCGCCGGCAGACCCTTGAACGAGATCGGCAGAACGAACGGCTGGCGCGAGCCGTTCTCGAACACCAGCTCGGCGCCGGGCACCTCGGCCATCGCCTTGGCCTCGGCGGTGGGCAGCTCGGTGGAGGCGATGCAGGTCTGGCCGCAGCGCTTGTAGGAAAGGGTCAGGTCCTTGCCCCCGGCGCGCAGCACCACGCCGGCCGGCAGCCAGACGCCCGGCGGCACCTGCACGACCAGCCGCACCAGATCCTTTTCCGGCCGCACCGCCACATGGGCGAGGGTGCCCTTGCCGTCCTTGGTCTCGAGGCTCTGCACCGCCTCGCATCCCGCAGCGCCGGCGCAGCGCACCACCCAGTCGTCGTGGGTGGAGCGGGTCTCGGTGGCAGCGGGATTGGCCGGCGCCTTCGGCGCCTGGGCCATCGCAGGCCCGGTGAGCGCCATCGCCACCGCGGAGAGCAGGAGGCCGCGCTGCAGGCCGCAGACGAGGAAATCGGACATCGGCAAGGCTCCTCGGGCGATAAGGCGAGGGGCGCGTCGCGCAGGAATGCGCACAGCCAGTCGCCGCCGCCCCAATAGCGCGGCGGCCGCGCCGGTGGCAACTCGAAACCCCGCAGCCTCCCGGTTTCCAGCCTCATCTTCCCCCGGGCGAGGGCGGGATCGACGCCGGCTTCCCTCCCAAATCCGATGTCATGCCGGCCCACGGCCCGGTTTCCCCAGGGGTGGACGGCAGCGGCCGGCCGGCCCATCCTGCACCGCCGCGCCGGGGTCGATTCCGGCAGCACCCTCGCCCGGGGCCGCTCCCACGCCAAGCCAGCAAGACCCGATATCATGTCCCGCCTCACCCATCTTTCCGATACCGGCGACGCCCGGATGGTGGACGTCTCCGACAAGCCCGCCACCCAGCGCGAGGCGCTGGCGGAAGGCCGCGTGGCCATGACCCGGGAGACGCTCGACCTCATCCTGGCCGGCGGGGCGAAGAAGGGCGACGTGATCGCGGTGGCGCGCATCGCCGGCATCATGGCCGCCAAGCGCACCCACGAGCTGATCCCGCTGTGCCATCCGCTCATGCTCACCAAGGTGGAGGTGGAGATCACGCCCGACGACGCCCTTCCCGGGCTCAGGGTCGCCGCGCGGGTGAAGACCTCCGGCCAGACCGGCGTCGAGATGGAGGCGCTGACCGCGGTCAGCGTGGCCTGCCTCACCATCTACGACATGGCCAAGGCGGTGGATCGCGGCATGCGCATAGAGGCCGTCCGGCTGCTGGAGAAGACCGGCGGCAAGAGCGGCCCCTGGCACGCGGCCCCCGACGGCCCTTGAGCGCCGCCATGCCAGCCAAGAACGGAACAGCATCATGGCTTTGATGACGGTGGAAGAGGCGATCGCCCGGGTCGCCGCCGGCGCGGATCGGCTCGGCGTGGAGCCGGTGGAGATCGGCCGCGCGGCCGACCGCGTGCTGGCGGCGGACGTGGTGGCGCGCCGGTCCCAGCCGCCCTCCGACATGTCCGCCATGGACGGCTATGCGGTGCGCGGCGACGATATCGCGCAGACCCCCGCGACCCTCACGGTCATCGGCGAATCCGCCGCCGGCCGGCCCTTCGCCGGCAGCCTGGCGCCCGGGCAGGCAGTGCGGATCTTCACCGGCGCGGTGATGCCGCAGGGCGCTGATACGGTGGTGATCCAGGAGAACACCACCCGCGAGGGCGACCGGGTCACCACCACCGCCGCCACCGCCGCGGGCCGCAATGTGCGCAGGCTCGGCTGCGACTTCACCGCCGGCAGGCCGGGTCTCGCCGCCGGGCGACGCCTCTCCGGCCGTGACGTCATGCTCGCCGCCGCCATGGACCATGCCACCGTCACCGTCGCCCGCCGGCCCAGGGTGGCGCTGATCCAGACCGGCGACGAGCTGGTGATGCCGGGCGCCGGCACCGGCGCCCCCGGCGAGGTGGTGGTCTCCAACGCCTTCGGCCTCGCCAACCTCGCCCGCCGCGCCGGCGCCGACGTGACCGATCTCGGCCTGGTGGGCGACGACCTCACCGCCATCCGCGCGGTGATCGCCAAGGCGCTTTCGGGGGCATTCGACCTGCTGGTCTCCTCGGGCGGCGCCTCGGTGGGCGACCATGACCTGATGGCGCCCGCCTTGCGCGCGGAAGGGGTGGACCTGCACGTCCACAAGATCGCCCTGCGCCCCGGCAAGCCGCTGATGTTCGGCACCAGGGGCGCCGTGCGCTTCCTGGGCCTGCCGGGCAATCCGGTGTCCTCGCACGTCTGTGCGCTGATCTTCCTGCAGCCGCTGCTGAAGGCGCTGCAGGGCGAGGCGAATCCGCAGATCCGCACCGTGTCGGCGCGTCTCGCGGTGGATGTGCCGGCCAACGACGTGCGGCGCGATTTCATGCGCGCCAAGCTGTCGCACAATGCCGACGGCAGCCTCGGTGTGACCCCGTTCCTGTCCCAGGACAGCGCCATGCTGAGCGTGCTCGCGCAGGCGGATTGCCTTCTGGTGCGCGCCCCCGACGCGCCGGCCGGGCGCGCAGGCGAGGCGTGCGAAATCCTTCCGTTTAACGATTAGCCTCAGCTTTACCGGATCTTCACCCTTGCGGAACACAAAAGGAACAGATATGACCTGTTCATGATTTGTTTCGCGGCGCACAGGCTGGCGCTGGAGGGGGCGAGAGATGCTGACGCGCAAGCAATATGACCTGCTTCGCTTCATTCACGAGCGGTTGAAGGAAACCGGCGTGCCCCCCTCCTTCGACGAGATGAAGGAGGCGCTGGACCTGCGGTCCAAGTCCGGCATCCACCGCCTGATCACCGCCCTGGAAGAGCGTGGCTTCATCCGCCGCCTGCCCAACCGGGCGCGGGCGCTGGAGGTGGTCCGCCTGCCGGAGAGCGTCGCCCCGGGGCTCGCAGTGCAATCCGGGCGGGGATTCTCGCCCTCCGTCATCGAGGGGAGCCTGGGCAAGGTGCGCCCGGTGACCGACGAAGAGCCGGAATCGCAGCCGGTGAGCGTGCCGGTGATGGGCCGGATCGCCGCCGGCACCCCCATCTCCGCTATCCAGGCGCGCAGCCACACCCTGCATGTGCCGCCGGAAATGCTGGGCATGGGCGAGCATTTCGCCCTCGAGGTGCGCGGCGACAGCATGATCGAGGCCGGCATCCTGGACGGCGACACGGTGCTGATCCGCAAGTGCGATTCCGCCGAGACCGGCGACATCGTGGTGGCGCTGGTGGACGACGAGGAAGCCACCCTGAAGCGGCTGCGCCGCAAGGGCGCCTCCATCGCGCTGGAGGCGGCGAATCCGTCCTACGAGACCCGCATCTTCGGTCCGGACCGGGTCCGCATCCAGGGTCGCCTGATCGGGCTGATGCGCCGCTACTGACACCATCGCCTTGGCCTTTCACCAGGGTCGGGAGAGCGTTGCCCGACCACCTTGCGGGCACAAGAAAAACCGGTTGGTGGAAGCTCCCTGAACACAGGCCTGAGCCGGCTGCCGTGGTTGCAGCGATCAGCAGGCGGCACGACGTCCTGCGTTATTCCGCGCCGGCATCGCGAATGGCAGCCTCCGCGGCGCCTTCATCATCACCAGTGCCGGGCAGCGGCGGCCGATGCGGCATCCAGGGGCGGTCGCGGCCTTCGGGGCGTGTGGGCTCGATCCGCCAGCCTGTTCCGTCGCGGTGCATTGCGATGGTTCCGGTACGGGCCAGGATCGCCGGGGTCAGCACGCGGGCCGGGCAGTTCACAGGCGGCGCATCGCGGGTCACCACGATCTGCGCGTTCAGGCAATCGGCCTCCAGGCTTTCCGGCTTGCGGGAGACGGCAATCCTCCCGCCGCCGGGCAGGGGGGCCGTGCAGCCCAGAGGGTCGCAGCTGAAGGCGGCGGCAAGATCGCGCGCATCGGCCGTCCGGCGGTCGGCCTCGCGCCCGAGCCACTGCTCCGTCACCAGCCGCTGGGCCCTGGTGCCGAGGACGGACAGGCGCCCGTCGGCGGCACGGACTGCGACAGTTGCCGCATCGGGGGCGATGAGCACGTCGGGTCGCGGGCTGCTGCCCATGAGGAAGATGGCGAGGCCCAGTGGCACCGCTGCCAGCGCGGCCAGGCTGCCCCGCAGGAGGCAGGCGGCGAGCAGCGCGAGGCTCAGCGCGCCGAGCGCGGCGGCGCCGACGGCATCGGTGCGCAGGTCCGCCCCCGGCAGCGCCGCGATGTGGTCGGAGACCGCCACCATCACGGTGATCCCCTGCCCCATCAGCGGCCAGAGCAGCCCGTCGAGGCCGAAGGGAATCAGCAGGACGCCCACGAGCCCTGCCGGCATCACCACCAGCGACACCGCCGGCATGGCGACGAGATTGGCGATCAGGCCATACGGCGCGATCCGCTGGAAATGAAACATCCCGTAGGGTCCGCTCGCGAGCCCGGCCACCAAGGAGGTGAAGGCGATTCCGACGAAGAATGCCAGCACCTGATGCCCTGCCCAGCCGCCGATGCCGGAGGGACGCGGCCGGGCCCGCAGCGGCCGCATCCGCTCATAGGCGGCGACCAAGGCGAGGGTCGCGGCGAACGACATCTGGGTCCCGGCCTCGAGCACGGCCTCAGGCGTGAGCGCCAGCACGACCACCGCGGCCACGGCGACGGTGCGCAAGGTTAGGGCCGGCCGACCCACCAGGATGCCCGCGAGCACCACCGCCGCCATCACGAACGAGCGCTGGGCCGGCACATCGTTGCCGGACAGGACGAGGTAGACGGCGCTTCCCGCCAGCGCCACGCCGGCAGCGAGCGACTTGATCGGCGCCCGCAGCGCCAGCGCCGGCACCATGGCCAGCCCGCCGCGGATCAGGAAGAACAGCGTCCCGGCCACCAGCGCCATGTGGAGGCCGGAGATGGACAGGATGTGGGTGAGCCCCGACACCCGCATGCTCTCCTCCACCGCCGGCGGAATCCCGGCCCGCTCCCCCGATACCAGCGCCACGGCGATCTCCGCCTCCACGCCCTGGAGCGAGCCGCGGATGCGTCCGCCGAGGCTCTGCCGCATGGCCTCGACCCATGTGGCGAGGCGGACCGTGAGAGGCATGTCGCCAGCGGGGGCCGCCACCGGCCGGCCGAGCCCGTACCCCACCGCGCCGATGCCGCGGAACCAGGGCCCACGGCCGAAATCATGGCCCCCCGGCAGCGCCGGGCCGAGAGGCGGCAACAGCCGCACCAGCTGGGTGATGCGGGCGCCCACCGGCGGCGCCCAGCCCCGGCGCAAGGTGATGCGCACCAGCTCCGGCGCCGGCCCGAGGCCGCGGATCTCCCCCGGCTCGACCCGCAGCAGGATGCGATCGCCGCCGGGCCGCCGCTCCACCCGCTCCACATGGCCGGTGAGGCGGACCGCGGTGGACGGCGTCGGCGCGATGGCATGCGCGACGGCGGCGGTGCGCAGGGTGGCGACGGAAAACCCGGCGCAGACGCTGCCGCAGACCAGCAGAAGAGCGAACCCCACCGGCCGCGCCCGCGCCGCCGCCGCGAGCACCGCGAGCCCCAGCGTCAGCAGCGGGCCGGCGAGCAGCATCGGCTCCCGCGGGGCCGCGAAATAGATCAGGATGCCGACGGCGAACGCCACCGGAAGCCACAGAACGAGGCGGCCGGAGCGGGCTTCCGCCGCCAGATCGGCGGCAAGCCGGCCGCGCAGGGCCGCCAGCAGCCGCAGCGCCAGCACCCGCGCGCCGAAGAGCGGCTCGGCGACTGCGCGGTCGCGACCGCCCGCCACCAGCGCACCGACGCGCGATCGCCGGCCCGCAGGGGCCCGCCCTTCGCCGTCCTCGCGCTGCGCCGGCCCGCCGTCCACCATCCCGTTCCCGCCTTCGCGCCGCCCGGCCTTGGATGCGCTTCCGTCCCGCCAAGGCCGGCAACGATGTGCCGGCAGGCCGCCGCCTCAGGCATGCAAGCTGCGCGGCCACAGTGCCGTCCGGCCACGCGACCGGACCGGGCAGCCGCTTCGATGCGTCGGCAGGCGCGGCGTACCAGCGAGCCGCTTGCCGCTGCGCGCCTCTCCCCGCCCCGGCATCAGAGCACCCGCCGCCGAGCTTGCCGCACAGGCAGAGCCGCGCGTGCTGATTGAATATTATTGAGGGCGCTCGACCGATCAAAGTGATTCAATCGGATCGGTGAATCGCCCCTGGACTCTTGCGGCGCGAGCCTCTTGGGGCATGAGCCTCTCGCCGACACGGATCGCTTCCCCGGCCGGCCTTTCGCCGCAGCACGCCTTCCGCCGAAGCCGCCTTCCCGCCAGAGGCCCCTTCGCGCGTGGCGCCCGGCCCCGCAACACGCCTCCTCCCGCCGCCGGCTGCGTCGCAGCCACGGGCTCACGTGCCGCCACGACCCTCATGCCGCCCCGTCGCCGCGGCCGTTCCGGCGGGATGTTCCGTGCGCCCCCCGGCTATGCTACACGGGCGCCGCCGCCGCGCCATTCCGCGCCGGGCCCGCGTTGTGGCCCGCACGCCACCTGCCGCTGCATGACACCCGCGCGCGGGGTTCTCTCGCACCACGCGAGAGCCTTCCCGCCCCATCGAGCTTTCCCATGTCCGAGATCGTCACCCGCTTCGCCCCCTCGCCCACCGGCTTCCTGCACATCGGCGGGGCGCGCACCGCGCTGTTCAACTGGCTCTACGCCAAGGCGAAGGGCGGGCGCATGCTGCTGCGCATCGAGGACACCGATCGCCAGCGCTCCACCACCGCCGCCATCGAGGCGATCATCGAGGGCCTGAGCTGGCTCGGCATCGACTGGGACGGTGACCCGATCTACCAGTTCGCCCGCGCCGACCGGCATCGCGCCGCGGTGGAGGCGATGCTCGCCGCCGGCAACGCCTATCGCTGCTATGCCACGCCGCAGGAGCTGGAGAAGATGCGCGAGCTGGCCCGCGCCGAGGGTCGCCCGCCCCGCTACGACGGCACCTGGCGCGATCGCGATCCGGCCGACGCCCCCACCGACCGCGCCCCCGCCATCCGCCTCAGGGCCCCGCAGGAGGGCGAGACGGTGATCGACGACCTGGTTCAGGGGCCGGTGACGTTCCAGAACAAGGATCTCGACGACCTCGTCCTGCTCCGCTCCGACGGCACCCCCACCTACATGCTGGCGGTGGTGGTGGACGACCACGACATGGGCGTCACCCACATCATCCGCGGCGACGATCACCTGACCAACGCGGCCCGCCAGACACAGATCTACCGGGCGCTCGGCTGGCAGGTCCCGCGCATGGCCCACATTCCGCTCATCCACGGGCCGGACGGCGCCAAGCTCTCCAAGCGCCACGGGGCGCTGGGCGTGGATGCCTATCGCGACCTCGGCTACCTCCCGGCCGCGCTGCGCAACTACCTGGTGCGGCTCGGCTGGAGCCACGGCGATCAGGAGGTCTTCTCCACCGACGAGATGGTCCGCTACTTCGATCTGGACAAGGTGGGCCGCTCGGCCGCCCGGTTCGACTTCCAGAAGCTCGAAAACCTCAACGGCCAGTACATCCGCGCCGCCGCCGATGCGGATCTTCTGGCTGCGGTGGAGGCCCTCGTCCCGCACCTGCCCGATGGCGCGGAGCGGGTGGCCGCGCTGACGCCGGAGCGCCGCGACGAGCTCGCCGCCGCCATGCCGGGCCTCAAGGAGCGGGCGAAGACCCTGGTCGAGCTGCTGGACAATGCCGGCTTCATCTTCGCCGTCCGGCCGCTGGCGCTGGAGGAGAAGGCGGCGGCGCTGCTCACGCCCGAGGCGCGCGGCCACATCGCCCGCCTCGTACCGCTGCTGGCGGCAGCCGAGTGGTCCGCCCCCGCGCTCGAGGCCGTGGTGCGCGCCTATGCCGAGGCCGAGAAGGTGAAGCTGGGCTCCGTCGCGCAGCCGCTGCGCGCAGCCACCACCGGGCGCACCACCTCGCCGCCGGTGTTCGACGTTCTGGCCGTTCTCGGGCGCGAGGAAAGCCTCGCCCGCCTCGCGGATCAGGCGGCGTGAGCACTGCCGATTCCCCGCGCCCCTCGCCGGCCGGCGAGGACGGCGGGGCGGTCGTGGTGCTGGATCTGCGGGGCCTGAAATGCCCCCTGCCCGCCTTGCGCACCCGCAAGGCGCTGCGGCGAATGCCGGCCGGCGGACGGCTGGCGGTGACCTGCACCGATCCGCTCGCGCGGCTGGACATTCCCCACGCCGCAGCAGTGGAAGGCGCGGTGCTGGAAGGACGGAGCGAGAACGGCGATGCGCTGACCTTCCTTTTGCGCAAGGCCTGAGCGGCGCTTTCGCCATTCGCCCGGATGCGGTGCTTGTTTTGGATCCCGCCGCATGGTGCCAGTGCGCCGAAAGAGCAAAGGCGGGAGAAGACGACTTATGAGCTTTTGGCCAAACCCGTACGGCTGCTGAGCGTAACCCGCGTGGCACCGGTCGCAGGCAGGGGCCGATGGTGTGAGCCTGATTCAGAGCCCCCGGGCCGGACGGCGCAAAGCGTCAGTCAACCTGAGGACTTCCATCGACGACCGTGCCTGGTGGCGTAGATCCGGTGCGCCGGCTATTTGCGGCTCGTCGCCCTCACCGACCACCTTGACCCTGCGCCCGCGGCAGCCTAACCACACCAGAGAGTGAGCCCGTAGCTCAGCCGGTAGAGCACGTGACTTTTAATCATGGGGTCTCGGGTTCGAATCCCGACGGGCTCACCACGTATCCGCATGAAATCCCATGGTGTTCACACAAAATCCCATGGTGTTCACACAGACCGGTGGGCGCTGGCGCTGGACTGTCTTTCACGCGGGGCGCCGCCGCATGCCGTGCCGGCTTCCTGCGGCGGGCGGACCGATGGCCGGCAAGGGAGGTCCTGGCCGCCGCGAGGACGGCATCAGCCGCGAGCGACATCACCCATCGCCCGTGCACAAGACCTGCCCGGCGGATCAGGCCGGCTTGCGCCGCCTGAGAATCACCGGCAGCGCCAGCACCACCGCGATCAGCAGCAGGGCCGCGTTGACGAAGTGGGCCATCGGATCGGTCACCTGTCCGGCCCAGCTGACGGCATGCAGGACAACGACACCGAGAATGCTCACGGCGCTGGCGAGGCGCAGCGCCGTCCCTGCGGCCGCGACGCTGCGGATGGCGAAGGCCGCGGCGATGGCGACACCGACCGTCGCGAGATAGACCGCCGGCAGGGATATCTCTTCCCCCGACAGGGAGACCGCCGCCGTGACGGCGAAGGCCAGCGGCTGGCCCCAGCCGAGGGCAGTCCAGATCCGCTCCAGCCGCTCGGCCGGACGGCCCTTGTCGCGCCGGCGGATGAGCCAGATGGTGACGCCGTTATAGGCGATGACGGTCAAGGCGAGGCCGAGCGCCCCATAGGCCAGCTTGACAAGGATGCCGCCGAACCAGCCGAAATGCAGCGGCTGCAGGGCGCCGAGGATCTGCTGGCCCACGGTGCCCGTCTCCAGCCCGCCGTCGCCGAGGGGCCTCGCGGCGCCGTCGAAAAAGTACATGTTGGCCATGGGCAGGTAACCGGGGGTCTTCATCCCCAGATGCACCACCTGTCCGGCCGTGCCGACATTCTGGATGTTGGCGCTCACGAACCGCGCCTGCGGCGACCGCGCCTGCACCTGGCGGATCATGGAGGCGAGGTCGGGCAGCGGCGCCGGGCTCTTGTCCGCCCTGGCCATCGGCCCGAGAATGGCGGCGAAGGCCTTCTCGGAATTGCCCTCGTAGGCGGCGAGCGCGAGGACGCCGATGATGAGGGTGGAAAGCCCCAGCAGCGCCCCGCTCAGCGACACCACCACGTGGAACGGCAGCCCCCATACCCCCAGGCGATTGTGGAGGTCCGCCTCCTGCAGCCGCCGCGATCCGCCCCAGCGCAGGGCGAAGGCATCCTTGAACACGCGGGGATGGGAGAGGATGCCGGAGATCAGCGACGACAGCAGCGCCACCCCCGTGAGCCCCACCAGCAGCAGCCCCCAGGTGCGCGGCAGGTGCAGCTCCATGTGCAGCTCGGCGAGGAACTCCGCCCACGGCGCCTCGACCGGCGCCGCCAGCAGGCCCTCTGCGTCGATGAGCCAGTCGCCATCAACCCCGGCGTCATCGTCGTGGTAGAAGGCGGCGAAGCGCGGCGTGTGGGCGGTGGGGCCCACCAGCATGATGTCGTGGGCGGCACCTTCGGCCCGCGCCTGCACTTGCACCGTCGCCAGCACGTCGGCGACGAATTCAGGGGTCACCTCGGCGCTGATCACCGGGCCGTCAGGCTGCTCCCAGCGCTGCAGCTCGGCGAGGAACACCAGCACGGTGCCGCTGACGCAGACGATGTAGATCAAGGCGGCGAAGGCGATACCGAGGGCCGAATGGCCCGCCAGCATGGCCTGCACGAACGG
Organism: uncultured Xanthobacter sp.; assembly: GCA_937872325.1. Classification (GTDB taxonomy): domain Bacteria; phylum Pseudomonadota; class Alphaproteobacteria; order Rhizobiales; family Xanthobacteraceae; genus Xanthobacter. The sequence continues at coordinate 4,276 of CALMSN010000345.1, read as the reverse complement.
CGCCGACAGAAACTGCCGCTTGGGGGGCCGGGTTTCGGTGCGGGTGTCCATCAGCCCAGCACCTTCGGCAGGAACGCGACGCCGTAGCCGAAGGCGGACGCGGACAGCAGCACGATCGTGGCGCGGACCAGCTTGGCGTCGCACAGGGTCCAGGCCATGCCGGCGCCCCACAGGATCGGCACCAGGAGGCCGCCGACCACGATCCGCTCATGGGTTGCGAACGGCATGGCGATGGCGAAGGCAAGGCCCAGGCCGATGGAGGTGAAGCCGGCGAGGACGATGGCAAGGAACGCCTTGGCGGTGCCGCGCAGCCAGTTGGTGCGGCGGTCCTCCGGCTCAAGCGCCCTGCTGATGGGGGCCGGCCGGCGCGCCGACCTTATCTCGATGCCCACCGCCACCACCACATAGGCGATGATAGAAAAGGCGAGCAGGCCATAGGCGGTGCCGAGCACGCCGTTCCACGGCCGGGTGAAGGCGTAAAGGCCTGCCAGAACAAGAAGCCAGCCGCCGGCGGCCAGGAAAAGCCCGGCCGCCGGCCTGCGAAGCCAGCATTGGCGCAGGGCGAGAACGCCCAGCGCCAATAGGACGACACCGCAAAAGGTGCCCAGAAAAGTCATCGACAACATGAAACCCATCAATATCCGAGGGCCGTGACCTTCAGAACTTGTAGGTCAGGCCGGTGATGACGGTGCGCGCCTGGCCGACGCCGCAATCGCCGCGATAGGCGGTGCAGCTGGTGACGTAGAAGGTGTTGGCGAGGTTCTGCGCGGTGACCTGCCAGCGCCAGTTCTCGTTTTCCCACGCCAGCATGGCGTCGAACAGGGTGTACGACGGCGTCGTCACCTCGATCGGCGTCATGGTGACGCTCAGCGGCGGCAGCGGCACGTCGCGCCCGAAGCTCTGCGAGGAGCCGACATAGCGCACGCCGCCGCCGGCGGACCAGCCCTTCAGCGGCCCGTCCTGCACCGTGTAGATTGCCCACAGCGAGGCGAGGTGCTGCGGCACGCCATCCACCGGCTTGCCTTCCATGAACTGGGCGATGCCGGTCGGGAAGGGGTAGAGGTCCGGATACTCGGCATACTTGGCGTCGGTATAGGAGTAGGAGGCGACGACCTTCAGCTCCGGCAGGATCTTGCCGATGGCCTCGATCTCGAAGCCGCGCACCTTCACCGTGGCCCCCTGCACCGCCTGGAACAGGATGTCCGGCTGAACGATGGTGTTGCGCTGCCGCAGGTCATAGATCGCCGCATTCACCGCCAGCGGCATGGTGGGATGCTGGTACTTGAAGCCGAGCTCCACCTGCTCGCCGGTCATGGGCTTGGCCGGGGTGAGCGACAGGAACGGGGTGAAGATGTTGGTGCCCACCGGCTGGCCCGGCAGCGGCGTGAAGGAGGTGGAGAAGCTGACGTACGGATTGAGGCCGAAGCCGGTGTCGTACAGCAGCGCCGCCCGGGTGGAGGAGGCCTGCTCGTTGTCCGACGCCGAGCCCTCCTGCTCGATGGTCAGCCAGTCGTAGCGGGCGCCCAGGATGGCCCGGAACGGCCCCATCTTGATCTGGTCCTGGATGTAGATGCCCGTATCGGTCTGGGTTTCTTGCGGCATGTCGTACATCGGGATCGCGTAGGGCGAGACCACGCTGCCGTCGAAGCCGAAGAGATAGGTGCTCTGGCCGTAGGTCGGGAAGTACATGTTGAAACGCGGCTGTCCCGGCAGCGCGTTGTTGATCAGCGTCCCGGCGGTGGCGGTGTCCACGGCGAAGCGCATGAAGTCGACGCCGGCGGTGACCGTGTGCTCGAAAATGCCGGTCTGGAAGGTGCCGCTCAGATAAGTGTCGGAGTTCAGGATGCTGGTGTCGGTGGCCTGCTTGGTCACCGCGCGGGCGATCTCGCTCTGTCCGGCGTTGAGGAACGGCACATAGGCCGGGTTGAACACCGGGCCGAGCTGCGAGTTGAAGTAGGCCACCCGGGCCGGGGTCAGGATGGCAGCGTAGGTGGATTGATACTCATTCTCGACGTGCGTGTAGCGGCTGACGCTGTGCAGCTTCAGGTTATCGCTGAACTTGTGGTCGATGAACAAGGTCACGGACTGGGAGCGCGTGTTGTAATAGTCGTCCGGCTCGCCGACGAAGGTGCTGAAGTCCGCGCGCTGGCCGAACTTGTTGGGCACCAGCGTGCCGATCTGCGGCAGGAACTGCTGGGTGGAGCCGCTGTGGTCGCTGCGGAAGTTGGCGAGCAGGGTGATGCTCGTGTCCTCGGTCGGCCGATAGGTCAGCGCCGGGGCGATCATGTAGCGGTCGTTGTCGACGAAATCGACCTGGGTGTCCGCATTGCGGGCGAGGCCGACGACGCGGTAGAGCCACTTGCCGTCCTCGGTCAGCGGACCGGTGCTGTCGATCTGGAATTGCTTGAAGTCGAACGAGCCGTACTGGATCGAGACTTCATTGCGGGCGGTGGCAAGCGGCAGCTTCGACACCGAATTGATCATGCCGCCGACCGGCGTCTGGCCGTAGAGCATGGAGGCCGGCCCGCGCAGGACCTCGATGCGCTCCATGGCATAGGGCTCGACCGCGATCGTGTTGACGAAGTAGCCGTAGCTGCTGCGCAACCCGTCGACATAGTATTCACCGGCGATGCCGCGGATCACGGTGTAGTCGCCGCGCGTATCGACGCCGAAGCCGTCGGCGACCACGCTCGGAACGTAGCGCACCGCTTCCTGCAGGTTCTGCACGCCCTGGTCGCGCATCTGCTCGCGGCCGACGACGCTGATGGACTGGGGGGTCTCGATCAGCGGAGTGTCGGTCTTGGTGCCGACGCGTGAATCCTGCGCGATATAGTCGATGACAGGACCGGCGGAGGAGGGTGTCGCCCGGGCGCGCGCGCCGTCGCCTTCCCCCTCGACAGTGACGGTCGACAGTTCCGCCGTCGGAGCGGCCTGCTGGGCTTGCGCGCCCGCGGCGCCGCAGCCGGCGAGAGCCACCCCCAGAACAATCGAATCAGCAACACTGCGAAGCCTGATAGCCATCGCATAAACCCCCAGCAACTGTGCCCTTGGCTAGCCGTCAAGATCTTGGCTGGCAGGTTCGGCACAGTAACCGAAGGTAGATGGCTGCTCATCTTGACGTGCGGAAACTGGCATACATTTTGTTGCATGTCGAGACACGAATAGGCAGCCTATTTGTAGCCATTAAAAACAATTTAGGCTGTGAAACTACGATCGAGCGCCATGAAAGGACGCTGCGCGACGGCCGTTTCCGGACCCCGCCCGCCGCCCTCGGATCACAGAGAAAGCGGCAGCGGCCCGTCATTCTTGATCTCTTCGAGCACCGCATAGGTGCGCGTTTCCCGCACCCCCGGCCAGGCCAGCACGGTCTCGCCGAGAAAGCGGCGATAGGCGGACATGTTCGGTAACCGGGCCTTTACCAAATAGTCGAACCCGCCCGCCACCATGTGGCATTCGATCACCTGCGGCGCCCGCCGCACTGCCGCGGCGAATCTTGTGAAGACATCCGGCGTCGTCTTGTCGAGCAGGATCTCGGTGAAGACCAGGAGGTCGAAGCCCAGCAGGACCGGATCGAGCCGGGCGGAAAAGCCGGTGACGTATCCCTGGCGGACCAGCCGGCGGAACCGCTCGCTCATGGAGGTGGCAGGAATGCCCACCTGCTGGGCGAGGTCGGCATTGGTAATCCGCCCGTCGCTCTGAAGAATGGTGAGGATGCGCTGATCGATCCGGTCCAGGTCCGCCATTGCCCGCGCCTTTCCTGCCGCCCGCCCGGACGCGCCACCCGGGGCATCGACCCCTGCCCTTGGGCGAGGCCTGCGTCGCGCTCGCCCGCTTTGCTATCATGCCATCGCTGCGGCTCGCGTCCGAGCCGATCCGAACGCCGCCAGCCGGCCGCATGATCCGCGGGCGGGGAGAAGCCGAAACCGCCGGAGCCCGTCAGGCCGGCGGGCGCGGTGCCGCGGGGATAGCAGCGCCGGTGAAGCACACGGTGCGGCCCTCCCCCTCCCGCACCAGCACCTCCCGGCCGTAGAGCTGGGTCAGGGCCGGGCCGGTCAGCACCGCGCGGGTCTCCCCGGCGGCCAGAATGCCGCCGTCGCGCAGCATGGCCACATGGCTCGCCACCGCGAAGGCCTGGTCGGGATGGTGGGTGGTGAAGATCACCGCGATGCCCTCGGCCGCCAGCCCGGCGATCAGCTCCAGCACCCGGTCCTGGTTGGCGAAGTCGAGGCTAGCTGTCGGCTCTTCCACCACCAGCACCGTCGGCTCCTCCGCCATC
>CALMSN010000344.1 GCA_937872325.1 uncultured Xanthobacter sp. | reverse complement strand
CGGGGGCGGGAAGGCCGGGGCGGCGCGGGGGGCGCGGCGGCGTGGCCGACGCCGGGGGGGCCCCGTGTCGGCCCGGACGGCCCCGCCGGCTCCACCCGCCTCGGCAGCCTCGTCGTGCATCACGGACCGGACGCGTGGAGCCTGCGCCGCATGGTGCTGCACTACGCCCATCTGGCGGTGGCGGCGGGCGGGGTGGAGGCGATCCTCATCGGCTCCGAGTTCGAGGCGCTGACCCGGCTCACCGATGCCGCCGGCGCCTTCCCCGCCGCGGCCCAGCTGGCCCGTCTCGCCCGCGACGTGAAGACGGTGGTGGGGTCCGGAACGAAGGTCTCCTACGCCGCGAACTGGGCCGAGTACGGCGCCCAGGTGATGGCGAACGGCGACCTGCGCTTCCCGCTGGATCAGGTCTGGGCCGAGCCGGCGGTGGACTTCGTCGGCATCGACTACTACCCGCCGCTGGCCGACTGGCGCGACGGCTCCGCCCATCTCGATGCGCAGGTGTCGTCCTCGATCCATGAGCCGGCCTACCTGAAGGCGAACCTGCGCTCCGGGGAGGCCTTCGACTGGTTCTATGCCGATGACGACGCCCGCGCCGCGCAGGCGCGGACGGCCATCACCGACGGCGCCCATGGCGAGCCCTGGGTGTTCCGGCAGAAGGACCTCTGGTCGTGGTGGGCCAATGCCCATCATGAGCGGATCGGCGGCGTGCGGCAGGCTGTGGCCACCGCCTACGGGCCGGGCGCCAAGCCGATCCGGCTGATGGAGGCGGGCGTTCCGGCGGTGGACAAGGGGGCGAACCGGCCCTCGGTCTTCCCCGATTTCAAGTCCTCCGAGAACGGCCTGCCGCCCTTCTCCAGCGGCGCGCGGGACGACCTCATGCAGCGCCGGGGCCTCGCCGCCATCCTCGAGAGCTTCGAGCCGGCGGCCGGGGCGTCCCTGTCCGACAATCCCGTGGCGCCGGCCTATGGCGGGCGGATGGTGGAGGCGGGCTGCGTCTTCGTGTGGACCTGGGATGCGCGACCCTATCCGCAATTCCCGCTCTCGGACGAGGTCTGGTCGGATGGCGTGAACTGGGCCACCGGCCACTGGCTCACCGGCCGCCTCGGCGGCGCGCCGCTGGATGGGCTGGTGGCCACCCTGTGCACCGATTTCGGGGTGCCGGATGTGGAGAGCGCCCGTCTCGGCGGCGCGGTGGACGGCTATGTGGTGGAGCAGCCCATGACCGGGCGCGCCGCTTTGGAGCCGCTGGCCCGCGCCTTCGCCTTCGATGCCGGCGAGGAGGCCGGGCATCTCGTCTTCCGTCCCCGCGGCATCGGTCCGATCACCGAGCTGGCCGACGACGATCTCGTCCGGCGCGAGGACGAGGCGCTCGTCACCCTCACCCGTGCCCAGGAGAGCGAGCTGCCGCGGGAGGTGAACGTCGGCTTCATCGACGGCCTTCAGGACTACCGCCACGTTGCTGTCTCCTCCCGCCGTCTGGTGGGCGCGAGCCGGCATGCGGCCCATACCGACCTCGCCCTCGTCGCCTCCACCGCGGTGATGGCGCGGGCCGCCGAGATCTGGCTTCAGGACCTGTGGGCGGGGCGGGAGACGGCGCAGTTCGCGCTGCCGCCCTCCGCCTGCGCCCTGGTGCCCGGCGACCTGGTGCGCCTGACCCATGACGGCCGGGCGCGGGTGATGGAGATCACCCGCGTCGAGGAGGCAGAGGATCGCACGGTCACGGCCCGCACCATCGAGCCGGAGGTGTTCGATGCGGTGTCGGGCGGCGCCGAGGCGGGCCGTGTGGCCATGCCGGTGGCGTCCGGTCCGCCGGCAGTTGTGGTGCTGGATCTGCCGGCCAGGAATGGCGGCGATCCGCTGCCGCTGCAATACCTGGCCGCCGCTGCCGCGCCCTGGCCGGGGACGCTGGCCATCTGGCGTTCCGCGGACGGGGCGAGCTTCTCGGCCCTGGCGCCGCTGTCCGCCTCGGCGGCCTTCGCGACGCTGCTGGAGGACCTGCCGCCCGGCCCGGCCTGGCGCTTCGATCCCTCCGGCAGCCTGCTGGTGAAGACCGACGGGGCGATCCTCAGCGGCGCGAGCCCGGCCCAGGTTCTGGACGGGGCGAACGCGCTGGTGCTGTTCGCCGCCGGCCGGGAGCCGGAGATCGTCCAGTATACCGAGGCCGAGCTGGTGGATGCCGACACCTACCGCCTCTCCGGCCTGCTGCGCGGCGCCGCCGGCACCGAGGCGGCAGGCACCGTCACCTGGCCGGAAGGCAGCCGCCTCGTCCGCCTCGACGGCGCGGTGGTGGCGGTGGCGAACGGTCTGTCGGAGCTCGGCCGGGTCTACGCGTACCGGGTCGGTTCGGTGCGCGGCGACCATGGCGACGAGGATGTCACCGAGGTGTCCGCCACCGTGGGCGCCGCCGCCCTGCGTCCGCTCGCCCCGGTGCATGTGCGGGCGGCGCGGACCGGCGCGGGAGTGACCATCGGCTTCGTCCGCCGCACCCGTCTCGACGGCGACAGCTGGGAGCCGGTGGAGGTGCCGCTCGGCGAAAGCGTGGAAGCCTATCGGGTGGAGATTCTCAATGGCTCTTCCGTGGTGCGCACGTTCGAAGTGGCGGAGCCGCAGGCGCTCTATCCGGCGGCGGACGAGCTGGCTGATTTCGGCGCGCCGCAGGCCGAGCTGACGGTGCGTGTCGCCCAGCTCTCCGCCAGCGTGGGGCCGGGCGGCGCGACCGTGGCGGTGGTGCGGCCCTGAGCCTTCCTGCGGGTGTACCGTTGCGTCATGCAGCTTGTGCTGGTGCCGCGGCAGGGCTAAGCGGAAGCTTCACGGAGGGCGCGGCGAGTGGCGGCATTCAGTGGCCTGTGGCGCGGTATCCCCGACATCGTCGTGCGCTTTCCGGTGCCCCTTCTCATCGCGGCGGGCGGGCTGGCGCTTCAAGTCGGCCCGTCCTACCCGCCGCCGGCGGAGCGGGTCGGCTTCCCCGTCGCTATCACCGCCGTGAACCTGGGCAAGGACGAGGTCTGGGCGCTCGCCCTCACCTGCTTCATCGCCGCCACCGCCGCCGTCCTCTTCGCCGAGGGGCGGGGGTGGCGGATGTGGCCACGCCTGCTTCTTTCAGCGGGCGTGGCCAGCATGGTCGGACTCATCCTCGTCTTTCCCGCCGTGACGCAGCCCTCGAACAGCCTGCTTTCCATTGCCGGGTTCTGCGCCATGCTGCTGGCGCCTTTCGGGCTGCGCGCCGCGGATCGTGCTGACTTCTGGTGGCACGCCGCACGGGTCACCGGCGGCGCCGGCACCGCTATCCTCGGCGCGCTGCTGCTCATCTTCGGGGGCACGCTGGTGGAAGGGGCGGTGCGGGGCCTGTTCTTCTCCAGGCAGCCCGGCGTCATGCCGCCTTACGTGATGGCGTATCTGGTGCCGGTCGCGATCGGCTTCGTCGCGCCGCTTCTTTGGCTTACGCGCATTCCGGCGCCAGGTTCGGCTGAGGCACAGATTCGCAGCGCGCTGCACGCATCGCTCACCGTGTCGCGCTGGGTGGCGGTCCCGCTGCTGTTCACCTACGGGGTGGTGCTCATCGCCTATGCCGCCCGCATCGCCTGGCTGGGGAGCGTTCCGAGCGGGCAGATCGGCCGCTACGTCCCGGCCTTCGGCGTGATGGGCACAATCGTGTTCATGATGCTCCAGCGCGAGCGCGGCCAGGGCCGGCGCCTCGTCGATGTGTTTTCCGCCTTGTGGTTCCCGCTGCTGGTGGCGCCGCTGGGCCTGCTGGCGGCGGCGCTTTGGCTGCGGATCGAGCCGTTCGGCTTCACTGCGCAGCGCGGCCACCTGCTGCTGGTGGCGGCATGGCTCGCCTTGATCACGCTCTTGTTCGCGCCCCGGCTCGGACGCGGCGACCTGCGGCTCATTCCCGGCGTGCTGCTGGTGCTGAGCCTCGTCTTCTGCGCCGGTCCGCTCGGCATCGTAGCCATCGCCAACCGTGACCAGGCCGGGCGTCTCGTCGATCTGCTCGCGGCACAGGGGCTGGTGGTGGACGGGCGGCTCGTGGCAGATGCCACCCGCAAGCTCGACATGAGGCAGACCGCGCAGGCGCAGTCCATCGTGCGCTATCTTGGCAGCAATAATGGGCTCGGCGCGCTGGCGCCGATCTTCGCCGGCCGCGACGACGACCCCTTCCAGCGCGCGGAACGCCCGGCGCAGGCCGACATCGAGATGCGCATCACCGGCTTTCCGCGCGATGCCGGCCGGGCCGCCGCATCACCCGACCCGCGCCTCACCGTGACGGTGAAGGCCGCCCCGGCCGTGCTCGTCTCCGCCGGGGACACGCGGGTGCTCGGGCCGTTCGAGGTGGGCTTCGGCAGGAGCCAGACCGTCTCCACCGTGGACGGCATCACCACCCGCGTGGAGGACAATGCCGTGCTGGTGAACGCCGCCGACGGGCGCGTCGCTCGCTTCGACCTCGCCGCCGCCATCCAGGCGCAGGAAGGCGAGGCGGTGGGGCGCCCGCCGCGCATCGAGGGACCGGTGCGCATCACCGCGCCGTTCGGCGCCGCCCGCGTGAGCTTGGTGCTTCAGGGCGCCGTGCTGAGCTCGACCCGCGCCGCGACCACCGTGCGCGGCGGAACCTATTTCCTCGTCTTCACGCCCGCCCCGTGACGGGGCCAAAGCGGGCCTGACCGCCCGCCGCGTTCGCCATCGAGCTGCTGCCCCGTAGACGCACGGGCGGCGGCTGCGCCGCGCTTTCCTTCGCTTTCCGAGCCGTCCGCCCCCGCCGCGCGAACCTTCGCGGCGGGCGATGGCGCGCGCCTTTCTTCCCCTCCGTCCGAGGCCCGCAATGTCCGACCGATCGGCCAACCTGGCGCTGCCCTACCTGGCAGCCGCGCAGGCGCAAAAGCACGTCACCCACAATGAGGCGATCCGCCGCCTGGATGCCTTCGCCCAGCTTGTCCTGGAGAGCGTCACCACGCCCGCGCCGCCCGCGGTGCCGCCCGAGGGCGCCCGCTGGTTCGTTCCGGCGGGGGCGAGCGGCGCCTTCGCCGGCCGAAGCGGCCAGATCGCCGCCCATGAGGCGGGAGCGTTCGACTTCCTGGTCCCGGGCCAAGGCTTCCTCGCCTTCATCCGCGACGAGCGCCGGCTCGCGGTCTTCGACGGCACCGCATGGGTGTCGCCGCTGGCGGCGAGCGCCCACGGCGCCGCGATCTCGGCAAGGGTGCTGGAAGAGGACGTGGTGCTGGCGGGCGCCACGGTCACGACCGGCTTCCTGATGCCCGACCGGGCCATCGTGCTGGGCGTGTCCTCGCGGACGGTGACCGCCATCACCGGCGCCACCTCCTACGATTGCGGCATCGCCGGCGAGCCTTCGAAGTTCGGCGGAAGCCTGGGCATCGCCGCCGGCGCCACCAATGCCGGAGTCATCGGGCCCAGCGCGCTCTATGCCGCGACGCCGGTCCGGCTGACCGCCAATGGCGGGACGTTCACCGGCGGCGTCGTCCGCCTCGCCGCGCACCTGCTGCTCTGCCCGGTGCCGCGCGCCTGACTTTCCCTTCGGAGACCTTCCCATGGCCTACGACCCGGCCCGCGACCCCCTGTACGGGATGGCCGCCTCGCTTTCCTCGCCCACCCGGCACCTGCGCCTCGTCGAGCCCTCCGACACCGTCGACCTCGATCCCTACGCGAAGGCGCTGTGGGTCTTCGTGCCGACGGGCATGGCCAATGCCGTGGTGCGCCTGACCCCAGTCGGCGCCGCCGACGACAGCTTCATCGACGTGCAGGCCTTGCCGGGCCTCCAGCCGCTGCCGCCGTGCCAGGCGCGGCGCGTCTGGCTGACCGGTACCACAGCCGGCCTCGCCGTCTACGCGCTCAGCGACCGCTAGGCCGCTCGCGACTTCTTCAAAACAAAAGGAGCTTCTCGATGATTCCTTCCGTCGGCCTCCAGCTCAGCCCGAATGCGGGCTGGACGGCCAGCCTCCTCATGCCGGCGAGCTTCGATTTCCTCGCCTGGACCGACACCCTCGGTGAGCAGCGCCTCATCGACTGGACCGATGGCGGCGGTGTCGCCCGCTCGCTCACCGCCACCTTCAATGACAGCGGCCTGCAGCCTCCGGCCGGCACCGATTTCCTGAGCTGGAGCGCCGGCACCGCCGCACCGCTCCTCGCCTGGATCGACGCCCGCCGGATCGAATTTCCTCTCGCATGGAGCCTGTGACATGACCGTCAACATCAATGCCGGCCCGGTTCTGCCCCTCTCCCACGTCATCGGCCATGATGCCAGCGGCAAGGGCGGACGTACCCCCGTCAAGCGCTTCGGCTCGCGTGGTGGGCTGGCTTCGCCGGCCGTCCCCCGGACTCAGCCCTTCTACCCTCGGGTCGCTCCTGCGGTTGCCGCCGCCGGCTCCATCCGGATGACCGCGCTGCCCACGGCGGGGCAGACATTCACCGTCAACGGCACCACGATCACCTTCGTTGCCTCCGGAGCCGCCGGCAATCAGGTGAACATCGGCGCGAGCGTTGGCACCACCTTCGACAACCTGCTGGCGTTCCTGCGCAACTCCGCCGACACGAACATCAAGCAGGCCGCCTACGTCTACATCGGCGGCGGGCTCAACATCGGTGATGCCGACGGCACTCTCACGGTCACCCACCTCACGCCGGGGGCTGGTGGCAACGCCTTCACCCTCGCCACCACCACCGCGGCCACCCTCTCCGCTGCGACGCTCTCCGGCGGGTCCGATAGCCTGACCCTGACCCCCACGCTTTCCGCCGCCTTCAATCCGCTCTCGGCGGGCAAGTCGGTCCGGACGGCGCTGGGCGCTGTCAACAGCATTACCGCCTCGGCCGGCGGCGCGGTGACGCCGCTGGGCATGAAGGACGTCGACCTGTCGGCGGTCGTGCCGTGGCGCGGCGCTAGCAATGCCAGCGGCAGGGCAGCAATCTTCATGACGAAGGTCGCCTTCGTTGTGGTCGGGTCGCAGTGCGTCGTGGTCATCCGCGGCGCGACCGGCAACGGGACCCGCTTTGTCGTCAAGATCGACGACCAGTATATTACCCCTGAACCCCTGCTGACGCCCTACACGACCTCGTCCTACTATCTGCATCTGCCTTTTGGCTCCTGGGGTGTCCGGCGGGTGGAGATTGTCGCCAACGGTAACGGTAGCTCCTGGCCGCAGATTATCTGGGCGGAGCCAGCGGGCGAGGTCTTGCCGGCGCCTGTCCGCGGACCGAGGGTCGCGATCTTCGGGGACAGCTTCGCCGCTGGCGGGACTTACAGCAATGGTCCGGTGGGCGCATGGCCGATGCATTTCTCCGACGCCACCGGCTGGGACGATATCTTCAGCTTCGGCTCCACCGGCACCGGCATCCTCGCCAATAACGGAGGATCAGGCCTGAAGTATCGCGACCGCGTCAACGACATCCCTGTGAACACCGATGTGGTGATCGTACAGGCCTCGGTGAACGACGATGGGAAGACGGGAGAGGCGGTGTCGACCGAGCTGGACCTGCTGGTGACCGCCATCCTGACCCGCGCCCCGGCCGCGGAAATCATTCTCACCCACGTCTGGAAGGGGGGCGTGGAGACGATGGGCCAGACCCAGTGCGCCCAGCACGACGCCATCAAGGCGCTGTGCAATACCCGCGGGCTTCGCTTCCTCTCGCTGACCGAAATGCCGTTGTCCGATGCGGTAGTGCCGGGATCGGCCGCGCTTTCGTCGGCCGCGTCTGCGGCCGCCACCTCGCTGTCGTTCGCCACGCCGCTCGCCATCGGCGAGACGTATCGCTTTCCCGATGGGACCAAGTTCTACTGCAAGACCTGCACCGGGACTGGGCCTTACACCGTCACCACCGGCTCCGGCATCGCGGTGGCGCAGGCCTCCGGCAACACCGCGACGCAGTGCGGGAAGAGCCTGTGGTCCGGCAGCGGCAATGCCGGCAGTCCCTCCGGCTGGGGGTCGTCGGACCTGTTCGTGCATAGTGACGTCGTCCATCCGACGGTCGCGGGATCCAAAGCCATCGGCTATGCGCTCGCAGCGCTGATCCAGCAGTGAAGCAAAGGGGCCGGACCGTATGTCCGGCCCCTTTGCCAGGACCTTGGCGAAGGTCGGCCACCGCGGCGGCCTCGCGGCCAAGACCCCCCAAATTCCTCATCGCGAAGACGGGGCGGGCATCCCGATCGGATGGCTCATCCGATCGGGATGTTGTTTAAAGTCAATGTGATCATGGCTCATCGCTTCCAGAGCGGTTGGCCGCTTCCAACTGGTCCCGCTCAGGTGATGCTGCTCCGCCGATGGTCCGAGCAGGACTGCGCGCGGGGCGATCGAGCCGACAGCAGAAGCCGCCCCTCCGGGCGGCTTTTTTCTTTCATGTTCTATGGAGTTCGCCATGCGCGCGATCGACGTGGTGCGTAAGCTCGCACCTCAGGCGAGGTCGGCCTACGTTCAGGCCTTCGAGGAGGGCGATGCGCTCCTCGCTCGTTATGAGGTTGCAGCACCCCTGCGCCTCGCCCATTTCCTGGCGCAGGTGATGCACGAGACGGGCGGCCTCACCGTGGTCCGGGAGAGCGGGACCTATTCCGCCGCCCGGATCCTGCAGATCTTCGGTGCCGGACGGCATTCTGCTGCGGTCACCTCGGCCGAGGCCCGGCGGCTCGCGGGTGATGGGCCGGCGCTGTTCGAGCGGGTCTATGGCCTTGGAAATCCGCGCAAGGCGCGCGAGCTCGGCAACACCCAGCCCGGCGACGGCTGGCTCTATCGCGGCAACGGCCTGATGCAGACCACCGGTCGCGGGGCCCATCATCGTCTTGGCGAGATCTGTGACCTCGCGGATCTCTTCGAAACCCGCCCTGAAGCGGTGAGCGAGCCGAAATACGCCCTCCTGCCCGCGCTCGCGGAATGGCAGCTCGGCCGCTGCAACGCTCTGGCGGACCGCAACGACATTCGCGCGATTACCCGCAAGATCAACGGCGGTTACAACGGATTCGCCGATCGCGTCGCCTGGTTCAACCGGATCTATGCCCTGCTGCGGGAGCAGCCGATCGCCTCCTGGGAGGCAGCGAAGGCTGATCCGCAGACCCGCCGGCTGCAGCAGGACCTCTCCACCCTCGGCTTCCCCCTGAAGATCGATGGCCGTTACGGCCGTGCGACCACCCGCGCAGTGGCCGAGTTCCAGCGTCGCAACGGCCTTGCCGTCGATGGCATCGCCGGCCCTGTCACCCTGTCGAGCCTGAAGGCGAGGCTGAGCATCGCCAATTCAGGTGGCGCGCCGGCTGCCGACCTGCGGCAGAGCCAGGTTCGGGTGCCGGCGGAAGCAGTGATCGGGCTCGGCGGGGTGGGGCTGGGCGAACTGGCCCGCAATGCGGTCGCGGCGCTCCAGCCCTTTGCCGATCTCTCCGAGGCGGTCCGCTGGCTGGCACTCGGGCTGACGGTCGCCGGCGGCGCCGTCATCGCCTACGGCCTCGCGCGCCAGGCGCTGGCACCTGTCCTGCTCAGATCCCAGTTGCCGGTTGCCGCGTGAGCGGAAGTCGCCCGGGAAGCGCTGACACGGTGGGTGCCGTCTGCCATTGTAGCGCCGAACCATTGGAAGCCGGGGGGCAAGGTGCGACTGCTGGTGATCGAAGACGATCCCGACCTCAACCGCCAGCTTGTCGAGGCCCTGGCCGGTGCCGGCTATGCCGTCGATCGGGCCTTCGACGGCGAGGAGGGGCATTTTCTCGGCGAGAGCGAGCCTTACGATGCCGTCGTGCTCGATATCGGCCTGCCGAAGATGGACGGCCTCTCGGTGCTGGAAAGCTGGCGCCGATCGGGCCGGACCATGCCGGTGCTCATGCTCACCGCACGCGACCGTTGGAGCGACAAGGTGCAGGGCTTCGATGCCGGCGCCGACGACTATGTCGCCAAGCCGTTCCACATGGAGGAGGTGCTCGCCCGGCTGCGGGCGCTGCTGCGGCGGGCGACCGGCCACGCCACGAGCGAATTGTCGTGCGGCCCGGTCCGTCTCGACACCCGGTCCGGCCGGGTCTCGGTGAACGGCTATCCGGTGAAGCTCACGTCCCATGAATACCGCCTGCTGTCGTACCTGATGCACCATGCCGGCCGCGTCGTCTCCCGCGGGGAACTGGTGGAGCACCTTTACGACCAGGATTTCGACCGCGATTCCAACACCATCGAGGTCTTCGTCGGCCGCCTGCGCAAGAAGCTCGACTGCGAGGTGATCCAGACGGTGCGCGGGCTCGGTTATCTGCTTGCCGTTCCCGATGAAGCCACCTGACGCCGGGACCCCGCCGGCGCGGCGCCTGGGCGGGCGCGTGCGCGGGCCCACCTCGCTCGCCCTGCGCCTGCTGCTGTCGGCCATGGCCATCACCGTGGTGGTGCTGGTGCTGGTTGGCCTGCTCCTGTCCTCGCTCTACCGAACGGCGGCGGAGCGGGCGTTCGACCGCCGGCTGGACGTCTACCTCAAGACCATCGTCGCCGAGGTCGCCAATTTCCGCGGGGCAGGGCTGCCGCAGCCGAAGGCGCTGGAGGACCCGCTCTTCGCCTTTCCCCGATCGGGCTGGTACTGGCAAATCGTGGATGTCTCAAGGGATGGGCGGCGCAACCGTTCATTGTCGCTGGGGGATGCGCAACTGCCGCTGCTGGCGCCGAACGACGAGCCCGCCTCGAGCCTCGGCATGCGGGACGCCTACGTGAAGGTGGCCGACGGCGAGGAGATGCGGCTCGTCGAGCGCGACATCGATCTGGGCGCCGACGGTCACTACTTCATCTCGGTGGCGGCCCCTGCCGCGGAGCTGAACCAGGAAATCACTGACTTCAACCTCGCCCTCGTCGGCGTGCTGCTGGTGCTGGCCATCGCGTTCATCCTCGTGGTGATGGCGCAGGTGCGGTTCGGCCTCAAGCCGCTGTCGCACATCTCCGAGGCGCTCGCAGAAGTGCGGTCCGGCAAGGTGGAGCGCCTCAAGGGCCCCTATCCGGACGAGATCCTGCCCCTCGTGCGCGAAGTGAACGCGCTGATCGACGCCAATCGCGAGATCGTCGAGCGGGCGCGGACCCATGTGGGTAACCTCGCGCACGCCCTCAAGACCCCCCTCTCCGTGCTGATGAACGAGGCCGGCACCCGCGACGATTCCCTCGCAGTGCGGGTGCGCGACCAGGCCAGCGTGATGCGCGACCAGGTGGCGCACCATCTGGAGCGCGCCCGCATGGCGGCGCGCGTCTCGGTGGTCGTGGACGTGTGCGAGGTCACCGGCGTGGTCAACGGGCTCGCCCGGACCATGGAGAAGATCCATCGCGCCAAGAGCCTCGCCATCGATGTGCGGATCATCGACGACGTCCGCTTCCGGGGCGAGCGCCAGGACCTCGAGGAGATGGTCGGCAATCTCATCGACAATGCCTGCAAGTGGGCGAGCTCGCGGGTGGAGGTGGAGGTCTGCACCAATCGGGCGCGGGCGCCGGGAGAGCGGGTCTTCTTCCACGTCATCATCGACGACGACGGGCCGGGCCTCGATCCCGGCCGGCGCGCCAATGTGGGGCGGCGCGGCCGCAGGCTGGACGAATCGAAGCCCGGCTCCGGGCTCGGCCTGTCCATCGTCCACGAACTGGCGACCCTCTACGGCGGGCGCTTCGATCTGTCCTCCGCGCCCATCGGTGGGCTTCGGACCGAGCTGGTCCTGCCGGCGACCCTGGTTTCGCAAGGACCGATGCCGGGTTGAGGCCGGTCAAGGCGCGGCCGGAGGACGCTCTCGTCGATCGGCGGATTCCGCGCGGGCGGATTTTGTTCTAAGAGTGGCGTCGGCCGTTCTGCGGCCGTCCGTAGAATCCTCAAGTCGCGATTGCTTCGAGAGCCAGCGCCGATGCCCGAGCTAAAGGCCCTGCCGGTCGTTCTCCTGGTTTCGATCCTGCTGGCCGGTTGCGCCGGCGATTCGAGCCAGGGCGGAAAGGCGCTGAACCTGGGCCTGCCCCCGGGATCGGGCGTGAGCGGGGCGTTGTCGGGTGGCCTCATCAGCGGCGGCGCGCTGGGCAGCGGCCTCGACGAGGCCGATCGGCGCCAGGCCCTGGAAGCCGAGATCGCCGCCCTGGAGACCGGCGGGCCGGGCTACCCCGTGGGCTGGCGCAGCGAAGCGGCGCGCGGCACCGTGGTGGCGGGGCCCCCCCCTTAGCAGGGCGGCCTCCCCAAATTCCCGGGGGAATCCCACCCCAACTACGTGGGCAGCCGGCCGCTCATCGCCCGTGGCGCGGCCTGCCGGTCGCCCGAGGGCCGCTGGCAGGCGGTGAGCTGAGCGGCGGCGTAAACCGCCTCTGCCGAAGGTGCGCCGGGGCAGCCTCGGCCAAGAAATCCCGGATCCTCATAAGCATCGTCCCGGCATTTCGACGGGCGGTAGGCGAGCCGCCTTCGGCTCGCTTGGTGACGCTCCAGAAAAAAGAGCACGCGTCGATCCGCCTGCGATAGCAGGAGGCGACGCGTGCTCCAAGGCCGGCGCGGCGGTCCTCAGGGAGGGCTTTTTGGGCGTGGAGCCGTCGCGTCGGAAAGGGGCAGCCGGGGGAGCGGGACATGCCCCTGCGCCGAAGCCGGCAGGCATCACAGATGCCGGCCGGCCCGGAAGGCGGTGGGAAGAGGCTCAGTTCACGACCATCGGGCAGCGGCCCTCGGCCATGGGGCGGAAGGCCTCCGCGGCCGGGATGGTCTGCACCAGGGTGTAGAAGTCCCACGGGCGCTTCGACTGCTCGGGAGTCTTCACCTGGAACAGGAACATGTCGTGGATGTGCCGGCCGTCGGCCCGCACCTCGCCCTTGCCGAACAGCGGATCGTTGGACGGCATCTCCTTCATCTTGGCGACCACCAGCTTGCCGTCGGTGGTGTTGGCGGCGGCGGCGGCGCGCAGATAGTGCAGGGCCCCGGCATAGACCCCGGCCTGGTTGGCGGTGGGCCGGCGGCCGTTCACCTTTGCCGCGAAGCGGTCGGCGAAGGCGCGGGTGCCGTCATTCATATCCCAGTAGAAGCCCTCGGTGAGGAACAGGCCCTTGGCCACCGGCAGCCCGACGGAATAGACGTCGGTGAGCTGCATCAGCAGCGCCGCCAGCACCTGCCCGCCGGAGGTGAGGCCGAACTCGGAGGCCTGCTTCACGGAATTGATGGTGTCGCCCACCGCATTGGCCAGCGCCACCACCTTGGCGCCGGAGCCCTGCGCCTGCACCAGGAAGGACGAGAAGTCCGAATTGTTGGTGGGATGGCGCACATTGCCCAACACCTTGCCGCCGCCGGCCTTCACCACCGACGCGGCATCGTTCTCCAGCGCATGGCCGAAGGCGTAGTCGGCGGTGATGAAGAACCAGGTGTCCTTCTTCTGCTTCAGCAGCGCGGCGGCGGTGCCGTGGGCGAGCGCCCAGGTGTCGTAGGTCCAGTGCACCGTGTTGGGCGAGCATCGGGCGCCGGTCAGCTCCGCCGTGCCGGGGCCGGAGGCGATGAAGGCCACCTTGGAATCGCGCAGCGCGTCCGACACCCCCAGCGCCACCGAGGAGAAGGGCACGTCGAGGATCGCGTCCACCGTGCCCTCTGAGACCCAGCGGCGGGCCGTGGCGGGGGCGACGGCCGGCTTTTTCTGGGGGTCGAGGGAGGGCAACCCCCCCGGGGGGTCCGGCCGCTCCTTCTTGAAGTCCTCGACGGCGAGCTGCGCCGCCGCCACCGAGCCGATGCCGGTGGAATCGGAGGCGAAGCCCGACAGGTCGGTGAGCACGCCGAGGCGGATCTTGCCTGCCGGAATCTCCGCCTGGGCGGGGACCATCGCACCGGCGAGGGCGCAGCCGGCGAGCAGGCTTAAGGTGAGCGTCTTCGTCTTGAGCATTCCTGTCTCCCTGAGATTTTGCTTGAGTTTTTCTTTGAATTTGAACCGTCAGCCGCCGCGCACTTCGGCGAGTACCTTCTCGGCCACGTCTACCCGCACGCTGGCGCGCTCCACCAGGATGCGGGCCACCTGGTCCACCTCCGCGCCCACCGCCCCGGCCATCATCGCGATGTTCTGGGCGTGAAGCGCCATGTGGCCCTTCTGGATGCCGGTGGTGGCGAGGGCCTTGAGCGCCGAGAAGTTCTGCGCCAGCCCCACCGCGGCGATGATGCGGGCGAGCCGCTCGGCGGTGGTGACGCCGAGGATGGCGAGGCAGGCCCGAGCCGTGGGATGCACCTTGGTCGCCCCGCCGATCAGTCCCACCGCCAGCGGCAGCTCGATGGCGGCGGACAGGTCGCCGTCGGCATTCACCTCATAGGTGGTCAGGCTGGAATAGCGGCCGGAGCGGGCGGCATAGGCGTGGGCGCCGGCTTCCACCGCCCGGGTGTCGTTGCCGGTGGCGAGCACCACGGCGGAAATGCCGTTCATGATGCCCTTGTTGTGGGTGGCGGCCCGGTAGGGGTCGTAGGCGGCGAACTGGTAGGCGGAGACGATGCCGTCGCGCACCGCCTCGCCGCCGATGTCGGCGCTCTTCCACACCGCGTGGGCGCGGGCGAGCCGGCGATCGGCAAGGTTGGAGAGGATGCGCAGATAGACCCGGCCGCCGGACCAGGCGGCGATGGACGGGGCCAGCTTCTCGGCCATGGTGTTCACGGTGTTGGCGCCCATGGCGTCGCGGGTGTCGACGATGAGGTGGGTCACCACCATGGTGCCCGACGGGGTGTCGATGAGGCGGACCTCGAGGTCGCGGAAGCCGCCGCCGAGCTTCACCAGAACCGGATCGCAGGCATCGCAGGCGGCCTTGATCTCCTCGCGCCGCTCCAGGATGCGCAGCCGCGCCGCCTGCGGGTCGCGCACCTCGACCGCCTGCACCTGGGCGATCATCAGCGTGCCGGAGACCGAGGTGATGAAGCCGGTCTCGTAATTCTGCTTCGCGGCGTTGCAGACCGCGGCAACGACGGAGGATTCCTCGGTCGCCATGGGGACGAGGATATTTTCCCCGTCCACCTTCATGTTGGTGGCGATGCCCACCGGGATGTTCATGGTGCCGATGACGTTCTCGATCAGCTTGTCGGCCAGCACCGGATCCAGATTGCCCATATCGGCGAGGTGGGCCACCTGCGCTTCGTCGAGCCCGGCGAAGGCAGCGACGAGGTCGAGCCGCTCGCGCGGCGACTTCTTGTGGAAGCCGGCAATGCGCGACGAGCGATTGGTGAGGGCCGGGGCGGAGTCCGGATCGGCGGCGTGCAGGTTCATGGCGTTGGTCTCGGCACCTTCCTGAGGTCGGGGCGAGCGGTTCGGCGCACGGCAAAGCGCATGCGCTGCCCATGCGGCGCGGCGCCTGTTTGGCGGCCGCGCGGTGGCGTTTCGTCCCGGTCCGACTTTTCTTCTGCTGCAATCGCAGGCGGCCACCGCTTCGGGTTGGAACCGCGATTGCTTGTCCGGCAGCTTTTGGCGCGCCGTTGAGAGGACTTTCCGGTCTTCGGGTGGGGACGGCAAGGAACACTTTGCGCTGGAAACCGCGGGGCCGTACCCTCCGTCTGATGGGTACGGATGACGATAACGAGGCCGAAGCCGCCGCCCCGCTCTCGCGAGTGGAGGCGATCGTGCGGATGCTGTCCGGGCGGATCGATCGTGGCCAGCTGCGGCCGGGCGAGAAGCTGCCGTCCATCCGCTCCGCCTTCGCCGCCTTCGGGGTGTCGCGCAACACGTTGGTGGACGCCTACGACCGGCTCGCCGCCTCCGGCCGCATCGAGGCCCGGCCCGGGGCCGGCTTCTATGTGAAACGTACCCCCCGCCCGCCGGTCCGTGCCCCCGCCGTCCCCGCCGTGGTGGAGGCGGTGGACAGTGTGTGGCTGCTGCGCGAGCAGCTGGAGCAGCATTACGACGTGCGGGTCGGCGACGGCCGCCCGCCGCCTTCATGGACCGAGGGTTCGGAGGTCGGGCGCTATCTCAGGCCCATGAACCGGCCCGGAACCCGGCCGTTCCCGGCCAGCTACGGCAGCCCCTTCGGCTTTCCGCTGCTGCGCGAGGCCATCGCCGC
>CALMSN010000343.1 GCA_937872325.1 uncultured Xanthobacter sp. | reverse complement strand
GGCGAAATTCCATAGCAGGCAGATCAGCACCGCGGGATAAACCGCCTTGTGCCTGACCAGCCGTTTGATGTTGCCGACGAAGTCCGTGGCCTGGGCCTGCGTGCCGTCGTAGACCTGTCCAAAGACCGAAGGCGGTTTCCAAAGCGTCAGTACAACAATCAGCAAATTGAAGACCGCCACCAGATAGAACGCTTCCTTCGCGGTCAGATGGTCGGAGATATAGCCTGAAGCAAAAGCTCCCCCGACGACCGGGACGGCCCCGATCACGTTCCACACCTCGCGGGTGGAGGCCCAGATGACCTCCACGTTGGCGGTCTGCCGCGACAGCGCCACCGCGCGGGCGACTGCCGGCACATAGTCGATGCCGGTATCGGCGAGGCGGCCGGCGAACACCGAGATGCACGAGGCGGCGCCCCCGGCGAGGGCCGCGACGCCCTCCTCCACCTGGGCGAGGTCGAAGACGGCGGTGAGGTTCACCTTCACCCCGTCCTGCACCAGGTCGCGCACCAGGGCGTAGAGGGTCTCGCCGCGGGTCGTGGAGACCGGCAGCTTGACGTGCACGTTGGCGCCCCAGGTGGCGATGATCCGCGCCTGGGCCCGCATCTCGTCGATCTCGTCGGAGAAGACCTCGAACGAGATGTGCCGGTCGGGCACGGCGGCGACGAGGTCGCGGCCATATGCGTCGTAATCGGTCACCCCGGCCTTGCGCAGCAGCGAGGGATTGGTGGTGAAGCCGGCGATGAACGGCTGCTTCGCCATCTCCACGATCTGCGCCTTGTCGGCCCCGTCGGTGAACAGCTTCACCTTGAGGTCGGCGAGGGTGGTGACGGAGGCGGCGGCTGACGTCGACATGGAAGGGGTGCTCCTGATCTGTCGCCGGTTCGGGCCGGCTTGCCCTTGTGCGTTGTCCGGTGGCCCCGCGCGGGCGCCCGGCCCAGTCTGGCCCGGGCCTGCGGCACCTTGTTGACCAAGCCGGCTGATCTCTCCTTAGAGCGCGATCCGACGGGATTGAATCCATCCGACCGGTGAATCGCCCCCTAAAATATCCCTGGAGAGCGTGATCCGCGCCATCGGCGGCGAGCGCCCCCTCCATCGCACGAGACGCGATTGCCGTCCGCGCGCCCCGGGGCGTGGCAAATCGGCAACGCCCGCCGGCATCCTGCAGCCGGGCGCCGACCATGGCCCGGCCGCCCCCTGCCCGTTAGTCGCCCATTTACCATGATCCTCGCAATTTGCCCGAAGCAACCTTCGGGAAAGGGCGACGCGGCCACTCTGCCCCCCGGCAAATCAGGGCCTCAACATAAGTTGCGTTGGTGGGCGAGGCACACATGGTGACTGCGGACATGGTGGAACGCATGGCGATGGCCATGCATGCCTTCTCTCGGAAGCGCTATCCCCTCCTCGAAGGATGGGACCAGCTCTCCCCCGAGCGGCGTGCCTATCAGCGCCAGCTCGCCGCCCACGCGCTGCAGGCCCTCACCGCCCGCGACATCATCAAGATCACCGCCCATTCGGCGCCGGAGATCGTCGCCCTGCCCGCCGAGCCCAACCCCTGGGCGCTCGCCGAGCTCCAGGAAGCGGCCATCTCCGACAACGGCACCGCCATGGATGCCCGTCGCCGCTACCGCACCTTCCTCGCCACCGCCGCCCTGCCGGTGACCTACCAGGGCGCGGACGCCGCGGAGTAGGCCGCCGGCTTGCCTCCCGGCCTCACCTCAGCGCACCGGGGCGATGCCCCCTCAGCTCATCCAGAAGTGCGGCCGCGCCTCCTCGAGGCCGCCGCCGAGGCGCACCAGGCCGACCCGCGCCGCAAGCCCGGTGCGGTCGTCGATCTCCACCGCCACCCCCGACAGCGTCGCCGCACCCGAGGCCGGCTCGAACCGCCCGGACGGGATCTTGCGGGTGAAGCGGCGCAGCGGCTCCTCGCGGTCCATGCCGATCACCCCGTCATAGCAGCCGCACATGCCGGCATCGGTGAGATAGGCGGTGCCGCCGGCCAGGATCCGGTGGTCGGCTGTGGGCACATGGGTGTGGGTGCCCACCACCAGCGAGGCCCGGCCGTCGCAATGGTAGCCGATGGCCTGCTTCTCGCTGGTGGTCTCGGCGTGGACGTCCACCACCACCGCATCGGCCACCCGGCCCAGCGCCGCCCCTTCCAGCGCCGCGTCGAGGGCGGCGAACGGATCGTCCAGCGGATCCATGAAGACCCGGCCCATGACGTTCAGCACCAGCACCCGGGCGCCGTTGCGGGCCTCGATCATCGCCGCGCCGCGGCCCGGCGTGCCGGCGGGGTAGTTGAGCGGGCGCACCAGCCGATCCGCCCGCTCGATGAAGACGAGGGCCTCGCGCTGGTCGAATGCATGGTTGCCGAGGGTGACCGCATCGGCCCCGGCGGCCCTGAGCTCGCCGTAGATGGCCTCGGTGATGCCGAAGCCGCCGGCGGCGTTCTCGCCGTTCACCACCACGAGGTCGAGCTTCCAGTCGGCGACGAGGCCGGGCAGCCGGCCGGTGACGACATCGCGGCCGGCGCGGCCCACCACATCGCCGAGGAACAGAAGACGCATGACACGGATCCGCAGGAATGGCGCGGGTCAGCCCCGCGCGCAGGAAATGATCTCGTCCTGCGTTATCACCATGTCCAGCGTCACGTCATGGGGTTCGAGGGGCACCTGCGGCACTTCCTGGCAGGAAAACGCATAGCCGAGCGTCAGCGGCCGGTGCCCGGCGGCGGCGAGGGCGGCCAGGGTGCGGTCGTAGAAGCCGCCGCCATAGCCGATTCGCCCGCCGGCCCGGTCGAAGGCGGCGAGCGGCACCAGGATCGCGGCGGGACTCAGAGCCGGAGCCGCGGCGCGCGGGGTCGGGATGGGGGGCCGGCCGGCCGGCGCCAGCGGATCGTCGCTGTCCCAGCGGTGGGAGGCGAGCGGGGCGCCGGGCTCCCCCACCGCCGGCAGCGCAAGGGGGATGCCGCGCAGCCGCAGCGCGCCGGCCAGGGGGGCGGGATCGAGCTCGTCGCGGATGGCGGCGAACAGCGCCACCGGCCCCGCAATGCGGGCCAGCACCGGCAAGGCCTTCCGCGCCGCGGCAAGGATGGCTTCCGACCGGGCGCAGCGGCCCATGGCGCCACGGCGGCGGAGCGCCTCGCGGCGCAGGTCGCTCTTGCGGGCGGCGATATCGGTGAGGGAATCCGGCATGGAATCGACGTGCGGAGCCACGAAAGCCGTCGGAGGGCGATCCCGGGAAACCTACAGAGTAGGTGGGCGCCGTGTGTCCAAGCCCAGAGGCGAGGTCAGGGACAGCTCCCGTTAGGATCGATAAGGCCCCGGGGAAAATGCTCCTAACGCACCCCGCAGCCCCGCTTCGTGAATGTAGGGCGTCCGCCGTTGATTTGCCAGCCCTGCACCTGCGGCTTGCTCGAGCGGCTGCGGAAACGCACCGGTTTTATGATCTACCCCATCCCCACGACGCCCCTCTCGCCGGGCGTCAGCTCGGCCACCAGGCACTCGATGCGCTCGGCCACCGTCTCGATGGTGCGGGCCACCTCCGCCTCGCTCGCCTCCATCCGCGCCAGCGCCGAGGCCCGGGCGTCGCGCTGGCCTTCGAGGTCGCTCTCCAGCGCCCGGATGCGGGCGCGGGCCTCGGCCAGCTCGTCGGAGATGGTGATGGCGGCCATCACCACGAGGCGCTGGTCGCCGATCTCGCCGAACGCGCCGCGCAGATGGCCGATCCGCTCGTCGATGTCGCGGCCGAGGCGGATGAGGTGCTCCTCCTGGCCTTCGTCGCAGGCCATCCTGTAGGGGCGCCCGGCGATGGTGACGGAGACGTGGGGCATCCGCTCAGCCGCCGTGGGTGGCGAGGACGTCGCGGATGGTGGCCATGGCGAGGTCGAGGCGACGCATCACCTCGCGCCCCACCTCGGCCACGTCCTCCGCGTCGGCGCGGGCGCCGTCCAGCTCGGCGGCGAGACGGGCGCGATCATTGCCGAGCGCGTGGAGCTGGGCCGCCAGCGCCGCATGGTGGCGATCCGCGTCGCGCCGCCGCTCGATGGCGTCGGTGAGCGCGTCGAGAGCCCGATGGAGGCGGCCGGACGCGGCCTCGATGGGGCTCTCTGGCAACGGGGGCCTCTGCTTCAGAGCAAACATGCGCAAAGTGTAGCTGAGTCGGCGCCGCGCGCATCAATTTCGTGGCCGCCGGCCGGGTTGCCGCGATGCGAAGATGGCCGGACCGGGCCCGGACGGGGCAAAATGTGGATAAGCCCGGCCGAAACCGCTGCGCTTGCCCTATCATACCGCACCGCGACGAAAAAGCGCGGCGCCGGCACCTCGCGCCCGCGGACCGTCCATAGGGAGAATTTGACACCCGGACCGCCGCTGTTATCAAGGCGGCGCGGCGCAACGCCGCGTGATCGCCTCCTCGCCCGGCCTGCCGGGAGGGCCCGCCTCCCGGATCGCCGGCGGGCCTGCGGGAGCGCGATTTCCAAAGCGATCGAAGTGCACCACCGCACGGGCCCACGCCGGCGACCCCCTGTCCGTCGTCCTGGGCCATGGCGCAGGAGAAACGGCACAGATGTCGAACCGCACGAGCCATGACCGCATGGCCAACGCCATCCGGTTCCTCTCGGCGGACGCCGTCGAGGCTGCCAACAGCGGCCATCCCGGCCTGCCCATGGGCGCCGCCGACATCGCGACCGTGCTCTTCACCAAGGTCCTGAAGCTGGATCCGTCGGCGCCGTTCTGGCCCGACCGCGACCGCTTCGTGCTGTCCGCCGGCCACGGCTCGATGCTGCTGTACTCGGTGCTCCACCTCATGGGCTACGAGTCGGTGAGCCTCGACGAGATCAAGCGCTTCCGCAAGCTCGGCTCGCGCACCCCCGGGCATCCCGAGAACTTCATCACCGCCGGCATCGAGACCACCACCGGCCCCCTCGGCCAGGGCATCGCCACCGCGGTCGGCATGGCCATGGCGGAACGGGCGCTGGCGGCGCAGTTCGGCGCCGATGTGGTGGATCACCACACCTTCGTCCTCGCCTCCGACGGCGACCTGATGGAAGGCATCAGCCAGGAGGCCGCCGACATTGCCGGCCACCTCAAGCTGAAGAAGCTGGTCGTCCTGTGGGACGACAACAAGATCTCCATCGACGGCCCGACCTCGCTGTCCGGCTCCACCGACCAGCTCGCCCGCTTCGCCGCCTCCGGCTGGGCGACCGCGGCGGTGGACGGGCACGACCCCGAGGCCATCCTCAAGGCGGTCGAGGCCGCCCGGGCGTCCGACCGTCCGACCCTGATCGCCTGCCGCACCACCATCGGCTTCGGCTCTCCGAAGAAGGCCGGCTCCGAAAAGGTGCATGGCTCGCCGCTGGGGTCCGAGGAGCTGGCCGCCACCCGGGTCGCGCTCGGCTGGGAGGCGCCCGCCTTCGTGGTGCCGGACGACGTCCTCGCCGCCTGGCGGGCCGCCGGCGCTGCCGGCCAGGCCGTCCGCGCCGCCTGGGAAGGCCGCCTCGCCGCCCTGCCGGCGGACAAGCGCGCCGAGTTCGAGCGCCGGATCGCCGGCGAGCTGCCGGCCGGCCTCGTCGAGGCGGTGGTCGCGGCCAAGGCCAATGCGGTGAAGGCGGGCGGCGCGGTCGCCACCCGCAAGTCCTCGGAGCTGGCGCTCGACGTCATCACCGCCGCGGTGCCGGAGATGATCGGCGGCTCCGCCGACCTCACCGGCTCGAACAACACCAAGGCCAAGGGCGCCAAGCCCATCACCCCGGACGACTTCTCCGGCAGCTTCGTCCACTGGGGCGTGCGCGAGCACGGCATGGCCGCCGCCATGAACGGCATGGCCCTGCACAAGGGGCTGATCCCGTTCTCCGGCGGCTTCCTGATCTTCTCGGATTACTGCCGTCCCTCGATCCGCCTCGCGGCGCTGATGGGCGAGCGGGTGATCCACGTCCTCACCCACGATTCCATCGGCCTCGGCGAGGACGGCCCCACCCACCAGCCGGTGGAGCATCTGGCGGCGCTGCGCGCCATTCCCGAGCTGCTGGTGCTGCGCCCGGCCGACGCGGTGGAAGCCGCGGAATGCTGGCAGATCGCGATCGAGGCGAAGGACCGGCCCAGCGCCCTCGTCCTGTCGCGGCAGAACCTGCCGCTGCTGCGCACCGACGCCACCCCCGAGAATCGCTCAGCCGCCGGCGGCTACGAGATCGCCGGGGCCCAGGGCGCGGCGCAGGTGTCGCTGTTCGCCACCGGCTCCGAGGTCGCCCTCGCCCTCGAGGCGAAGGGGCTGCTGGAAGCGCAGGGCGTGCCCACCCGGGTGGTCTCCATCCCCTGCTTCGAGCTGTTCCTGGAACGCCCGGTCGCCGAGCGCGCCGCCCTGGTCGGCGACGCGCCGGCGAAGGTCGGGGTCGAGGCCGCGGTCCGCATGGGCTGGGATGCGATCATCGGCTCGGATGCCGGCTTCGTCGGCATGAGCTCGTTCGGCGCCAGCGCGCCGGCCAAGGACCTGTTCGCCCATTTCGGCATCACCGCCGAGGCGGTGGCCGCGCCGGCGCTCGACCGCCTGCGCCAGCAGGGCTGAGCCCGCCGGTGGACATGACGCCGGACGGCCGCGCCGCCCGGACCCCGACCCGCCGGCATGGCCGGCACATGATCGAGGCCGCCATGTGGGCGGGCCTCATTTGCGATCCGGCCAAGGCGCCGGGCTGGAGGAACGGACATGAGCGTTAAGGTCGCCATCAACGGGTTCGGGCGCATCGGCCGCAACGTGCTGCGCGCCATCATCGAATCGGGCCGCACCGATATCGAGGTGGTGGCCATCAACGATCTCGGCCCGGTGGAGACCAACGCCCACCTGTTCCGCTTCGACAGCGTGCACGGCCGCTTCCCCGGCGTGGTCACGGTCGCCGGCGACACCATCGACGTCGGCCGCGGCCCGATCAAGGTGACCGCCGTGCGCAACCCGGCCGAGCTGCCGCACAAGGACCTCGGCGTCGACATCGCCCTGGAGTGCACCGGCATCTTCACCTCGAAGGACAAGGCCGCCGCGCACATCGCCGCCGGCGCCCGCCGGGTGCTGGTCTCCGCCCCGGCCGACAACGCCGACCTGACGGTGGTCTACGGCGTCAACCACGAGAAGCTGAGCGCCGACCACCTCGTGGTCTCCAACGCCTCGTGCACCACCAACTGCCTGGCGCCGGTCGCCAAGGTGCTGAACGACGCGGTGGGCATCGAGAAGGGCTTCATGACCACCATCCACGCCTATACCGGCGACCAGCCCACCCTCGACACCATGCACAAGGACCTCTACCGCGGCCGCGCCGCGGCCATGTCCATGATCCCGACCTCCACCGGCGCCGCGAAGGCGGTGGGCCTGGTGCTGCCGGAGCTAGCCGGCAAGCTCGACGGCACCGCCATCCGGGTGCCGACCCCCAACGTCTCGGTGGTGGACTTCAAGTTCATCGCCAAGCGCGCGACCTCGAAGGACGAGATCAACGCCGCCATCCTCAGGGCCGCGTCGCAGGAGCTGAAGGGCATTCTCGGCACCACCGACCAGCCCAACGTCTCCATCGACTTCAACCACGACCCCCACTCCTCCACCTTCCACCTCGATCAGACCAAGGTGATGGAAGGCACGCTGGTGCGGGTGCTGTCCTGGTACGACAACGAGTGGGGCTTCTCCAACCGCATGGCCGACACCGCCGTCGCCATGGGCAAGCTCGGTTGAACGAACAGGGCCCGGCCGGGCACCCGGCCGGGCCCTTTCTTGTGGCGGAAATCCGCTGAAAACGGACATCGAGAAGGGGCAGATCATGAGCGCGTTCCGGACCCTCGACGAGGCGGACCTGACCGACAAGCGGGTGCTGGTCCGCGTCGATCTCAACGTCCCCACGTCCGATGGCCGGGTCACCGACGACACCCGCCTCAAGGTGATCGTGCCGACCATCCGCGCCATCGCGGAAAAGGGCGGCAAGGTGGTGCTGCTCTCCCATTTCGGCCGTCCCAAGGGGCGTGACGCCAGCCAGTCGCTTGCCCCGGTGGCCCAGGCCCTGGAAGGGGTGCTGGGGGCCAAGGTGACCTTCGCCCCGGACTGCGTGGGCGATGCCGCGGCCACCGCGGTCGCCGCGCTGTCCGCCGGCGAGGTGGTGGTGCTCGAGAACACCCGCTTCTATCCCGGCGAGGAGAAGAACGAGGCCGGCTTCGCCGATGCCCTCGCCGCGCTGGGCGACGTCTACGTGAACGACGCCTTCTCCGCCGCCCACCGCGCCCACGCCTCCACCGAGGGCCTCGCCCGCCGCCTTCCGGCCTTCGCCGGCCGCTCCATGGAGCGCGAGATCTCGGCCCTCGCCCAGGCGCTGGAGGCGCCGGAGCGCCCGGTGCTGGCGGTGGTCGGCGGCGCCAAGGTTTCCACCAAGCTGGACCTGCTCGGCAACCTCGTCAGCAAGGTGAACGTGCTGGTGATCGGCGGCGGCATGGCCAACACCTTCCTTGCCGCCCAGGGCGTGCGGGTCGGCAAGTCGCTGTGCGAGCACGACCTCGCCGACACCGCCCGGGCCATCCTTGAGAAGGCCCAGGCGGCGAACTGCGAGATCATCCTGCCGGTGGACGTGGTGGTGGCCGCCGCATTCAAGGCCCATGCCGAGAACCACACCACCGACCTCGACCATGTCGGCGACGACGAGATGATCCTCGATGCCGGCCCGCGCACCGTCGACCTCGTCAAGGCCCGCCTCGCCACGGCGAAGACGGTGCTGTGGAACGGCCCGTTCGGCGCCTTCGAGCTGCCGCCCTTCGATGCCGCCACCGTGGCGGTGGCCAGGGACGTCGCCGCCCGCACCGCCACCGGCGCGATGGGGTCGGTGGCCGGCGGCGGCGACACCGTGGCCGCGCTCAACCATGCCGGCGTCGCCGACGACTTTTCCTACGTCTCGACCGCCGGCGGCGCCTTCCTCGAATGGCTGGAAGGCAAGCCGCTGCCGGGCGTCG
>CALMSN010000342.1 GCA_937872325.1 uncultured Xanthobacter sp. | reverse complement strand
CCGGGGTTTGGCGCGGGCTTTCCCCTTGCGTTAGAGGGCGAGATAGGAACGGGTGAGGAAGATAAGGCCCGCCACGCCCGAGATGTACGAGCCGACGGAGGACACGAAGTTCCAGCCCGCGAACGCATCCGGATAGTCGGCATAGCGGCGCGGCATGCCGGCGAGGCCGAGGAAGTGCTGCGGGAAGAAGACCAGGTTCACGCCGACGAAGGTGACCCAGAAGTGCAGCTTGCCCCAGAATTCAGGGATCATGTAGCCGAACATCTTGGGGAACCAGTAGTACCAGCCGGCGAAGATGGCGAACACTGCGCCCAGCGACAGCACGTAGTGGAAGTGCGCCACCACGTAGTAAGTGTCGTGCAGCGAACGGTCGATGCCGGCGTTCGACAGCACCACGCCGGTCACGCCGCCGACGGTGAACAGGAAGATGAAGCCGATCGCCCACAGCATGGGGGTGCGGAACTGGATCGAGCCGCCCCACATGGTGGCGATCCAGGAGAAGATCTTCACCCCTGTCGGCACCGCGATGATCATGGTCGCCGCGACGAAGTAGGACTGGGTGCCGGAGGACAGGCCCACCGTGTACATGTGGTGCGCCCACACCACGAAGCCCACCACGCCGATGGCCACCATCGCGTAGGCCATGCCCAGATAGCCGAACACCGGCTTGCGCGAGAAGGTGGACACGATGTGCGAGACGATGCCGAAGCCGGGCAGGATGAGGATGTAGACCTCGGGGTGGCCGAAGAACCAGAACAGGTGCTGGAACAGGATCGGGTCGCCGCCGCCGGCCGGGTCGAAGAAGGTGGTGCCGAAGTTGCGGTCCGTCAGCAGCATGGTGATGGCGCCCGCCAGCACCGGCAGCGACAGCAGCAGCAGGAAGCCGGTGATGAGCTGCGACCACACGAACAGCGGCATCTTGTGCAGCGTCATGCCCGGCGCGCGCATGTTGAAGATGGTGGTGATGAGGTTGATGGCGCCCAGCAGCGAGGAGGCGCCCGCGATGTGCAGCGAGAAGATCAGAAGATCCATCGCCGGCCCGGGATGGCCGAGCTTCGAGGACAGGGGCGGATAGATGGTCCAGCCGCCGCCGAAGCCCTTGGAGCCGGCCGCGCCCTCGACGAACAGCGAGGCGATGGCGAGGATGAAGGCCGGCGGCAGCAGCCAGAAGGCGATGTTGTTGATCCGCGGGAAGGCGGTGTCCGGGGCGCCGATCATCAGCGGGGCGAAATAGTTGCCGTACCCGCCGATGAGCGCCGGCATCACCATGAAGAAGATCATGATGAGGCCGTGGCCGGTGGTGAAGACGTTGAAGGTCTGCGGATCGGCGAAGATCTGCATGCCCGGCTGCTGCAGCTCCATGCGGATGGCAATGGAGAGCAGGCCGCCCACGATCCCCGCCACCACGGCGAAGATCAGGTACATCACGCCGATGTCCTTGTGGTTGGTGGAGAATGCCCACCTTTTCCATCCGGTGGGGATGGCCGCATGGTCCGAATGGGAGATTGCCTCGGTGGACATGCCCGTATTCCCTTGATGATTCAGCCTTGGCGCGCCCGGCGTCGACGCCGGGCGGCCTGCCTTGATCTTCCGACCGAAGTCCAAGCTTCGATCTGCATCGCGGTGGCCGCGCCCTCTGGCGGCGGCCGGGATCCGGCGTCGCGGATCAGCGCAGGAGCAGCGTCCCGGCGTCCGCCAGCTTGCCCGCCGCGTCTCCGGAGGAGGCGAACTTCGCCTTCGCCTGGGCGATCCAGGCCTCGAACTCGGCCTCGCTCACCACCCGCACCGAAATCGGCATGAAGGCATGGTCCTTGCCGCACAGCTCGGAGCACTGGCCGTAGAACACGCCTTCGCGGGTCGCCTTGAACCAGGTCTCGTTCAGCCGGCCCGGAAGGGCGTCGATCTTGATGCCGAAGGACGGGACGGCGAAGGAGTGGATCACGTCGGCAGCGGTGACCTGCACCCGCACGACCTTGTTGACCGGCACCACGACCTCGTTGTCCACCGCCAGCAGGCGCGGCTGGCTGGGCTTCAGGTCCTTGTCCTGGACCATCAGCGAATCGAAGCCGAAGCCGCCATGGTCGGGATATTCGTAGGACCAGTACCACTGGTGCCCGACCGCCTTGATGGTGATGTCCGCCTTCGGGATGTTCAGCTCGAGATGGAGCAGCCGGAAGGACGGGATGGCAATGATCACCAGGATCACCACCGGCAGCACGGTCCACACCACCTCGATGGTAGTGTTGTGGCTGGTCTTGGAGGGCACCGGATTGGCGCGCTCGTTGAAGCGCACCACCACCACCGCCAGCAGCACCAGCACGAACAGCACGATGAGCGTGATGATGGTGAGCAGGAGCGTGTTGAAGCCGTGGATCTGCTCCATCACCGGGGTGACGGCGCCCTGCAGGTTCATCTGCCAGGGACTGGGCTGCCCGGTGCCGGCATGAGCCGTGCCTGCTCCCAGCGCGACGGCAAGAAACGCCGCCCCCATCAGCGAAGCAGCACCCGACACCGCACGGCAGTGGCCGGCAAGATGCGAGATGGCATTGCGAACGAGCGGAATCATCTCTCTCGGCGCTCCCTGGCCGGCCGTTTCCAGCCGCAATTTTCGCGTAACGTTCACCCTGAAACACCCCGCATTGGCGCGCCGGGCGAGAGGCCGTTACCTTCCCTAGAATTCATCAAACACAATTGCCTCCGCCTTGCAACGACCCGGGATGCGACAATGGGGCAAACCGTCCGGACCTCCCGGCGACGGGCCGGGCGATGGCCGGTCGCCCTCGGCGCGGCGCCTTGAGGCGATTGGCGCGGCCGGGCCTTGCGCAGTCACGCGGCGTCGCCATTATTCCGCTACGGAAGTGACAAAATACCGCGCCCCCGCCTTTGCGGCATGGCGCAGTCGGCCGGAGCGCCTTCTCCGCGCCGCATTCTTGACAGGAAAGGCTGTGCATTAAGGCATTGGTTGCACAAGCTGCGTTAAGCGGATGTCACGTTCCGTCCGCAAGCCCGTGTCCGGGGTCCGCCCCGGAGCCGGGCCGTCCCGGTCCGGACCTGTGGTCCCGCAAGGATCGACCGCAGCCCAGCCCGTTTCCCCCGGAGCCCCTTATGGTCGCATTGCCCGTTGGTCGTCGTCTCGTCCGCCTCCTCGCCTCGGCGGCCCACCGGGTGACGCGCCCGCGCGCCGCCGCGACCATCGTCCACGACGTCGCTCCCGGACGCCGATTCGCAAGCCGCCTCGGACTCGGCCTGGCGCTGGGAGTCTGCGCCGTGATCGCCGCCGCCCAGCCCGCCGCCGCCCAGGGCACGGTGAAGTCGGTGCACGGCGACTGGCAGATCCGCTGCGACACGCCCCCCGGCTCCCAGGGTGAGCAGTGCGTGTTGCTGCAGTCGGTGCAGGCCGAGGACCGGCCCAATGTGGGCCTCACCGTCATCGTGCTGAAGGCCGCCGACCAGAAGAGCCGGCTGCTGCGCGTGCTGGCGCCGCTGGGGGTGCTGCTGCCGGCCGGCCTCGGGCTCAAGATCGACGACCAGGACGTGGGCCGCGCGCCGTTCGTGCGCTGCCTGCCCAATGGCTGCGTCGCCGAGGTGGCCATGGATGACGGGCTCATCAACCGGCTGAAGACCGGCAAGTTCGCCACCTTCATCATCTTCCAGACCCCCGAGGAGGGCATCGGCGTGCCGCTCGCCCTTACCGGCTTCGCCCAGGGCTTCGACACCCTGCGCTGATTCCCCTGCCCCGGGTCCGCGGCCGGCCGACGCGCCGGATGCGATCCGCATTGGGCCACGGGCGACCGGAAAGACCGTCTTTCCGGCATGGTTTCGACATGCTTGCCCAGCACAAGCGACAGCGCTGCCGGCGCACCCGGCAGACCTCCCGGGGCCGCGCCGGCCCGGCCGGGATTGCTGTGCCCGACAGCCGAAAGGACCGAGGATGCTAGGGGAAGAGCACGCGTTGTTCGTGGCAGCGCTCAGCTTCCTTGCCGCCGCCGTCATCTCGGTTCCCGTCGCCAAGCGCCTCGGCTTCTCGCCGGTGGTGGGCTATCTGCTGGTGGGCATCGCCATCGGCCCGGTCGGCTTCAACGTGGCCAACCCGGCGATGGTGGCAACCGTCGCCGAGTTCGGCGTGGTGCTGCTGCTCTTCCTCATCGGGCTGGAGCTGAAGCCCTCCAGCATCCTGTCCATGGGCCACTACATCTTCGGCCTGGGCACGGCGCAGCTTCTGCTGAGCACGCTGGTCTTCACGCTGCTCGCCTATTTCACCCTCGGCTTCAGCCTGCCCGCCGCCATCGTCGGCTCGATCGCGCTGTCGGTCTCGGGCACCGCCATCGCCCTCAACCTGCTCGGCGACCGCGGCGACCTGGGCTCCCCCTATGGCCAGCGGGTGTTCTCGATCCTGCTGTTCCAGGACATCGCGGTGGTGCCGCTGCTGGCGCTGGTGCCGCTGCTCGGCCCGGGCCAGGCGGAGCTGCCGCGTGATCCGCGCACCGCGATGATCGAGATCGCCATCGCGGTGGCGGCCATCGTCGCCATCATCGTCGCCGGGCGCTATCTGCTGAACCCGCTGTTCCGTATCCTCGCCCGCTCCGGCGCGCGGGAGGCGATGACCGCGGCGGCGCTGCTGGTGGTGCTGGGCGCCGCCGGGCTGATGGAGGCGGTGGGCCTCTCCATGGCGATGGGCGCCTTCCTCGCCGGCCTGCTGCTTTCCGAATCGACCTTCCGCCATGAGCTGGAAGCCAATGTGGAGGCGTTCCGCGGGCTTCTGCTCGCCGCCTTCTTCATGAGCGTCGGCATGTCGCTGAACGTGAAGGTGGTGATGGCCAATCTCGGCCCGCTGCTGGTGGCGACGCTGGTGGTGTGCGCGGCCAAGAGCCTGGTCGCCTACGGCGTGTTCCGGGCCGACCGGATCGCCCGGCAGGACGCGCTGCGGGCGGCGGTGGTGCTGATTCCCGCCGGCGAGTTCGCCTTCGTGCTGTTTCCGCTGAGCCTCGACACCGGCATCTTCCACCGCGACCAGAGCGACCTGCTCATCGCGCTCGCCGCGCTCACCATGATGGCCGGCCCGCTGCTGTTCGCCGGCATCGACCTGCTGATGCGCCGCTACGCCCGCGCCGCCCCCGAGCGCGCGCCGGACGACTTCTCCGACGCCGAGGGCTCGGTGCTGGTGATCGGCTTCGGCCGCTTCGGCCAGATCGTCGCCCAGTGCCTGCTGGCGGAGGGCATGCGGGTCACCATCATCGACAAGGACGTGGGGATGATCCAGGGCGCCGGGCGGTTCGGGGTCCACATCTATTACGGCGACGGCACCCGCCTCGACGTGCTGCGGGCGGCCGGGGCGGAGAGCGTGGAGATCATCTGCATCTGCGTCGACCATCGCGGCGACACCGACCGGATCGTCGACATGGTGAAGGCCTCCATGCCCCGGGCGCGGCTGTTCGTGCGCAGCTTCGATCGCGTCCACGCCATGACGCTGCGGCGCAAGGGGGTGGCGTTCGAGATCCGCGAGACCCTGGAATCGGCCCTCGCCTTCTCCGGCCGGGCGCTGGAGTCGCTGGGGCTCGACAAGGCGGCGGCGGCGGCGCGGGTCGCCGACGTGCGCGGCCGCGACAAGGCCCGCCTGCTGCGCCAGATCGAGGAGGCGAACGCCGGGCACCCCGAGCTCGCCGGCGCGCCGAAGATGGCGCCCGATCCCCTCACCGCTCCCGGCAAGCCGGCCCGCCCCATCAACGAGGAGGCCGAGGACATCCTCACCCACCAGACCGAATTTTCCGGTTGACCGCGTTCACGATGACCGCATCCAACCCTGCGCGATCCCGTGCTTTCGGCGAAAGAATGGCGTAAGGTTGTAATCATCCGAGGCGCGTGGACGAAACAAACGTGCACGAACGAAAACGGACGGAGACCTGCGTGGCGAACGGATCTCAACGTTCCGGCCGCCCGGCTCACGGGAGGCGTTGAATGGACCAGGTCGTCGAGATGTTCCGGGCTGCCCAGGGCGGGCAAGGGCTGGAGAACATCGCCAAGCTCTACGGCGTCAGCACGCAGCAGGCTCTCAAAGTCGCGGAAACCGTCATGCCGGCCTTCACGGAAGGGTTCCGGCGGGCAAGCCAGTCACCTGAATCCATGGGATCCCTGATGGCACTGATGACCAGTGGGCCTTACGGCGCGCTCTACAACCAGCCCGTGGTCACCAACGGCATGAAGGAGGCGGGCTCGGACGCGCTGAACGCCGTCTTCGGGTCTTCGGAGGTCAGCCGGGCCGTCGCGACTCAGGTGGCCGCCTCCACCGGGCTCGGGGTGGCGGTGGTGAAGCAGATGATGCCCACCTACGCGACCTTGTTCCTGGGCGGCCTCGCCAAGTCGCTGGCCGCCTCCGGCGCCATGCAGCAGATGCTGGCGGCGGCGCTGAGCCGGATGCCGGGCCAGACCGAGGCGCGCATCGCCCCCATCTCCACTGGCAACCCCTGGATGGACGCCTTCGCCGCCTTCGCCGCGGCGAGTGTCCCGCAGATGAGCGCCCCGGCCCCGGTGGCGGCTTCGCCGACGTTCGCCACCGGCAATCCCTGGGCCGACGCTTTCGGTCGGATGATGTTCCAGCGCACCGGGCCGGCGGCGCCCGCCGCCCGCCAGCCGGGCGATGCCTGGCAGGACGTGGTGAACGCCATGACCCAGACCCTGAACCAGACCACCTACGCGCCGGCCGCCAGCGCGCCGCCGGCCCCGGTGCCGCTGCGACAGGTTCCCACAGCGGCCCCCGCGCTCGTGCCGCCGCCCGCCGCGGCCGCCGCTCCGGCCATGGGCGCGGTCAACCCGCTCCAGCCTTTCCAGGACTTCTTCAGCAAGATGTTCACGCAGGGCTATCCGCCGACCTTTCCGGTGGCCGGCGCCTCGCCCTTCGCGCTGCCGGAGTTCTGGATGCGTATGATGACGCCGCCCGGCCGGGACGACGGCACCCCGCGCAAGGGCTGAATACAAGAAGGACGCCTCCGGCAACCGGCGGCGTCCTTCGTTGGTCATCCGTGCCGGCGGTGCTCCCGCCGGGTTATTTCCGCTGCGACGCCCGCGGCGCCGCGACAGCGGATCAGCGCGAGCCGGCGCCCTGGCGCTCGCGTTCCGCCAGGCTCAGCGCGACACGCCGCTCGGTCGCCCGCAGCACCAGCATGCGGGTGGGATCCTGCGGCAGGCTCACGGCCGAGGCGTCGCGCAGGTCGGAGCGGGTGATGCCGATGTCCTGGAGCATACGGTCGTCGAAGGTCGCGAGCTCGGCGATCACCCGACGCTGCTCCAGCATGCGGGCGACGGCGCCAACGGCCTGCGAGGCGCGGCCCACGCCCTTGACGGCGGCCAGCACCATTGCGGCAAGCAGCTCACCGACCG
>CALMSN010000341.1 GCA_937872325.1 uncultured Xanthobacter sp. | reverse complement strand
AATTTCGGCATGCGCCTGCTCGGCGAGAATCCTTACAAGGGACTGCGTCGCGTCATCGATATTTCCGGCGACGGCCCGAACAACAATGGCGAGCCGGTGTTGATCGCGCGCGACGCCGCGCTCGAAAAGGGCGTGACCATCAACGGGCTGCCGGTGATGGTGAAGCAGGCGTCCTATGCGACGATGGATATCGAGAAGCTCGATCTGTATTACGAGGATTGCGTGATCGGCGGCCCGGGCGCCTTCGTCATCCCGGTGGATGACGAATCCCAGTTCACCCGCGCCATCAAGACCAAGCTGGTGCTGGAGCTCGCCGGACTCATGCCGCGCAAGGCGCCGGATGGGCTGGTGGTCCGGGTCGCCAAGCGCGAGCCCCGCATTTCCTGCACCATCGGCGAGAAGATCTGGCACGACCACTGGAGCAACTAGCAACGGCGTGAAGGGTCGCGCGCTTGGGGGGCTCTTGCCGGAGCAGGCAGCGGCATCACGTCCGGACTACACCCGGAAGCCGGGCGATTGCCGACCCGCGATGCCGGCGCTTGAGCCGGAACTCTCGCATCAAACCCCAAGCTGTTCGGCGTGGATCCAGCATAAGGCCGGAAATGACGGATTCACGGTTTTTCCGGTGAGGGACACGCCCCCTTCAATGCGCCATCCGACCAGCCCCCTCGAATGCCAGCCCAGGTGTCAGGCGCGCCCTTCAAAGACCGGATCGCCCCCCGTGTCGCCGGTCGCTCTGCGCCACGGCCGGCGGGCGCTGGCGTCACCGATGCCGGCTGACACAATCCCACTACACTCATCGTCCATCGTCGATGACCGATGACTGATTCCCCGCCCCTCCCGTCGGCGGCCGCCTCCGCCGCCCGGCTTGAAGCGCCGCCTCCCCCCGGACGCCGCCCCCCAAATGCCGCGGCCGCCGGGGCCGCCGCTCCCGATGCGCCGGCGCCGCAACCCGCCGGGGATGCGGCAGCCGATGCCCTGGCCGGCCGGCTGCGGGCGCTCGGCCATCCGGTGCGGCTGACCATCCTTCAGACCTTGGCGCAGGCGCAGGGTTGCGTGTGCGGCGAGATCGTCCGCGGCCTGCCGCTGGCCCAGTCGACCGTGTCCCAGCATCTCAAGGTGCTCGCGGAAGCGGGCCTGGTGTGCGCCCGCACCGAGGGGCCGCGCACCGCCTATTGCCTCGCCCCGCAGGCGCTCGCCGAACTGCGCGCCGAACTCGACCACCTGCTGGCACGCCTTGCGCCAGCGCCGCCGTGCGGCGACCCCGGGAACGATCGCTGACCTTCATGCCACAATCGCGCCCTCCCCTGTCCGCCCCAGCCTTATCCACCGAGGCCCGGACGGCCGCCCGCATCCCGGCGCTGGCCAAGCTCGCCGCCACCTTCTCGGCCCTGCTGCCCTATCTGTGGCCGGCGGAGCGGGCGGACCTCAAGGCCCGGGTCATGGTGACCCTGGTGCTGCTGTTCGCCTCCAAGGCGGCGACCATGGCGGTGCCGTTCTTCTTCAAATGGGCGACCGATGCCCTGGCGGACGGCGCCCCGACCACCGATTCCGGCTGGGCGCTGGTGCTCGCCGCCCCGGTGGCGCTGACGCTGGCCTATGGCGGCGCCCGCATCGTGATGGCGGTGGTGGCGCAGCTGCGCGACGGGCTGTTCGCCAAGGTGGCGCTCCACGCGGTGCGCAAGCTCGCCTCCGAGACCTTCCGGCACATGCACGACCTGTCGCTGCGCTTCCACCTGGAGCGCAAGACCGGCGGGCTGACGCGGGTGCTGGAGCGGGCGCGCAACGGCATCGAGACCATCGTGCGCATGCTGGTGCTCCAGCTTGCACCCACGGTGGTGGAGCTGGTGATGGTGCTGGTGGTGCTGCTCGTCGCCTTCGACTGGCGCTATGCGGCGGTGGTGACGGCGACCGTGCTCGTCTACGCCGCCTTCACCTACAAGGCCAGCGAGTGGCGGCTCAACATCCGCCGCGAGATGAACGACAGCGACACCGAGGCCAACACCAAGGCGGTGGACAGCCTGCTCAACTTCGAGACGGTGAAGTATTTCGGCGCCGAGACCTGGGAAAACGCCCGCTACGACCGGTCCATGGCCCGCTACGAGACCGCCACCGTCCAGACCTATACATCGTTGGCCTGGCTGAATGCCGGACAGGCGGTGATCTACACCGCCGGCCTTGCGGCCGTGATGGTGATGTGCGTCCTCGACATCAAGGCCGGGCGACAGAGCGTCGGCTCCTTCGTCATGATCAACGCCATGATGATCCAGCTCTACGTGCCGCTGAACTTCCTCGGCTTCATCTATCGCGAGATCAAGCAGGCGATGCTGGACATCGAGGCCATGTTCGCGGTGCTCGGCCAGAAGCCCGAGATCACCGACGCGCCGGACGCGCTGCCGCTGGTGGTCAATGGCGGCACCGTGCGGTTCGAGGATGTCCGTTTCAGCTATGAGGGCGAGCGCGAGATCCTGAAGGGCATCTCCTTCGAGGTGCCGGCGGGGCGCACGGTCGCCATCGTCGGGCCCTCGGGGGCCGGCAAGTCCACCCTGTCGCGGCTGCTGTTCCGCTTCTACGACGTGAGCGCGGGGCGCATCACCATCGATGGGCAGGACATCCGCGCCGTCACCCAGCAGAGCCTGCGCGGCGCCATCGGCATGGTGCCGCAGGATACCGTTCTGTTCAACGACACCATCGCCTACAACATCCGCTACGGCCGGCAGGACGCGGGCGAGGCCGAGGTGGAGGAGGCCGCCCGCATGGCGCAGATCGACGGCTTCATCCGCGCCACCCCGAAGGGCTACCGCACCGAGGTGGGCGAGCGGGGGCTCAAGCTTTCCGGCGGCGAGAAGCAGCGGGTGGCGATCGCCCGCACGCTCCTGAAGGCGCCCCCCATCCTGGTCCTCGACGAGGCCACCTCGGCCCTCGACAGCCACACCGAGCGCGAGATCCAGGAGGCGCTGGACAAGGTGGCGGCCGGG
The DNA here is from genome assembly GCA_937872325.1 of uncultured Xanthobacter sp. Classification (GTDB taxonomy): domain Bacteria; phylum Pseudomonadota; class Alphaproteobacteria; order Rhizobiales; family Xanthobacteraceae; genus Xanthobacter. The sequence goes on along the minus strand of CALMSN010000341.1, from coordinate 5,349 downwards.
CGCACCACCCTGGTCATCGCCCATCGCCTGTCCACGGTGGTGGAGGCGGACGAGATCCTCGTCCTGTCGGCGGGCCGGGTGGCGGAGCGCGGCAGCCACGCGGCGCTGCTGGCCGCCGGCGGGCTCTATGCCGCCCTGTGGAATCGCCAGAAGCAGGCCGAAGCCGCCGGGGAGCGCGATCCGGGCTCCCCGGAGGACATCGGCCCCACCGCCCCGGCGCCGGACGAGCGGGACCGGACCGGGCGGGAGGAGGACGCCGGCTTCCGCGAGGCCGGTGACCGCGTGGCGTAGGACTTCTGACAACCCGTCCAGGCTGAGGATGGCGGCGGGCTTCGGGGTCTCCTGTCCGGCGCCGAACGCCGCCGCTGCGGTCAGCATCCGCGACGATCGGCAACGCCGCAGGAGGCCAAAAGGCCCGGTCAGCCGACCCGAGTTTTGTTAGAAGCTCTTGGAGCCCGTTTGGAAAATCGACGACTGAGGGCCAACGGCGGATCTTTGGTGCTCCGGCAGGAGAGCTGGCGCAATGCCGAGCATCGGGCCAGTCTTCGACGCCCCCGGGCGCCGAAAGGACGCGGTGCACCGACCCGTCCCATTTTCCAAACGAGCTCTTAAGGCCCATGGTCGCGGGAGTTTCGCGCCGGGACCGTGAGCGAGGCCAGCGCGGCACCGGCCCTCGCCTTGGCGTTCTCTTTCAATCATTTAGAGGGCGATTCCCCGATCAGGCTGATTTCAATTTGATCGGATCGCGCTCCAGGGAGGAAATCGATGACCGAGGAGACCAGCAGCGCGGCGCATCTCGACGCGGTGCGGCGCCAGATCGCCGGCGCGGCCCGCGACGCCGGGCGCCCTGGCGACGCGGTGACGCTGATCGCCGTCTCGAAAACCTTCCCGGCCGACGACATCGTGCCGGTGCTGGCGGCCGGCCAGCGGGTTTTCGGCGAGAACCGGGTCCAGGAGGCCTGCGCCAAGTGGCCGGACTTGAAGGCGGCCTTCCCCGGCACCCAGGTGCACCTCATCGGGCCGCTGCAATCCAACAAGGCGCGGGAAGCCGTGGGCTTCTTCGACGCCATCCATACCGTCGACCGGCCGAAGATCGCCGCCGCCCTGGCCGACGAGATCGCCCGCGCCGGACGCCAGCCGGCGCTCTTCGTGCAGGTCAACACGGGGGCGGAGCCGCAGAAGGCCGGGATTCTGCCCCAGGAGGCCGATGCCTTCATCGACCGCTGCCGAACGGAATACGGGCTTTCTCTCGCGGGCCTGATGTGCATCCCGCCGGCCGCGGACGTGCCGGATCCGCATTTCGCCCTGCTGGCGAAGATCGCCGCGCGCAACGGGCTTTCTGGCCTCTCCATGGGCATGAGCGCCGACTTCGCCGCCGCAATCCGCCAGGGCGCCACCCATGTGCGGGTCGGCAGCGCCATCTTCGGCCATCGCCCGAAGCCCGCGTGAGGCCACGGGCTTTTGCGGCTGGCCCGCGGCATAGGGCGAGGCCGAGGCGGCATGGATAAGGACCTCAGCCGACCGCACGAGACCTGCCCCGCCGCCACCTTCCGCCGAGGCGCCGCGGACGCGCCTGGGGAATAAGCTACGAAGAGGGTCATTGAGGCTTGCAGTCGGTCCGGAAGGCGGATATACGGACCGCCTTCCTGCCGGATGCTCCCATCGTCTAGCGGTCTAGGACGTCGCCCTCTCACGGCGAAAACAGGGGTTCGATTCCCCTTGGGAGCGCCAACGCTATGATATTTCAATAGCGTATGGATTAGTTAGCCACTCCGGTTAGCCATTGGGTTCGCCACCTTGCTTTTTTCGGCGCTCTACCAGCTTCACGACAGCATCCATCCCGGCCCGGACGAGGTGCTCCTGCTCGGCCTCGCGCGAGTAGAGTTCGGCGTGCTGGATGTCCGTATGGCCGAGGGTGTCCATGATCTGGCGCGTGGTGGCCCCGCCCTTTGCCAGCATCTTGCCCAGCGTCTTGCGCAGGCCGTGGAGCGTGTAGCCCGGCCGACTTGGTCCAATCGGCCATGCGACCGGTGATCGATTTGGCCGAGAAAGGCTCGCCGGTGCGGGTCTTGAGGATAGTGGGCCGGGACAGGTCAGTGGCGGAGAGCACTTCGCGCATCATGGGCGTGATATCGAGCACCAGCGCCCGGCCAGTCTTGCCTTGGCCTCACGCCTCTTCAGGGACGCGCCATGGCGGGGGCGGTCCAGCCGCGACATCACCACCCGGCAAGAGCGCGCCTGCACGGCGCGACATGGCAAGGGGGCAAGCCGCAGCCGGCCTGCCCCCCAACAACCGCCATCAACCCCCAGCCCGACCCGCGGGCCCGGCTGGGGTCGGGCCGATCAATAGACGTCCGGCACGTACATCTCCGGCGGCACGGGCTTGCGGTAGTAATCGGGGTGGCGCACCCGGTCGGGAAGCAGGATGTCCGGCCGCGGGACGGTCTCGTAGGGGATCTGGCTCAGCAGGTGGTGAATGCAGTTGAGCCTCGCCTTCTTCTTGTCCACCGCCTGAACCACCCACCATGGCGCCTCCGGAGTGTGGGTCCGATCCAGCATCTCTTCCTTGGCGCGGGTATACTCCTCCCAATGGATGCGGCTCTGCAGGTCCATGGGCGAGAGCTTCCACTGCTTCAGCGGATCCTGGATCCGCATCTCGAAGCGGAATTCCTGCTCCTCGTCGGTGATCGAGAACCAGTACTTGATGAGGATGATGCCCGAGCGCACCAGCATCCGCTCGAAATCAGGAACCGCCTGGAAGAAGTCTTCCAGCTCCTCGGGCGTGCAGAAGCCCATGACGCGCTCGACGCCGGGGCGGTTGTACCAGCTGCGGTCGAACAGCACGATCTCGCCGCCCGCCGGCAGATGCGGGACATAACGCTGGAAATACCACTGGCTGCGCTCGCGCTCGGTCGGCGCCGGCAGCGCCACCACCCGGCACACGCGGGGATTGAGGCGCTGCGTCACCCGCTTGATCGCCCCGCCCTTGCCGGCGGAATCACGGCCCTCGAATAGCACCGCCACCTTCAGCTTCTTGTGCTGCACCCAGTCCTGCAGCCGGATCAGTTCATGTTGGAGGCGGAAGAGCTCGCGGAAATAGACCCGGCGATCGAGCGTGGGGGCGTTGCGCTCGCCCATGCCCTCGACTACGAGCTGATCGAGGTAGTCCTCGTCGAGCTGGGTCTCCAGCTCTTCGTCGAAACTGTCGGTGAGCTCGTTGCGGATGCGGTCGAACTGGTCCTTGTCGTCGATCATGTGGTGGGGCTCCTGGAAAGTCTTGTGACGGCACGTCGCGTTTCTAGGCGGCGCGACCATGCGGCCGGTGGGAGGGGGCGTCGTCGTCGCGCAGCATTAGGCCCTGCGCGCCGCCTCGGCGAGTTCAGCGATCAGCCACTGCAGCCCGGGATCGCGCTCGTTGCGCTGGTGCCAGATGGCATCCACGCTCGCCTCCAGCGCATCGTGCGGCAGATCCAGCATCCGGTGGGTGCCGGCCGCGACGAAGCGGCGGGCAAAGCGCTGCGGCAGCGTCGCGACCATGTCGGTTCGCGAGAGGACATCGGGAACCGCGGAATAGTGCGGCAGCGACAGTGCCACATGGGCCACCTCGTCCTCGCCCTCGCTGGCTTCCATCAGCAGGCGATCGATCCAGACCCGCCGCCAGACGCCGCGCTCGTCGAGGAAGCCGTCGGCCCCCGGATCGCCGCTGCCGGTCAGCTCGACCACCACGAACGGGAAGGCGAACAGGCGCGCCTTGGTGATGACCCCCTCGGTCAGCGGATGGTCCCGGCGCACCAGAAGCGCCTCGCGATCATCCAGCAGGGGGGTGCGGCGCATGTGCTCGGGGAGCTCGCCGAACCAGCCGACCACGAGGTCGATCTGGCCCTCGTCCAGATGCCGCACCACATCGGTCCGGCTGTAGGGGAAGATGCGCAGCTCCAGCTGCGGGGCGATGCGGGTCAGCCGCTCCACCAGGCCGCAGAGGATGATCAGAGTGCTGTATTCGGTGGCCGAAACCCGGAAGGTGCGTACGGATACGGCAGGCTCGAACGGCTTGCTGCTGATGGCCTCGTCGATGCGGCCGAGACCCTCCACCACCGCTGGCGCGATTTCGAGCGCCCGCGCGGTCGGCACCATGCCGCCCTCGCCGTAGATGAACAGCTCGTCGCCCAGCGCCTGGCGCAGGCGTCCCAGAGCATGGCTGACCGCGGATGCGGTGACGCCAAGCTCCTTGGCCGCGCCGGCGACGCTGCGGCAGCGCATCACCACGTCGAAGACCCTGAACAGATTCAGATCCAGGCGCTCGATGGACATCCCACCCCCGCGGCCCCTGCCGCGCTCCCATTCGCTTCCACCACAAGACGTGCCCGATGCGGCTCCGGCGGCATCGCCGGGGGCATCGGGACCGGTCAGAAATTCCCCACCACCGTGCCCAGCGCGATCACCACCACGAGGGCGAGAAGCGCGCTCACCACCGCCGCCATGACGATGTCGAGGTAGCCCTCCTTGTGGGTCACCTGGCACACCGCCAGCAGCGTCACCACGGCGCCGTTGTGCGGCAGCGCATCCAGAGTCCCGGAGCCGATCACCGCCACCCGGTGCATCAGCGCGGGGTTCATGCCGATCTCCTGGGCGATGCCCATGTAGGTGGGCCCCAGGGCATCGAGCGCGATGGTGAGGCCGCCCGAGGCCGAGCCGGTGAGCGCGGCGAGAATGTTGGTGGCCACCGCCAGCGACACCAGCGGGCCGCCCTCGATGCCCAGCACCCACGCCCGCACGTCGGCAAAGGCGGGGAGCGCGGCCACGATGGCGCCGAAGCCGACCAGGCTCGCCACCGACAGGATCGGCAGCACCGAGGCGTTCGCACCCGCCGTCATGGTGGCGCGCAGAACCGGCACGCTGCGGAAGTTCAGCGCGATGGCCGTGATGATGGCCGCCAGCAGCGCCGTGATCACCGACCACACGCCGCCCACCGCCGACACCGAGGTCTCACCCCATTGGGGCAAGGCCAGGAAGCCGGTGTCAATGCGCGGTAGGATCACGAACGACATCAGCATGTTGACGACGACAACCACGATGATGGGCAAGGCGGCGCGCAGGATCGGCGGGTCGGTCTCCGCCTCCTTGCTGGTGCGGATCTCGGAGGGGTCGAAGGAGCCGGAGGTGGTGGCGCGCTCGCGCACGATGGGATCGGCGGCGGCGCGCGCGGTGGAATCATCGGGCGAGGCCAGGTCGCCGAACCCCTCGCCCGCGGCACGAGCCTTGTTCTCCCTCAGCTTCAGCCACCACATGCCGAACCCGAGCATCACCACCGAGGCGATGATGCCGAGCCCCGGCGCCGCGAACGGCGTG
>CALMSN010000340.1 GCA_937872325.1 uncultured Xanthobacter sp. | reverse complement strand
GCTCGAGCCCTATGTTCCTGGCGAACAGCCGCGCATCGCGGGCCTGGTGAAACTCAACACCAACGAAAACCCCTATCCGCCGTCGCCGCGCGCCATCGCGGCTATCGAGGCGGCCGCACGCGAGGGCCTGCAGCTCTACCCTGATCCGCAATCGCTCGCGCTGCGCGAGGCGCTGGCGGCAGCCCATGGGTTGCAGACGGATCAGGTCTTTGTCGGCAACGGCTCGGACGAAGTGCTGGCGCATGCCTTCTTCGCATTCTTCCAGCATGCGGGCGAGCGGCTTCACCGCATCGGTCCGCACCACGCTCCTGAGCGCGGCGCCGTCGAGGGCGGCGGGCGCCTTGGCGAGCCGGCGCACGGCATCGAAATCGAGGCTCTCGCGGGCGGCGCGGGTGAGGGTGCGGCCGAGGGCGGCGGACAGGCGCCCGGTCTGCTTCGCCGCCTTCACCAGCGAAACCCCGGCCCGCACCGGCAGGCTGGTGCCGCCGGTGGCATAGGTGCTGGCGGTGACCGCGAGCCCCACCGCCGACAGGCCGAGGATCAGCTCGTCCACCTCCTCGCCGCGGGCGAGATGCAGGCCTTCGCGGCCGGCGTCGCGGATGTCGCCCCACACCATCAGGTCGCTGAGGGCGGCGCCGGCGAGGCCCGCCAGGTCCTCCGGCTGCCCGGAGAGGAAGCCGATGCCGAAATCACGGGCAGTGCGCAGCGCCTGTGCAGTGCCGGCATTGGCCGCCGTCACCTCCGCGCGCCGGGCCTTTGAGACCGGCAGACGACGCGCGTCCGCCAGTTCCAGATAGGAGGCGGCGAGCGCGGCGTCGTCGGCGGCGAGGGCTTCGGCCATGCGCCGGTCGATCTCGTCGGTGGTGAGGCCGGCGAGGCCGAGGTCGGCGAGCCGCGCCGGGTCGTCGCGGGCGGCGATGAGACGCACGCTCTGCTTGGCCAACGGCACCAGCCAGGGCAGGGCGCCGGCGAGGCCGAGCAGAAGGGCGAAGAGAGCCAGCAGCCGGGTCATGCCGGCCTCGCCACGCCGCCGGCTATTCCGCGCCGGGCCACTGGCATCGGGCGCAGGCCCGTCGTCGCTCCCGTGGCCGCGCCGGATCGCCCCGGATGGGACCGGTCGGCGCCCTCCCGCAGGGCGTTGCAAGGGCGAACGGGGTGCACCATCGCGTCAGGCGCTCTCGGTCGCCGGCATCAGGATGCGCCCGGGATGGGTGAAGACCTCGAAGCCGTCCTGCCGCACTACCGCGCACAGGGTGATGCCGGCCGCCTCCGCGGTGCGGATGGCCAGCGAGGTGGGGGCGGAGATCGCCGCCAGAACCCCGGCGCCGAGCACCGCCGCCTTCTGCACCATCTCCACCGAGACCCGGCTGGTGAGGAGCACCATGCCGGCGGCGCTGGAAAGGCCGTCGCCGGCGAGCAGGCCCACCAGCTTGTCGAGGGCATTGTGCCGGCCCACGTCCTCCGCCAAAGCGCGGATGCCGGTGCCGGGCTCGAAATAGGCGGCGGCATGCACCGCCCGCGTCTCGTGGTTGAGCTGCTGCAGCGGGCCGAGGGTGGCCATGGCCGCGATCACCGTTGCCGCCGGAAAGGTGGTCGCCGCGGTGACGCGGGCGGCGGGCTTCACCGCCTCGGCAAGGCTCTCGACCCCGCACAGGCCGCAGCCGGTGGGCCCGGCAAGCGCCCGGCGGCGGGCGGAGAGATGGTGCATCTTCGGCTCGGCGATCCACATCCGCGCCTCGATGCCGTCCGGCAGGTGCAGCACCTCCAGCGACAGCAGCTCCTGCGGGGCGCGGACGATGCCCTCGGTGAGCGAGAAGCCCAGCGCGAAGGCGGCGATGTCGGTGGGGCTGGCCATCATCACGGCGTGGGTGGTGCCGTTGTAGGTGAAGGCGACGGGCACCTCTTCCGGCACCGTGCGCGCGCCGGCCTGCGAGCGCCCCGCGAGCACGCGCAGCCGCGGCGCGGCGCTGGCCGCAGGCGACGCGGAGCCGGTCTCGGGCGGGGAGGTCGGCTCGCGTGCGATCTGGTGCGCCTGCTCGGTCATGGGCTCGTTGTCATTGGCTCGTTGTCACGGGCGGGTGTCATAAGCGGGTGTTATAAGCGGGGGTCTTAAGCGGGGCCCTGGGGGCGGTCCGGTGGCGGAACCGCCTGATGGATCCGCCTTCATGATCCCGTCCGTGCGGGGCGGGCCGGCCCCGACGCAACGAAAGCTGGCCCTCGTCCGGGCGGTATGCAAGGTGGCCCGGCCTTTTCTTTGCCGGCGCGGGAGGGCGCGGGCGTTCATACTTTGTAAACCTTGACGGCCTAGTGCCTGCAAGCGGCCGGCTTTGGAACCGCAATATGCCGGAATGCTGGCGTGGACTGATGGTGTCGGACTGATCCGACGTGATTCACCGATGGGGGTGACGTTTCATGCGAACGGGTTTCATCGCGTTCCTTTTCGCCGCCGTGATGGGTATCGGCCTTCTCGCGTCTCCCGCCGCGCAGGCGGCTCCGGTGACGCCGGGTATCGCCGCTGCCGCCGAGGCGGTGACCACGCCGCTGGCCGAGTCGGTCCGCTGGGTCTGCGGTCCGAATCGCTGCTGGTGGGATCCGAGCTTCCGCGGCCCGCCCCCGGCCTGGGGTCGCGGCTGGGGCCCGCCGCAGCGCCGCGGCTGCTACTGGAGCCGCGTGCGTGGCCCGGGCGGCAATTGGCGCTGGGTGCAGGTCTGCCCGCGCTGGTGAGCGCAACCTTTCGGCGGCGCTGACCCGCCGAAAGCGATCAGAGCAAACAGACGACGGCGTCGCTGGTTTTCCAGCGGCGCCGTCGGCGTTTTGCGGGCCCGCCATCCTCTTTGCCGAGCGCCCGGTGCCGATCGAGCCGCGGCGCTGCCCCATCGGGCGGAATCGGGCAAGCCCCCTCTCACGAGAACGTGAATTCAGCGCCAGGGAACCTCAGGGCCGGCGTTAATCTTTTCTCAACATCTCCCAGATCGGGGCGGTGGCCCGACGCGGGGGGCGGTTCGAGCGAAAGGGAGTCCTGCCCATGCCCGGCGTGGCTCACAATTCCGTTTTGATTTCGACGGTCATCTTCCTGTTTGCCCTGCTCCTGGTGGCGACCCCGCCGCTCGCCGTCCTCACGATGCCGCAAGGCCATCCGGCAGCGGCGCCCGTCGTCACGCCGCCGAGCCACAGCTACGTGTCGGCGCTGGCGTGATGCGACGGTGCCGGCGGTTCGCCGGGCCTCATTTCGCTTCAGTCCTGCCGGCGCGAGCCACCTCGCCGTCCTGCGGGACGCGCGGAGATAGCGGCTTGACGTCGCGTGACACGCCCGCCGCATCGCGCGGCTTCATGGTGCGCGTTAAAACATCCGTGGGCCTTCCATGATCGGGGAAAAGCGGCGCCGCCTTGGCGTGTGTCGCCCGTCCCCACCACGCCCGGCGTCTGGGATCATTGCGTGAGCGGACGGAGACACCTCATGGCGTTTGCGACAACCGGCCTCGGCCGTCTGGCCGTAGCCGGCATCGTGCTGAGCGCGTTCGGCTCCTTTGCGGCGCACGCCCAGAGTCCGGGGCCAGCGCCCGCAGTGGCGGAGCGGCCTATCGTGCTGGCGCAGGCACCCCTGGGCTATGCCGCTCCCGGCCCGTCGCCGTTCGATTTTCTCGGCGCGATCTTCGGCGCCCGGCCGCAAGCGCCCCGCTACCGCCTGGAGCCGTCGGCGCCTTCGCCCCAATCAGCCACGCCGCGGTCCGGAGAGGGGGCGGCTCGCGAGCCCGCCGCGAGCGGCGTCGCGGTGGCCTATTGCGTGCGCACCTGCGACGGCCGCTATTTCCCATTGCAGGGACGCCCCGCCGGCGCCGGCGACAGCAACGCCGTGACCCAGTGCGCGGCCTTCTGCCCCGCCGCCAAGACCCAGGTGTTCACCTCGCCGGATCGCGACCGCGGGATCGATGCGGCGGCCGATCAGAACGGCCGGGCCTATTCCGCCATGCCCAACGCCTTCGTGTTCCGCGAACGGCTGGTGGAGGGCTGCTCCTGCACCGGCAGCCCGCAGGTGGGCGGCCTTGCGCACATCGATGTCGCCCGCGATCCCACGCTGAAGCGGGGCGATCTGGTGATGACGGGGTCGGGACTGCGGGTCTTCGCCGCCTCGGAGCGGCGCCGGCCGCCCTATCGGTCGCCGGAATTCGTCGCGCCCAGCCGGTTTCCGGAATTCTCCCGCGAGATGCGCCAGCGTATCGAGCGCCTGAGCGTCGCCGCCATGTAGGCGGACCGCGGCCGACCCGGGCCGTGGGATGACGTGGCGTGGAAACGATCTGCCCCGGCGATCTGAACCGACGCTCCCGTGCACCATCGCCGCGCGGCTATTGGGCGGCGACCTGCGGATGATGCGGCAGGTCGGCGTCGTCCGCCTCGGGGTGGTCCTGAGCCGGACCGGCGCCGTCGCGGTCCTCGGATTCGGCGATCAGCGTGCGGATGCGTGCGGCCAGGTCCGGCGCGCCTTCGTGCTGGGTCCCGGCAGCCACGAGGCCGGGAATGGGCGAGGCGCTGCCCTCGTCCCGCGCGGTCCGGGCGACGATGCGGGCCGCCATGTCGGCAAGGGCCGTCTTGAGCATCTGCGCATCGGCCGGCTCGGCCACCGGGACGGCGCGTGCCGCCTCGAGCGCTGCCGCCATCAAGGCGTGATCGGCCCGCAGCCGCTCCAGGTCGCCGGTGATCTGCCGGGTCTGCGATTCGGCGCTGGCGAACTCGCTCGCCCGGCGCTGCTCGAAAGCGTGGATGACCGAGCGGCTGGCGTCGAGATCCGCCTTGGCGGCGGTCAGCGCGCGGTCGAGGTCGTCGCGATGCGTGGTCAGGGCGGTGAGCGCGGCAGTGCGTTCGCCCAGCTCGCCCACCCGGGCGGTCAGCGAGGACTCGAGCGTGCCGATCTGCGTCTGCGCCCCGGCATGGGCCTGCCGCGCGATCTCGATCTGGCGGCGCGCGTCGTCGAGTTCCGTCGCGAGGGTTGCAAGGCTGTCGCCGCGCGCCGTCGCCTCGGCCTCGAGGGCGGCGATGCGACGGGCACGATCGCTCGCCTGGTCCTGCACCTCGCCCAGCAGCACGTCGCGCTCCGCCCCGGTGGCGGTCAGCAGGGCATGGCGGGTATCGAGATCGGTGAAGGTGCGCTGCAGGTCGTGGATCTTCTGGCGCTGGGTCTCGATGGTGGCGGCCTGCGCCACCAGATTCTCCCGCAGGCTGTCGAGCTGCAGTTCCAGCCGGCGCTGGTTGAGCGCGAAGAAGGCGCGCTGCTGGTCCTTGTCGGCCTGCACCTCGAAGATGGACACCGGCACCGCCGCCTCCACCCGCCGGGTGGTGAGGCGCACGGCACGATGCCAGACCGCCGGCAGGACGAGCAACGCCACCAGCGTCGCCATGAGGACGCCGAGCAGGAAGTACATGATCTGCTCGATCATGCGCGCATTGGTCCTTCGCCGCTGTTCATGCGGTCATTCATGACATGCCGGCGGCCTACAAGAAAGCCGCGTCTGCCGCCGACGCCCCGCCAGAGGCGGAGACGAAAGCGCGCAGTGGTATCATGGAACGTCAGAAGGGGTTCCATGTGGGGTTGGACGTGAACTTGAGATAGCCGAGATTGGCCCCGAGCCGCACCCCGACGCCGGAGCGGATCGGTACAACCACCATGCCGTCGGCGCCGAGCGCGGTCATGCCGAAGCCGGCCACCACATAGGCCGAGCCGGAGATGCCGCCGAAACGGCGGAAGATGTCCTCGACGCTGCGCATGTTGTAGACGAGGATCATGGTGCGCGCGCCGTCGCCGCCGAAGTCCCAGCCCACGGACGGCCCCTGCCAGTAGACCTTCAGGTCGCCGGCATTGCGGGTGTAGAGCACGCCCTCGCCGTAGCGCAGCCCGCCGATGAAGGCGCCCGAGCCCTCCTGGCCGAGGACGTAGCCGTTGGGCTGGCCCCACTGGCTGACCGCCTTCTCGATGCTCAGCGCCAGCCCGCGGGAGACGCTGCCGAAGAAGGAATGTCCCTTGCTGACCAGTTCGTTGGTCGAATAATTCTCCGGCTGCCGGGCCTGCGCAGCGGCCGGGTCGATGCCCAGCGGCCCGAGGGGGCCCGCCGCCACGGCGCCGAGAGCGGCTGCCGCGGCAAGGCGCAGAAGGGATCGGCGCAGGGCATTCACAGGGAAGCTCGAAGAGAAGCGCATGGGGGATCTCGCAAAGGGCTTCGACGGGGCGTGCGCCACGAATCGAGCCGATTATGGCGCCTAGTGTGACGCGGCAAGGGCGACGCGCCCGATCGTGCATTCCCTCGTTTTCGGCGGACTCAAGCAAAATCAGAAGGTTGCCGTCGCAGGTCGAGGCCCGGCCCACGCCGCGCCGTCGAATGGCCGGCGGCGTGGCATTTCAATCACCATGCGTCACCGGGCATTAGCGCGGCGTTAAAACCGCGCACCGCTTGCGGGCCATGAGGTGAGGCGTGGCTCGATATGGTCTTGATACCGCCGGATCGACCGAGCGAGCGGCGCGGGCGGGGCGCCTCAGCCCTGGGCGCTGCCGTCCCGGCGGCCCCAGGCCACGAAGCCGTGCACCCTGAAGCCGGTTTCCGGATGCCCGTAGGTCAGCGGCGTGCCGTCCGGCCGGCTGACAGAGCCGCCGGCGGCGGTCACCAGGGCGTGGCCGGCGGCGCTGTCCCACTCCATGACCGTGCCGAGGCGGGGGTAGAGATCCACCCGGCCTTCCGCCAGCAGGCCGAACTTCAGCGCCGAGCCGGCGGGGATCCGCTCCGCCACCGGATACCGGGCGATCAGGGCATCAGTGGCCGGATCGCCGTGGGAGCGGCTCGCGGCCACCGGGGTCGGCCCCCCCGGCACCGGCCGGGAGGCGATGGGCGGCCAGTCGGCAGCCGCCACCGGATCAGTTGGCGCGCGGCTGGCGCGGAAGGCGGAGCCCGGCCGGCCGGCATAGAGCAGGGCGCGCGCGGGGGCGTACACCACGCCCAGCACCGGGGCGCCGCCCTCCACGAGAGCGATGTTGACGGTGTACTCGCCGTTGCCGGAGATGAACTCGCGGGTGCCGTCGAGGGGATCCACCAGCAGGAAGGCGCCGCCGCCCGCCAGCCGGTCCGCCATTGCCGCCGCGGCCGGGCCGCCGGCGGCCATGGCCTCCTCGGCGATCACCGGCACCCCGGGCAGCAGCGTCGCCAGGGCGGCGCAGATGATCTCCTCGGCCGCGCCGTCGGCGAGGGTGACGGGGCTCTGGTCGGCCTTCAGCTCGGCCGCGATGCCGCCGGCCTCGATGCGGCGGATGGCGGCGCCGGCCGCCAGCGCCACCTCGGCGAGGCGTGCCAGCAGGCCATCGGCATCGGGCAGCGCGGCGGGTGAGGTGGCGGAGGACATGGCGGAGGGCATGGGCATCGTCCCTTCTTGCTTGGAAAATCGGCGGTCCCGCGGCGCTGCGGGTTTCGCGGCCGCGGCAGGCATCCGGCCGGCGTCTTCGCGCCTTCGCCCGGGCGCCGGACAGGCATCCGGCGGACCGGCCGCGGATGCCGGCCGGCTGTAGCGCCCGCGCGCGGATCTGTCGATGGCTGCGTGCGCCCGGCGGCGGCTTGTGGCGGCGCGGCGCGGCGGTGTATCACAGCGGACCTTTGCACCAGGGGAATCGGGTGCGCCCGCCGCGGCCCCGCCCGGCGGCTGCTGCGAGAGCCGTCATGTCCAAGCCCAACGCCACGACCGCTCCGCTGCGGGCCCCCGCCCCCGAGGCGGACGTCTCCGCCCTCGACCTCGCCGCTCTGCTCTGCTCGCGGGTGTGCCACGATGTCATCAGCCCGGTGGGCGCCATCGGCAACGGCATCGAGGTGCTGGAGGACAAGGGCGCCGCCGACATGCGCGAGATGGCGCTGGAGCTCATCGTCAAGAGCGCCCGCCAGGCCTCGCACCGGCTCCAGTTCACCCGTCTCGCCTTCGGCGCCGCCGGGTCCGCCGGGGCCCAGCTCGACCTCGGCGACGCCGAGCAGGTGGTGCGCGGCATGATCGAGGACGACCGGATGCGCGAGATCCTCGTGGCGAAGGGCGCCGACCTGGACGCCTGCTCCAAGGCCATGATCGACGCCGCGAACGCCAGCGGAAAAGTTGGAGCAGGAAGCGTCATTCCGGGCGGTCTGGGCGAAACCGAAGGCTCGGGCGACCTAGGCGATGCGGTTCGCGACGCCATCGCAAGGGGCCGCCGCCAGACTGACCGCGGCGCCGTATTCCTCGGACCCAACTGCATGGGCGTCATCAACGTTCGCCGCCGCGTGTTGGGAACCTTCACACCCAGCGCCACCGGAGCTTTCACCGTTCCACCGT
>CALMSN010000339.1 GCA_937872325.1 uncultured Xanthobacter sp. | reverse complement strand
TGAGGCCGGCGCGCAGGGCCGCAAGCTCGCTCTCGGCGCCTTGGCCGGAGGCGCGCTCCAGCGAGAGCAGCTCGGTGAGCTGGCGGATCTGCGCCTGCAGGCGCTGCATCACATTGTCCTTGCCCGACATTTCCTGGGTCAGGAAGAACTGGGTGAGCATGAACACCGACAGCAGGAAGATGAAGACCAGCAGCAGCGTGGACAGGGCGTCCACGAAGCCGGGCCAGTAGTCGATCTGGCGGTCGCGCCCGCGCCGGCCGAGGGCCATGGGATCAGTACCTGCGCTGGCCGGGCGGCGGGGGCGCCGCCGCGGGCACCGTCTCGCCGGCGCCGTCGATGCGCTGGAGGAGGCGCTTGAGGTCCGCCTGCTGGGTGCTCTGCGCCTCCAGCATCTGCTTCATCAGCGCCTGCTCGGAGCGCATGTGGGTGACGAGGCCCTGCAGGCTCTCGGCGAGCTGCGACATGGCGGTGGTGACGCGCTGCGAGCCGGTCTCGGTCACCGCCTTCTCCAGCCGGCCCATGGCGGTGATGAGGCCGCTCGAATCGAAGGCGGCGGGCGCCGGCAAGGCGAGCGGGGCCGCCGGCGGGGTGAAGGCATGGGTGGCCGCCAAGCCGGGGCGGTCCGCCGCCAGGGGCGCGCCCGCCCGCGACGGCGGCGCCGCGCGGAGCGCGGCCTGTGAGACGGGGGCCTCGTCGATGTCGCGCACCGTGGTGGAAAGCCAGTCCTCGAGATCGGTATAGAACCGGGTCTGCGCCTGGCCGGCCTGGAGGTCGAGGAAGCCCAGCACCAGCGAGCCGGCGAGGCCGAACAGCGAGGACGAGAACGCGATGCCCATGCCGCCCAGCGGCGCGGCGAGGCCGCTCTTCATGTCCTCGAAGATGGAGCCGGCATCGGGTCCCACCTGCAGCGAGCCGATGACCTGGCCGATGGAGGATACCGTCTCCAGAAGGCCCCAGAAGGTGCCGAGCAGGCCGAGGAAGACCAGCAGGCCGGTGAGGTAGCGCCCGAGGTCGCGGCTCTCGTCGAGGCGGGTGCCGATGGAATCGAGGATCGAGCGCATGGTGATCTGGGAGATGGCCATGCGGCCCACCCGGTCGCCCAGCAGCGCCGCCATGGGCGCCAGCAGGGTGGGCGGGCGCGCCACCGCAAGGCCCGGATCGGCGAGGCGGAACGAGTTCACCCATTCCACTTCCGGGAACAGCCGCGCCACCTGACGGATGGCGAAGACCACGCCGACCGCGAGGACCCCGAAGATGACGCCGTTGAGCCCGGGATTGTTGAGAAAGGCGGCCCAGATCTGCTTGTAGAGCACCGACGCCAGCGCCGCGCAGACCCCGAGGAAGACGATCATCCGCACCAGGAAGATGCGCGGAGACGACACCTTCAGGAACGGATCGACGACGCGCGCCATGAATGCTCCCCCGCCATTTGTGCTTCCTCAAGGTCCGCCGGGGACGGACTATGGCACAGGCCCCCCCGGGAAAGAAGCCGGGCGCGCCCGGTTACCGCAGTTCCAGATCCGGCCCGGGCTCGCGGAGACGCCCGGAGCAGTCCGGCCGGCCGGCGTGGGACTTGGGTCCGGCGCCCGCGGGCTCCGGCTGACCGTCTTGCGGAACGTCTCGGGCCTCCGACCGGGCGCCGTCGTGTCGAGGCGCCCGGTCCCGGCGCTCCGGTCGAAGCGTCTTCAGCCATGCGCCTCAGGCGGCCGGCGGCAGCGCCTCCAGGAAGCGGATGGGCGCGCCGGTGGAGGGGCCGGTGAGCTCGCCCTCCCACATCACCCTGGTGCCGCGCACGAAGGTGCCCACCGGCCAGCCGGTGACGGTCTTGCCGTCATAGGGCGTCCACTGCGCCTTCGAGGCGATCCAGCCGTTGGTGATGGTCGCCTGCCGCTTGAGGTCCACCACCGTGAAGTCGGCGTCGTAGCCGACCGCGATCCGGCCCTTGCCGGCCATGCCGAACAGCCGGTTCGGGCCGGCGCTGGTCAGGTCGACGAAGCGCTCCAGCGTCAGCCGGCCGGCGGCCACATGGTCGAGCATCAGCGGCACCAGGGTCTGCACCCCGGTCATGCCGGAGGGGCTTTCCGGGTAGGGCAGCTCCTTTTCGGCGAGCGTGTGGGGGGCGTGGTCGGAGCCGAGCACGTCCACCACGCCGCTGGCGAGCGCCGCCCACAGGGCCTCGCGATGGCGGGCGTCGCGCACCGGCGGGTTCATCTGGGCGCGGGTGCCGAGGCGCTCGTAGCAGTCCGGCCCCGCCATGGTGAGGTGATGCGGCGTCACCTCCACCGAGGCGACGTCGCGGGCATCGGCGAGGAAGTCCATCTCCTCGGCCGAGGTAATGTGCAGCACATGCACCCGCTTGCCGGTCTCGCGGGCGAGGGTGACCAGGCGGCGGGTGGCGGTGAGGGCCGCGATCTCGTCGCGCCACACCGGATGGGAGGAGGCATCCCCCGGCACCCGCAGCCCGCGTCGCTCCTTCAGGCGCGGCTCGTCCTCGCAATGGAAGGCGGCGCGGCGGCTGATGGCTTTCAGGATGTTGCGCACCCCGCCGTCGTCCTCCACCAGCAGCGAGCCGGTGGACGAGCCGATGAACACCTTGATGCCGGCCGCGCCGGGCAGGCGCTCCAGCTCCGGCAGGTCGGCGACGTTGTCGTGGGTGCCGCCCACGTAGAAGGCGAAGTCGCAGTGCATGCGGGCGGTGCCGCGCCTCACCTTGTCGGCCAGCGCCTCGGCGGTGACGGTGAGGGGATTGGTGTTGGGCATCTCGAACACCCCGGTCACCCCGCCCATGACGGCGGCGCGCGAGCCGGATTCGAGATCTTCCTTGTGCTCCATGCCCGGCTCGCGGAAATGCACCTGGGTGTCCACCACGCCGGGCAGGATGTGCAGGCCGGTGGCGTCGATCACCTCGCCGGCGCTGGCCGCGCCGAGGGTGCCGATGGCGCGGATGCGGCCGCCCGTCACACCGATGTCGGCGCGGCCGATGCCGGCAGGCGTCGCCACCTGTCCACCCTTCAGGATCAGGTCGAAAGTCTCAGGCATGGCGCGGCTCGCTCTTGAGGGGATCGGCGCGCGGTCTTAAATCTGGATTTTATTTTTCTGACAAGGACGGCTGCCATGCCCGTCGTTCATTTGACCGATCGTTCGCTCATTCGCGCCTCCGGCCCCGAGACCGCCAAGTTCCTGCACGGGGTCATCACCTGCAACGTCCTCACCATGGAAGATGGCGATTCGCGCTACGGCGCGCTGCTGCTGCCGCAGGGCAAGATCATCTCCGACTTCCTGTTCTACCGCGAGGGGCCGGAGAGCTTCCTGTTCGATGCCCCGGCGGAGCGGGTTCAAGACCTCGTGAAGCGCCTCGCCTTCCACCGCCTCAGGGCGAAGGTGGACTTCAAGCCGCTGGACGACATGGCGGTGGCCGCGGTGTTCGGCCCCGCCGGGGCGCTGCCGGACGGCGTTCTCTATGCCGATCCACGCCTGCCGGAGCTGGGCGGCCGCCTCATTTTGCCGAAGGCGGCGGCGGAAGGCCTGGGCGGCGACCTCGCCGCCTATGAGGCGCACCGCATCGCGCTGGGCATTCCCAAGGGCGGGGCCGACTTTCCCTACAACGACACCTTCCCCCACGAGGCCGACATGGACCAGCTCGGCGGGGTGGACTTCAAGAAGGGCTGCTATGTCGGCCAGGAGGTGGTGAGCCGGATGGAGCATCGCTCCACCCCCCGCAACCGGCTGGTGGAGGCCATCTTCCCCGCCGCGGCCGAGGCCGGCATCGAGATCATGGCCGGCGAGAAGAGCGTCGGCCGCGTGGGCTCGGCGGCCGGCGCCCTGGCGATCGCCACGGTGCGCCTCGACCGGGTGACCGATGCCGCCGCCGACGGCATCCCCCTCCCCGCCGGTGGGGTGAGCGTGGAACTGCGCCGGCCCGCCTGGGCCAGCTTCTCGATGGACTACGAGAAGAAGGTCAGCGAACTCGAAAAGAAGCTCAAAGGTGAGTGAGGCCGCCCCCTTCCGCCTCGTGCCCCACGGCGACGGCCTGTGCCGCTGCTCGTGGTGCGGCACCGATCCGCTCTACATGGCGTATCACGACACCGAATGGGGGGTGCCCGAGCGCGACGACCGGGCGCTGTTCGAGAAGCTGATCCTCGACGGCTTCCAGGCCGGGCTTTCCTGGATCACCATCCTGCGCAAGCGGGAGAATTTCCGCCGCGCCTTCGATGGCTTCGAGCCCGAGCGCATGGCCCGCTACGACGCCGCCAGGGTCGAGGCGCTGATGGGCGATGCCGGCATCGTCCGCAACCGGGCGAAGATCGAGGGCGCGGTGGCGTCCGCCCGGATCTATCTCGACCTGCGGGAGAAGGGCGTGCGGTTCTCGTGCGTCATGTGGGACGCGGTGGACGGCGAGGTGAAGGTCAACCGGCCGCGCGGCGCCGCCGACGTGCCGGCGGAGACGGCGCAGTCGCGGGCGCTGTCGAAGCGGCTGAAGGGGCTGGGCTTCAAGTTCTGCGGCCCGACCATCGTCTATGCCGCCATGCAGGCGTGCGGGCTGGTGGACGACCATTTCGCCGACTGCCACCGCGCCGTCGCCGCGGATCGGAACGGCCGATGAAGAAGATCCTGTGCCGCGGCGCCGAATGGCTCAGCCTGCAGTCGCTGGCGTGGACGGCGCTGGTGATGCTGGCCCTGATCGGGATCTTCTACACCTTCATTCCGGCGCTGGCGGATTTCACCGCGTCGCACGCGCCCGCCCTGTCGGTATATTTCGGAGCCCTGCAGAACCTGATCCGCCTGCTGGGCGGGGATGACGGCGCGATCCGCAGCTTCTTCTGGAGCCTGCTGGCTTTCTGCGTCACCGTCCGGCTGGTGGTGTGCCCGCGGCGCAAGGCGCTGATCGAGGCGCTGGCCGAGGGCTACTGGACCAATTTCGTCGCCCACATCATCGAGAAGACCGACTTCGACCTGGTGGTGGTGAGGCCGACCTACGGGCTCTACGAGGATCCCGACACCTATCTGGGCGAAACCGTGAAGGCCGTGGAGCACGCGCTGAACGTGCGGCTCGAGGAGCGCTACCTGGAGGCCGCCGGACGCGCCGTCTTCGTGGCCCGCCGCGACGGTCTCCTGCAGGCGCAGGCTTTCGACTTCGGCCGCAATCTCATCGTGCTCGGCGGCATCGTGAAGCAGGAGGTGGAACGGCCGTTCGGCGGCATCGTCTGCACCGCCGACACCAAGTTCGAGTTCCTCAGCAACAAGGTCTACGACCGTCTGGCCAAGGAGAAGATCGCCCGGCTCGATCCCAACGGCCGGGTGCGGATCGTCGACCGGGCCGGGCTGTCCGCTCTGGTGCTGTCGGCGCGTTGACGCGGTTCAGAACCGCGTCACCACGTCGGCGAGGTCGGGGCGGGGGCGGTCCTCCAGCTTCTGGGTCGCGGTGCCGATATAGACGAGGCCGGCGATGCGCTCGTGCTCGGCAAGGCAGAGAGCGGCGCGCGCGGCGGGGTCACAGGTCGGCCATGCGGTGAGCCAGATGGCGCCGTGGCCCAGCGCCGCGGCGGCCAGCAACAGGTTCTGGCAACTGGCGGCAGAGGAGAGCACCTGCTCCCATTCCGGGATCTTCACGTGCGGGGCCGCCTTCGAGATCACCCCCACCACTACCGGCGCCCGCAGGAAACGCCCGCGCTCCTCGGCGAGGCGCTTCTCGCTCGCCTGCGGATCAGACGCGGCGAGCACCCCGGCAAGCGCTTCGCCCGCCCGTGCGCGACCCTCGCCCGCAAACACGATGAAGCGCCACGGCACCAGCTTGCCATGGTCGGAAACCCGGGCGGCGATGGTCAGCAGGGTGTCGAGCTCCGCCGGCGCGGGGCCCGGCTCCACCAGGTCGATGGCGGGGGAGGAGCGGCGGGTGCGCAGGAGGTCGAGGGCGTCGATCATGAAATTCCCTTCGCAATGGCGGAATGGGCCAGGCGGGCCGAATGGCCATGCCCGGCGCCCGCGAGGCCGCGGGACGCGAGGACGGTGGCGATCTATAGCGCCCGCGCCGCCGGCTTTGAACGCCCTTGTGTCGCACGGCGCGGGCGATCATGGGGCGGCTTGGTGTCCAAGGCGGTCTTGAGCTCCTCCGGGTGAGGGGGTGGCGGGAGCCGGGCAAGTCTCCGTCTTCCGTACCGCTGGAGAACCCTCTCCCAGGTGCGGGGGGCAGGGAGGGGGAAGCCCTCCCCGTTGCCGGAAAGGTCGCCGCCCGCCCCCACCCCAACCCTCCCTCTCAAGCGGGAGAGGGAGTTGTGCCCGGCATCCGCTTCGAGCCGACGAGCGCGATGGCGATCGGGGGTAGGCCTAAAATCAGTTTTGGGTTGAAGGCACGCAGAACCCTCTCCTGCGTGCGGGGAAGGGCAGGGAGGGGCAACCTCTCCGAGTTGCCGGAAGTGCCTGTGGCTTGCCCCCACCTTACCCCTCCCCCGCAAGCGGGAGAGGGAGTTGTGCCCGGGATCCGCTTCGAGCCGACGACCGAGATGGCGATCGGGGGCGCCCCTGGGTCGGCCTGAAATCATTTTCGGGTTGAAGGCACGGAGCACCCTCTCCCGTGTGCGGGGGAGGGCAGGGAGGGGGAACCTCTCCCCGTTGCCGGAAAGGCCGGAAGTGGCGCGCCGGCCCCCTTCTCACCTCTCCCCCGCACGCGGGGCAGGTAGCAAGGCTGGCATCTGCTTCAAACCGACCCAGTATCGACATGGCAGCCGACTTGAATCCGCCGTCAATTTTGTGCACCTCAGTTACATGGACCACTGCTCGCCTTCGCGAATCTCTCCGTTGCCGCCTGCCGGCCGCCGGCGCGGCATGAGCGCCGCCGCACGGGTGGGATTGCGGGCGATGGCGATGCTGGCCGTTGCCGGCATGATCCTGCCGCCGGGCGCGGCCGGGGCGCAGGGCCTGCCTTTCCTGGGGCAGGCGGCTCCGGCGCCGCCTCCGCCGGGACCCTTCACCGCCCCGCCCGCCCAGCCGCGGCCCGCCTTCCAGGCGCCCGGCGCAGCGGCGCCGCCCTTCGGCGCCCCGCCGGCATTGCCGCAGGTTCCGGCCGGGCGGAACGAACCCCACGCCGTGCTGCCGCAGGCCCCGCCCGGCAAGGCCGCCCTCGGCCTCTATGCCCGTTTCGGCGCCGAGGGCGCGCCGGTGCAGCGCGGCCTCACCTGGCGGGTCTTCTCCGATCAGCCGGAGACCACCGGCGCCTTCGCCCTGGTGGCCGAGAGCGGCGAGGCCATGCCGGTCTTCATGCTCAACCCCGGCGGCTACATCGTGCATGTCAGCTACGGGTTCGCCGAGATGGCGCAGCGGGTGCAGATCGGGCCGGTCTCCCGCCGCGAGGCATTCGTGCTTCCCGCCGGCGGGCTGCGGCTCTCCGCCGACGTCGAGAACAAGGCGATCGCCGCCGCCAAGCTCACCTTCGACATCTTCGAGGGTTCGTTCCTGCAGGGGCGCACCTCCAGCCAGCCCTATTATCGCGGCGCCAGTGCCGGCGAGATCGTGCTGCTGCCCGAGGGCACCTACCACGTGGTGTCCAGCTACGGCGACGCCAATGCCGTGATGCGGGCCGACGTCAGTGTGGTGCCGGGCAAGCTCACCGACGCCACCATGCACCACCGCGCCGCCCAGATCATGCTGCGGCTGGTGAAGCAGAAGGGCGGCGAGGCGCTGGCCGACACCCAGTGGACGGTGATGACCCCCGGCGGCGACACCATCAAGGAATCCATCGGCGCCTTCCCCACCTTCGTGCTCTCCGAAGGCGACTACCAGGCCATTGCCCGCAACGACGGCAAGAACTACACCGCCGACTTCAAGGTGGAGGCCGGCAAGGACCGCGAGGTCGAGGTGGTGATGAAGTAGGGGTGCTTTTCAGCAGGTGATGGTCAGCACATGGCCCATTTGCCCGAAAGCAAGGATATGGCGATCTCGCGTCATGAGCGAAAAGCCATGGAACCGCGCCGTGGCGATCATGATCCGGTCCACCGGGTCTCGTGGCGGATCATCCGGTAGAAAGGATGATTCCACCAGAACGTCCGGCGGCTGGGGGGCGAGCGCGAGCCCCGGCAGCGCCAGCAGCGTGCTGAACCAGGATAGGGGCGTCTGGGTCAACGCAATCCGTCCGGAGGCGACCAGCCGGCCGATTTCCCAAGCCGTCATGGGCGAGACGTAGATGGGCTGCCCCGCCTTGCGGGCGACGGCGAGGCGGTTCAGGGCGTCCTGATGCAAGGCCTGCCCGGTCGAGATCCAAATCGCAGCGCAGGGGTCGAGCAGGATGGCGGCGCTCACCGGTCTGTTTCCGCCCCCCAGTCACCCCCCATGGGAGCGGTGAGATC
>CALMSN010000338.1 GCA_937872325.1 uncultured Xanthobacter sp. | reverse complement strand
TCGGCGCGGCGGCGGCGGGCGGCGTCGCGGCGGGCTTCGGCGCGGGCCATGTCCTCGCGGCCGCGAGCGAGGGCCTCCATGGCGTCGCGGGCGGCGCGGTCGGCCTGGGTGCGGGCGGCCTCGCCCTCGGCCAGGCGGTCGGCGGCCTCGCGCCGGGCGGCTTCGGCCGCCTCCAGGGCGGACAGCAGGCCGCGCCGTTTCAGCAGCAGCGTCGCCGGGGCTTCGGCGAGGTCGTCGCGCTCGGCCTCCGCCTCGGCCTTGCGGGCGGCCATGGCAGCCAGCCGCGCGCCGGCGCCGCCCGCCCGCTGCTGCCAGGAGCGGCGCTCGGCGGCGATGGCCTCCAACCGCTTGAGCCGGGCGGACGCCTCGCGGCGCAGGCCCTCGCAGGCGGCGCGAGCCTCGCCCAGCGCGGCCCGTCGCTCCGCCGCGGCGGCGCGGGCGCGGGCGAGATCGGTCTCCATGATGTGCGGCGCGTCCAGCAGCGCCATCTCGGCCTCGACGGCGCCGCGCCGGGCCTCGCCTTCCGCCTTGGCGGCGGCGATGCGGGTGCGGGCCTCCCCGAGGGCGGCGAGGCGGGCGAGATGCGGGGCGGCCCGGCGCTCGGCGGCCTCGAGGGTGGTGCGGGCGGTCTCCGCGGTGCGCTGGGCGGCGCGGCGGAGCTCGCGGGCCTGCGATTCGCCTGCCGCTGCGTCGCGAACCTTGAGCTCGGCAGCGGCGGCGGCGGCCCGGCGGTCGTCCAGGACGGTCCGGGCGGCTTCGGCTTCGGCTTCGAGGTCCGCGAGGCGGTTGCGCTCGGCCAGCCTTCGGGCGGCGGCGGTGGGCGCCTCGGCGGCGGCGACCACGCCGTCCCACCGCCACAGGTCGCCCTCGCGGGTGACGAGACGCTGGCCCGGCTGGAGCCAGGCAGCGAGGCGCGGCCCGTCGGCGCGCGCCACCACCCCCACCTGGGCGAGGCGGCGGGCGAGGCGGGCCATCACCGCCGGCGGACCGAAGACGAACCCGGCCAGGGCAACCGCCCCCGGCGGCAAAGCGGGGTCGCCCCCGGCGGATGGGAGGGGCGAATCACCGCGGTGGTCGATGGTCCGGTCGGGCGGGGCCTGTGCGTCGGCGGCGGGAGGGATTGGGAAGCCGGCTGAGCCGCCGTGGGGCGCGAATTCTCCGGAGAGATGGGACCCGGAGACCATGGCCGCCTGTCCGGCGGACGGGTGGTGAGGGATGCCCACGGCCGTCTCGAGTCCTGACGCTGCGCCGCCGCCGGGGCCATGCGAACTGGTCTCTGCGAACAGATCCGTTCCGGAGATCACGGCGTCCTGACCGGCCGAGTGGCGGTGAGGCATGGCTGCCGCCGTGGTCGGCCCCGGGGCGGCAGAAGCCCCGGTACCGGCCCCGTGCGGCCCGGTTGCTGCGGAAAGACCCGTTCCAGAGGCCGCAACTCCCTGGCCAGTCGACGAGCGGTGAAGGATGCCCGTCGCCTGTCCCGGCGTGGCGGGGCCGGCTGTGGCGCCTTCCGCGCCCAGCGGCCCGGCGTGTCCGGAAAGTTTCGTTCCAGAACCCGCAAGCCCCTGTCCCGCCGAAGGACCCTCGCGGTGGCCGTCCGTCGGCTCCGGCGCCGTGGGAATGGGTGTTGCAGGGGCGATCCCGCCGAAACCCTGCGGCCCGGCAGCCGGCAACGCCTGTCCGGCCGATGCGCCGCCGGGGCTGAGGTCCGACCGGCTGGCGCCGGCCCAGCGGGCGGGGGCGGCATCGTCCACCGGCAGGTCGAGGTCGTCGCCCAGGGCGGCGCCGAGGGCGATCTCATAGCCCTTGGCGACGCTCACCAGGTCGGCGACCGGGGGAAAACGGGCGTCGCTGGCCTGCAGCAGCTTGGCGAGCGTGCGGGCTTCGGCGTCGCGCCGGCCGAAGGCGCGCTCGGCCTCCGCCAGGGCCGGGCGCAGGGCCTCGGCGGCGTGGCGGGCCTCGGCGTGGGCGGCCTCGGCCTCGGCGGCCATGTCCTCCGCCATTTCCAGCGCCTCGCGGCCGGCCTCGGCCTCGGCCCGGGCGGCTTCGAGGGCGGCGGTGCCGGCCTCGCGGGAGAGGCGGGCGGCCTCCGCCTCCACCGATGCGCCCTCAGCGGCGGTGCGCAGGAGGCGGTCGCGCACCTCTTTCAGGGCACTTTCCAGGGCGCCGCGGCGGGCTCCGGCATCCATGGCGCGGGCGGTCTTCTCCTCGAGGGCCGCCTCGGCCTCGGCCAGCAGCGCCTCGGCTTCCTCGCGGCGGTCGGCGGCCACGGCCTCAGCCTCGGCGGCGTCCTCGCGGTCGGCACCGAGGGTCTCGGCCTCGGCGTCGAGGCGGGCGAGCACCTCCGTCGCGTCGGTGGAGAGCGCGTGCTCGCGGGCGAGGTCCAGCTCGAAATCGGCGAGCCGACGCGCGATCTCGGCCTGCCGGGCGGCAAGGCGGCCTTCCTCGGCGTCCAGCTCGGTGCGGGCGTGGGTCAGGCGCTGGAGGACGGCGGCGGCCTCGGCCTCGGCCTCGCGCAGGCGCGGCAAAGCATGGGCGGCGAGGGCTTCCAGCCGCTCCGCCTCAGCCTAGTGGCGGACGTGCCCGGCATTGCCGAGGACCGCGGCCTCGGTGGCGCGCTCGGCCTCGGCGGCGGCGGCGTTCACCTCGGTCCAGCGCAGCAGGAGCAGAACCGCCTCGCAGCGGCGGATCTCGGCGGCCAGGGCCTTGTAGCGCTCGCTCTGCCGGGCCTGCCGGCGCAGGCTCTCCACCTGGCCGCCGAGCTGGATGATCACATCCTCCAGCCGCACCAGGTTCTGCTCGGCGGCCCTGAGCCGGGTCTCCGCCTCATGCCGGCGGGCGTGGAGGCCGGCGACGCCGGCGGCCTCCTCCAGGATGCGGCGGCGGGCATTGGGCTTGGCGCCGACGATCTCGCCGATCTGCCCCTGCCGCACCAGGGCCGGCGAGCGGGCGCCGGTGGAGGCGTCGGCGAACAGGAGGTGGACGTCGCGGGCGCGCACGTCGCGGCCGTTGATGCGGTAGCTGGATCCGTTGCCGCGCTCGATGCGGCGCACAACCTCCAGTTGCTCCCATTCGTTGAAGGCGGCGGGGGCGGTGCGGTCGGTATTGTCGAGGTGCAGCACCACCTCGGCGGCGTTGCGCGCCGGCCGGCCGGTGGTGCCGGAGAAGATGACGTCGTCCATGTCCTGGGCGCGCATGGCCTTGTGGGAGGCCTCGCCCATCACCCAGCGCAGCGCCTCCACCAGGTTCGACTTGCCGCACCCGTTCGGGCCCACCACGCCGGTAAGGCCGGGCTCGATCACGAGATCGGAGGGCTCGACGAAGGTCTTGAAGCCCACGAGACGCAGGCGGTCGAACTTCATCGGGCGGAGGACGGCTGGCGCATGCCGGTGGCATCTTGTGGTTGAGGATCGGACGGAACAGCCTGCCCTTTGGCGTCCGCCAGGGCAAGCGGGGCTCCGGCGCCGGCGGATCCGGCCCGGCCGTCGATCGCCTCGCGCCGCTTCAGGAGCGGCTTACGCTGGCGCCGCGGACCGGCTAGAACACCCCCGCTCACCTTGCACCGCAGGCGGAGCGCGGGCGTGTTCTCCATCCACGATGCGCAAAGCGGGTCTGCGATCAGGATCGCCGCGATCTGCCCGGCTCGCATTCTGGAACCGCGGCCGCGACCGTTGCGCGGCGCCGAGGGACGCCCATCTAGAGAACGCGCGATCCGGTCGGATCAGGCTCCAGGCGGCGGGGCGCGCGGTTCAGGCCCGGCAGTTGTAGGAATGGCGACATGATGTTGAATCAGGCGGGTGCTTCCGGCGCGGCGGACGAAGCGGTGATCGACACGACCACCGAGACCTTCATCGCCGACGTGATGGAGGAATCCAAGCACCGCCCGGTGCTGGTGGATTTCTGGGCCCCCTGGTGCGGGCCCTGCAAGACCCTCGGTCCGACGCTGGAGAAGGTGGTGAAGGCCACCAAGGGTAGGGTCCGCCTCGTCAAGATGAACATCGACGACCACCCGCTCATTCCCGGCAAGCTGGGGATCCAGTCGATCCCCACCGTCTATGCCTTCGTGAACGGCCAGCCGGTGGACGGCTTCATGGGCGCGCTGCCCGAGGGCCAGCTCAAGGCCTTCATCGACCGCCTGCCCGGCGCCGCCGATCCCGAGGCGGGGATGGACGAGGTGCTGGCCTCCGGCGAGGCGGCCCTCGCCGAGGGCGACCTTGCCACCGCCGCGGAGATCTTCGCCGCGGTGCTGGAGGAGGAGGCTGACAACCTCAAGGCGCTGACCGGGATGGTGCGCACCCAGGTGGCCGCCGGCACGCTGGAGGCGGCGCGGGCGACCCTGCAACTCGCCCCGGCCGCCAAGGCCGCCGACCCGCTGGTGAGCGCCGCCCGTGCCGCGCTGGAGGTGGCCGAGCAGGCCGCCTCGCTGGGCGACCTCGCCACCCTCGCCGCCAAGGTGGATCTCGACCCCGCCGACCACGGCTCGCGCTTCGACCTGGCCCTCGGCCTCGCCGGCAAGGGCCGCAAGGAGGAGGCGCTGGTCCACCTGCTCGACATCGTCAAGCGCGACCGGGCCTGGAACGAGGATGCGGCGCGCAAGCAGCTGGTCCAGTTCTTCGAGGCCTGGGGGCCGGCCGATCCGCTCACCGTCTCGGGACGCAAGAAGCTTTCGGCCATCATGTTCTCGTAACCGCAGGACGAATTCCGTGGCCTCCAACCGCACTTACCACGCACCGGGGGAACTGCCCCCGGTGGTGCCGCTCTTCCCCCTGGCCGGCGCGCTGCTGCTGCCGCGGGCAGAGCTGCCGCTCAACATCTTCGAGCCGCGCTACCTCACCATGATCGAGGATGCGCTGGGCGGCACCCGGCTCGTCGGCATGATCCAGCCCGACGAGGCCGCGGCGCCTGTCACGCGCGGCCCAGCGGTGCACCGCATCGGCTGCCTCGGCCGGATCACCCAGTTCGGCGAGACCGGCGACGGACGGTACCTTATCACCTTGAGCGGTATCTGCCGGTTCAATGTGGTGGAGGAGATCGCGGCGACCACGCCCTATCGCCAGTTCCGGATCGACGCCGCGGCCTTCGCCGACGACTTCCGCCCGGCGGTGGGCGAGGCGGAGGTGGACCGGCCGGCGCTGCTGGCGGCGCTCGCGGCCTTCCTCGACGCCAACAAGCTGGAGGCGGACTGGGACGGCATCCGCCAGGCCGGCACCGAGAGCCTGGTCAACGCCTTGTCGGTGATGTCGCCCTATGGCGCGGCGGAGAAGCAGGCGCTGCTGGAGGCGACCGATCTGAAGTCGCGGGCCGAGATGCTGGTGGCGATCACCCAGATGATGCTGGCCCGCATGCCCGGCGACGGCGAGGGCTCGCTGCAGTAGGAGGGCGCATCTTAGTTCTTATGCGCTTTATCTTTTGCGGTATTGATCTCGAATGTACGCATTGAAATAGGAGCCCTGGGAGGTAGCCCGGCAGAGCCCATCAAATACGTGTTGTGGAACCCCATAATATTCGTATGGGCCTCCGGATTGAGTGAACCAGATCGTCAGCACGCGGGACAGAGTATTATACTCTGCTCGCCGAATGGCGCTGGAATTGAAGTAGGTCAAGGAGGGTGACTCCGGATGTATGACGAGCACATCCGGATTCTAAGGTTTCGCTCGGCGATTCTGCAACTTTGCGCCGGGGTCTGTTCCTCACGGCTCGGCGGCGAACCGCAGCTTGCCGGCGGGGGTGAGGGTGCGGGCGTTGTAGGTGCGGATCTCCGTGGATCCGCCGACGCTCAGCACGAGCACCACGATGTCGCCGGAAACGGTGGCCGAGACGATCTGCGCCCCCTTCGGCAGCAGCGCGGTGATTTCCCCGGTGGCCACCGGCTTGTCGCGCAGCGCCCGATAGGCGATGACC
Source organism: uncultured Xanthobacter sp. (assembly GCA_937872325.1). GTDB lineage: Bacteria > Pseudomonadota > Alphaproteobacteria > Rhizobiales > Xanthobacteraceae > Xanthobacter. The sequence goes on along the minus strand of CALMSN010000338.1, from coordinate 1,030 downwards.
CCGAACACCGCCGCCACCCCGACCACCATGACCAGCATGGAAACCGAGGAGAAGCGCCGGAACTTGGCGAGCACGCGCTCCTGATCCGCGGTCAGCGGCTGGTCGGGGGCGTCTTGCGGCGGCGGCTGGTGGAACATGGGCGGACCTGATGCATCCCGGACGTGACGAGCGGAAAACGGACAATGGCGACCCGGCGGACACCGTCATCGCGGACGGCGGCGCGCCGGAGGATCTGGTGGCAGCCGACGAGCTGGCAGCCGAGGACGACGATCTCATGGATCCCGCCCCGGCCGAAGCCGGCATCCACCTCGCGGTGACGGCCGGACCGGACGATGCCGGCGGCCGGCTCGACCGCGTCCTGGCGCGCCATGCGCCGGACCTCAGCCGGACCCGCATCCAGCGTCTCGTCGCCGAGGGGCGGGTCAGCCAAGCCGGCCGAGTGGTAGGGGACGCGGCCCACCGGGTCAATGCCGGGGAGGTTTTCGCCGTCGAGCTGCCGCCCCCGGCGCCCGCCGCGCCGGAGCCGGAGGCGATCGCGCTCACCGTCGCGTTCGAGGATGCCCACCTCATCGTCATCGACAAGCCGGCCGGGCTGGTGGTGCATCCGGCGCCGGGGCACGCCAGCGGGACCCTGGTCAACGCGCTGCTGCATCATTGCGGGGACAGCCTCTCCGGCATCGGCGGGGTGCGCCGGCCGGGGATCGTCCACCGCATCGACAAGGATACCTCCGGCCTGCTGGTGGTGGCCAAGACCGATCCGGGCGCGGGCCATGCCGGCATGAGCGCCTTCATCGTCACCAGCGATCAGAAAGGCGTGAAATCCGGCGATATTCACGGCAAGCTGGGCGTGCGCGCTGGCTCGACCGGCTGGGTCGCGTCCCTGGGCTTCTCGTGCAGCGTCTTGCGGACCACCTCGGCAACCATCTCCTGGGTGATCTTCTTCTTCACCCCGGGGCGGGGCGCTGCGCGCCACCGCCGGCAGGGGCGGTTCAAGGAGCGGGCGCGCCCCCTCAGAACGGTCTGCCTCCCC
>CALMSN010000337.1 GCA_937872325.1 uncultured Xanthobacter sp. | reverse complement strand
GGCGCTGCTCTGCGGGGCGCTGGCCCCCGGGGCCTCCCCCTCCGCGGCTTCCCCGTCGCCGCCCGCCGGCGACGCCCCCTCCGCGGCCCCCACCGGCGCGGCGGACCTCCCTGCATTCCTCAAAGAGGCGAGATCGTGAATTCCTTCGATCCTGAAGTAGCCCCTGAGACCGCCGCCGCGGCGTCGCCGCGCCTGTCCGTGGTGATCGCGGTCAAGGACGAGGTGGACAACATCGCGCCGCTGGTGGCCGAGATCGATGCGGCGCTGGCCGCCGAGCCGTTCGAGCTGATCTTCGTCGACGACGGCTCCACCGACGGCACCCGCGCCGCCCTGAAGGCCGCCGCCGCCACCCGGCCCTATCTGCGCATCGCCGCCCATGCCGTCTCCTGCGGCAAGTCGGCGGGGGTGGATACCGGCGCCCGGATGGCCCGCGGCGAGCTTCTGCTGCTGCTGGACGGCGACGGCCAGAACGACCCCGCCTACCTGCCGGAGATGATCCGGGTGATCGACGAGGGCGGCCTCGCGGTGGGCCTGGTGCAGGGCGAGCGGCAGGGCCGCAAGGACACCCGCTTCAAGCGCTTCCAGTCGCGCCTCGCCAACGGGGTGCGCGGCGCCCTGCTGAACGACGGCACCCGCGACACCGGCTGCGGCCTCAAGGTGGTGCGGCGGGACGTGCACCTGCGCCTGCCGCTGTTCGACGGCCTGCACCGCTTCATGTCGGCGCTGGTGAAGCGGGAGGGCTACGAGATCCGCACCGTGAAGGTGGTGGATCGCCCGCGCTGGCACGGCACCTCGAAATACGGCTTCTGGAACCGGCTGTGGGTGGGCATCGCAGACCTTGTCGGGGTGTGGTGGCTGGTCAGCCGGCGCAAGGTGCAGCGCGTGGTGGAGCAGGGCTGATGCTCTATTATCTCGGCCAGGTCGGCACCTACCTGCATGAAGTCTTCATCGACCAGTTCGACTGGTGGATGGTGCTGGGGCTCGTCGCCCAGTTCATGTTCACCATGCGGTTCGTGGTGCAGTGGATCGCCAGCGAGCGGGCGCAGCGCTCGGTGATCCCGTTCGCCTTCTGGACCTTCTCGCTGGGCGGCGGCACCCTGCTGCTGGTCTATGCGCTGTACCGGCGCGACCCGGTGTTCATCGCCGGGCAGGCGCTGTCCACCTTTATCTATATCCGCAACCTGCAGTTCGCCCTGCGCGAGCGGCGGGCCGAGCGGGACGTGACCTGATCCCACCCGGCCCCGGTCTTCAACCGGTGCCGGAGGATCGCGCGCAGGCGCCGCGCGGGCTTGGCCAAAGGCCCGCGGGTGATCCACGCGCCTCGGGTCTGAGCCCGCGTTAGGTCATTGCAGCACGTAGTCCACGGGCTGCAGTGCGGGCGGCAGGTCGGTCTCGCCGAGGCCTTCCAGCAGCGTGACCTCGATGGTGCGCGTCATGGCGAAGATGGGCAGGTCGTTGGGCAGGGTGCCGAACGGCTCCTCGAGTTCGTCGCCGATGGCATCGAGGCCGAAGAAGGTATAGGCCACCAGCCCGGCCGCCAGGGGCGTCGCCCAGCCGAGGATGTCGGCGAAGCCGAACGGCAGCAGGAAACAGAAGATGTAGGCCGTGCGGTGCAGCAGCAGCGTGTAGCCGAACGGCACCGGGGTGGTGAGGATCCGCTCGCAGGCGGTGAAGGCATCCACCATCCGCAGCAGGCTGGCATCCAGCAGCTTGAACTCGATGTCCGAGATGCGGTTCTCCGCCCGCAGCCGGGCCAGCACGGCGCCCATCTGCCGGATGACGAATTCCGGCCGGAACCGGCTGGCGGCGAGGCCGGCCTTCAACTCGTCCGGCAGGTGGCGGGCGATGCCCTCGGCCCCGGCGCCCTCGCGCAGGTACCCCACCAAGGCATAGGCGAACGCAATGGCCAGCCGCAGCAGGCTGCGGCGGGCGGCGACGGCCTCCGGCCCCCGGGTCTCCAGGATCAGCGTCTGGCGGGAGAGATCGCGGCTCACCGCGATCATCGCCCCCCACTGCTTGCGGGCCTCCCACCACCGGTCGTAGCAGGCGTTGTTGGAGAAGCCGAGGAACACCGACAACGCGATGCCGAGCAGCGCGAACGGGGCGCTGTTGAAGGTGGGCACCAGGCCCGGATCGGCCCGGTGGGCCAGCACGACGAGGCCGGACAGCGCCATGACCACCAGCACCTGGCGGTAGATGCGCTGGATCACCGACCCCCTCCAGATGAAGAAGAGGGCGAGCAGGCCGGGGCGCTTGCGGATAATCATGGCGCGTTCTGGCCTCAGGCTGCGGCGCGTTCGGACATGTGGGCGAAGGCCTGGTCGAGGTCGGCCTTGAGGTCGATGAGGTCCTCCAGCCCGATATGCAGGCGCACCGCCGGGCCTTCCGCCTGCCAGCGGGTGGCGGTGCGGTAGGCGGCGCAGTCGAACGGGATGGCGAGGCTCTCGTAGCCGCCCCACGAATAGCCCATGCCGAACAGCCTCAGCGCGTCGAAGAAGGCGGCGACGGCCGCCTCCGGCACCGGCTTCAGGATCAGGCTGAACAGGCCGCTGGCGCCGGTGAAGTCGCGCTTCCAGATCGCATGCCCGGGATCCGACGGCAGCGCCGGATGCAGCACCCGCGAAACTTCCGGCCGGCCGGCGAGCCAGCGCGCCATCTCCAGCGCCGCCTGCTGGTGGTGGGCGAGCCGCACCCCGAGGGTGCGCAGGCCGCGGGCGCCGAGGGCGGCATCGTCGGGGCTGACGGTGATGCCCAGGGTGCCGTGGGTGGCGTGCACCTTCTTCCAGGCCGGGCCGACGGCGGAGATGGTGCCGAGGTTCAGGTCGGCATGGCCGCCGATATATTTGGTGCCGGCCTGGATCGAGATGTCGACGCCCACCGCGTGCGGGCGGAAGAAGAACGGGGTGGCCCAGGTGTTGTCGATGAGGGTGAGGATGCCGCGCGCCGCGGCGGCGGCGGTGATGGCCGGAACATCCTGCATCTCGAAGCTCTGCGAGCCGGGAGACTCCAGAAAGACAGCCTTGGTGTTGTCGCGGAACAGGCCGGCGATGCCCTCGCCGATCAAAGGATCGTAATAAGTGGTCTCGACGCCGAGCCGCCGGAGCACCGAATCGCACACCGCGCGGGTGGGCCGATAGGCCGTATCCACCATTAGCAGGTGGTCGCCGGCGCCGAGCACCGAGATGAGGGCGAGGGAGACCGCCGAGAGGCCGGACGGCGTGAGCGCCACGCCGTCGCCGCCCTCGAGCGCGCCGAGCGCTTCCCCGAGCCCTTCCGTGGTAGGATTGCCGCGTCGGCCATAGCTGTAGCGGCCCCGGTGGTGGATGAGGTCGTCATAGCTGGCGGACAGGACAGTGGAGCCGCGCACCACCGGCGTGTTCACGAAGCCGTCGAACCGCTTCGGATCCCGTCCGGCATGGACCAGCCGGGTGGCCGGCTTCAGACTGTCGTGATGCGTATCGTCCGCCATCGATGTCTCCTGTGTGCTCGCTCCGGCAAGGTCATTAATTGGTATTGACCGCATCGCAGCAAGAGTCTGTGATGGGCGGGATAGACGTCTTGGACATCGCCGTCGAGCCGTTGCAGGTGCGTCGGAGCACCGAAGCGAAGGCAAAAGGCTCGGGCGAGGGCTTGGGGTCATCCAAAGAAGGAAACCTTCCGTGAAACGATTTCTCCTTGCCGCTGCTGGCATCCTCACGATGACGCTGGCCGCGCAGGCGGCCACCCTCGACGACGTCAAGACCCGCGGCGCCCTCAATTGCGGCGTCTCGCAGGGGCTTCCCGGCTTCTCCTCCCCCAACGACAAGAACGATTGGACCGGCTTCGACGTCGACTTCTGTCGGGCCATCGCCGCGGCCATCTTCAACGACAGCACGAAAGTGAAGTTCATCCCGCTCTCGGCCAAGGATCGCTTCACCGCGCTCCAGTCGGGCGCGATCGATCTGCTGTCGCGCAACACCACCTGGACCATGTCGCGCGACACCACCATGGGTCTCAACTTCGCCGGCGTCACCTACTATGACGGCCAGGGCTTCCTGGTGCGCAAGTCGCTGGGCCTGAAGGCCGCCAAGGAGCTCGACGGCGCCTCGATCTGCGTGCAGACCGGCACCTCCAACGAGCTCAACGTCGGCGACTACTTCCGCGCCAACGGCTTGAAGTATCGCGAAGTCATCGCCTTCGGCACCCTCGACGAGGCGGTGAAGGCCTACGAATCGGGCCGCTGCGACGTGTTCACGTCGGATCGCTCCCAGCTTGCCGCGGTGCGCCTCAAGCTGACCAACCCCGCCGACCACGTCGTGCTCGGCGAAACCATCTCCAAGGAGCCGCTCGGCCCCCTGGTGCGCCATGGCGACGACCAGTGGTTCGATCTGGTGAAGTGGATCTATTTCGGCTTGGTCAACGCTGAAGAGCTCGGCGTCAACCAGAAGAATGTCGACGAGATGGTGAACTCCACCAATCCCGAGGTGAAGCGTCTGCTCGGCACCGATGGCAAGTATGGCGAAGGCATCGGCCTCACCGCCGACTGGGTGGTGCGGTTCGTGAAGGCAGTGGGCAATTACGGCGAGATCTACGAGCGCAATCTCGGCCCCGCCACCCCGCTGGCCATCGAGCGTGGCGTCAACAATCTCTGGACCAAGGGTGGCTTGCAATACGGCATGCCCGTCCGCCAAGGCGGTCCCGGCCCCGGCGCCCGCGCGGGGCCGGTCCGACGCTTCCGGCCCGGACCTCGCCTCCGCCCATGCCTTTGTCCTGAAAGTGGCGCCACTCGT
>CALMSN010000336.1 GCA_937872325.1 uncultured Xanthobacter sp. | reverse complement strand
CTCGGCCAGCATGGCATCGGCGCGGCGGAAGGCCTCGGCGGCGGGGCAGCCGGCATTGAGGGGGCCGAAGGCTACGTCCTCCACGACACTCGGGCAGAAAAGCTGGTCGTCGCTGTCCTGGAACAGGTAGCCCATCCGCCGCCGCAGCGGCTTGAACTGGCGCTCCTCGCGGCAATCCTGCTCGAACAGGCGCAGGCTTCCCCCGGCCGGGCGCTCGAGCCCCATGAGGGTGCGCAGCAGCGTCGTCTTGCCCGCCCCGTTCGGGCCGACGATGGCCAGCCGCTCGCCGGCCGCGAGGGCGAAGCTGGCCTGCCGCAGGACGGCCGCCCCGTCACGGATTACCGTGACCTCATGCAGGCGCAGGATCTCGCTCATAGCCGGTCGATGCCCAGCGCGGCGACGGCGCAGCCGACCAGGAGGGCGAAGCCACGCCAGTCATTCACGCTCGGCGCGGGCTGGGGGAGAAGCGGAAAATGCCCGTCATAGCCGCGGCAGGCCATGGCCTCCTCGATCCGCTGGGCGCGAGCCAGCGCGCGCACCAGCAGCATGCCGATGAAGTTGCCGGTGCTGCGCCAGGTGTGCCGGTTGGAACCCGGCACGAAGCCGCGCGCGCGCATGGCATCCTGCAGCCGCCGCGCCTCCTCGCCGATCAGCCCCACATGGCGGACCGTCATGACGAACAGCCGCGTCAGCCGCTCGTTCACCTTCAGGCCGCGCAAGGCGGCGCCGAGGCGGACCGGCTCCACGTCGCCCAGCATCACCATCAGCAGCAACGCGGAGGCGGAGACCTTGCAGGCGATCAGCAGCGCCCGCCAGCTCCCTTCCACGCTCGCCGCCAGCGGCCCGAGGGTGAAGAGCGGCGCGCCCGGCAGGGTGAAGGGCAAGGTGAGGAACAGCAGCGGCAGGAACCCTTCCACATGCAGCAGCCGGTGCCATAGCCGGGCTTGGGGCCGCATCCGCCAGGCGACGAGGAGCACCGCCGCGAGCACGCACCCCGCCACCCATGGCGTGGTGAGCAGCGAGAAGCACGCGATGGCCAGAACGGTGGCGACCAGCCTCAGCCGCAGGTCCGCCGGTCGCGCCATCCCCTGCGCCCCCGTCATGCCCGGCGCCCTCTGGCCCAGAGCGCCATCCCGGCGAGGCCGAAGATCAGGAACACCCCGGACAGCGCATCGGTGAGGCGCAGGCGGGAATCCATCTGCTCGATGCGCTCCAGCAGCGGCTCGATCTGCCGCTGGACGGCGGCCTCCACCAGCGCCCCGACCTCGCGATCCTGGGCCGGCCGGGACACCGGTCCCGCCGACGCCGCGGAGGTGGTGGTCGCCGCGCTCCCGAACCGGTCCGCGGCCAGGGTGACGGACGCCATGTGGCCCTCCTGGGTGTCGACGGTCACCGTCACCCCGGTCGCGGCCACGCCGGGGACCTGGAAGGCAAAGCGCCCGTCGGCGTCGGTCCGGCCGCGGGCGATCTCCGTGCCGGCGGCATCCGTGGCGACGAAGGGCGAATCCTGGGCCCGCCCACCGCCGACGAAGAAGGCATAGCCCTTTACCCCCGCGCCCTCCACACTGGCGAAGAGCTTCAGCTTGTGGGCCTGCGCCGGCACCGCAAGGCCGAGGACGAGCAGCAGCGCCAGCAGCATCCGGATCATGGCAGGGCCGGCGCCAGGGCATCGGGCTGCACCCGGGCGAGGAAGCCGACCACGGCGGCGGTGATCACCGCCTCGCCAAGCGCCAGCGGCAGATAGGTGGCGATCACCACGCTGGCCACCGGCGCATAATCGGCCGAGGAGAGCCGCAGCGACAGCGCTACCAGCGCCCCCGTCCCCAGCACCGAGAGCGCGCCGACCGCCGCCGCCAGCGCCATGCGCACCGGCGCCCGCGCAGTAGTGCGGATGGCCGGGCCAAGGGCCATGCCCATCACCACCCCCGGCAGCGCGATGTTGACGGTGTTGACGCCAAGCGTCGTCAGGCCACCGAAGCCGAACAGCAGCGCCTGCAGCAGCAGCGCCACCAGCACGCCGAGCACCGCGGCGGGGCCGAGCATGATCCCCATCAGCCCGGCCAGCAGCAGGTGGACGCTCGCCGGCCCCACCGGCACCGCGATCAAAGAGCCGGCGAAGAAGGCCGCAGAGAGGATCGCGGCCCGCGGGATCATCCGGTCGTCGAGCCGCCGCAGCCCGAGCGCGACGCCGCCGGCGGCCAGCACCGCGCCGCCGACGAGCACCGGCGCGGACAGGATGCCATCGGGGATGTGCGCCATCGGCCTATTTCCCGCCCCCGTCCCGGCCGGTCATGTCGGTCGCCTTGACCCAGATCAGCCCGCCCTCCTCCACCGCCGCCGGGCGGCCGGAGGGGGAAGCGGCCGGCGCCTCGGCCTCCACCAGGGCGGCAAAACCCCACCAGCCGGCGCGGGGCATGGCATAGGTGAAGGTGCCGTTGGCATCGGCCCGGAGCACCTGGGTGACGAAGGCGTCGTTCGGCGCCTTCACCGAACCGTCGTTGACGAACTCCACCTCCACCTCGGCGAAGGGCACCGGCCGGCCGGCCTTCAGCACCACGCCGGTGAAGACGTTGCCGGTCCACAGCCCGGTGGGCCGGGTGAGCGGGCGGATCTCCACCGGCAGCCCCACCAGCCGGTCCCAGCCCTCCCCCGAGGCATGGCTGTCCACGACGACCTTGGCATAGTGGACGATGTACTTGTTCTCGGCCGGCTCCCAATAGGGCTGCGGCTCGACGAAGAAGACCGCCGCGCCCGGCGCGTCCAGGGCATATTGCAGGGTCCAGGCGCCCTTGCCGTCCACCGGCTTGGCGGCGATGCGGCCGGTGAGGTCGGCGACGCCGCCTTCGGTGAGCACGCCGACCCGGCGGGGCCGCTTCATGTCCATCACCGGCCCGCCCTCCATGGGGTGGGTGAAGACGAGATCGAGGCTCACCGGGCCGCCCTCCGGCAGCACGTCGGCCGAGGGGATGATCTCCTGGAAGTGCGCCGCGGCGGGCGTCGCCAGCACGGCGAGGCCGGCCAGGGCGAGGCGGAGTGAGGCGGGCATACGCATCACGGCGGCACTCCTTATGAAATAATTTAAGAAAATGCATACTCGCGACCATGACGTCCAGCAAGCACAAACCCCAGGCAGGGGCTGACCTCTTCAGGGCATCCAGGTTCCGGGCAAGCTTTCAAAGCATGTCGGGGTTTCCACCTTTCGCCGAAAGGCTCTAGCGTTCGCGATCCTGCCGGAGGCCCGCCATGCAACGCATCACCCTCGCCATCGACGACGACCTGGCCGGCGAGCTCGACGCCTACATCCGGGCGAGCGGCGCCACCAGCCGCTCCGAGGCGGTGCGCGACCTGGTGCGGCGGGGACTGCAGGCGCGCCCCGGCGGCCCGACCGAGGCGCCGTGCATCGGCATCGTCAGCTGCGCCATCGACCAGTCGAAGCGCAACCTCGCGGCGCGGGTGCCGCAGGGACGGCTGGACCGCCACGACCAGACCGTATCCGCGCTGTCGGTGCCCCTCGACCACACCACCTCCGTGGACGTGACGGTGATGCGCGGCCGGCTCGGCGAGATCTCCGCCTATGCCGAGGCGCTGTTCCTGGAGCGCGGGGTGATGCACGGCACGCTGAGCCTGATCCCGGTGACCGAGGACGCCGCCCATCACGTCCACCATCAGGGCGCCGGGCACGAGCACACCCACCTGCGGGTGAAGAGCGGATTCTAGAGCGCGGTGACGATCCAGCAACGTCACCTCCAGCCGGGCGTCATGTGAGTTGATGAACCCTTGCAAAAGGTAGCCCGCTCTCTTTTAATGACAGAGATTGCCGCACCGGCCTGAAGTCATCGAACACCAAAACGACCCAAGATCCAAGATGCACCGTCAGCGTGGATATAAAGACTAAGCCTCATCAGCTCTGGCAAGGATTTTTCCCATGCATTTCACGCCCCGAGAAATAGACAAGCTGATGATCTACATGGCAGCGCAAGTCGCCCAGCGCCGCAAGGAGCAGGGGCTGAAGCTGAATCATCCCGAGACCGTCTCGCTTATTGCCGCCGCCGCGCTCGATGGCGCGCGCGCGGGCAAGACCCTCGAGGAAGTCATGGAGCTCGCCCGCAAGGCGGTGTCGCAGGACGAGGTGATGGACGGGGTGGTCGAGATGATCCCCTATGTCCAGGTGGAGGCGGTGTTCACCGACGGCAGCCGCCTCGTCACCGTCCACGATCCGATCCGCTGAGGAAAGGGACAGGCGATGAGCGCTGGCGGCAACAACCGTGACGGCAAGACCCCGGTCGGCGGCCTCGTGCTCACGGCCGGCGAGATCGAGATCAATGCCGGCTACCCCACCACCACCCTGAAGGTCCGCAACACCGGCGACCGGCCGATCCAGGTGGGTTCGCACTTCCATTTCTTCGAGGTCAACGCCGCCCTGGAGTTCGACCGCGAGCAGGCCTTCGGCAAGCGCCTCGACATCCCCTCCTCCACGGCGCTGCGGTTCGAGCCCGGCGACGAGCGGGAGGTGACGCTCGTGCCCTACCAGGGCAAGCAGCGGGTGGTGGGCTTCAACGGCCTCGTCAACGGCTGGGCCGGCGACGAGAGCTACAAAGACTTCCCCCCCCGCCTCACCGACGCCATGGAGCGGATCGCCCGCTACGGCTTCAAGACCAAGCCCTGACCGGCGCCAGACCTCATCGGAGCCCCGAGATGGCGAAGATCTCAAGACGGCAGTATGCGGATCTCTACGGCCCCACCACCGGCGACAAGATCCGGCTCGGCGACACCGATCTCTACATCGAGGTCGAGAAGGACCTGCGCGCCACCTATGGCGAGGAGGCGGTCTATGGCGGCGGCAAGACCCTGCGCGACGGCATGGGTTACGACAACGAGCTGACCAGCGCCGCCGGGGCGCCGGACCTCGTCATCACCAACGTGATCATCGTCGATGCCGTGCAGGGCGTCATCAAGGCGGACGTCGGGATCAAGAACGGCGTCATCAGCGCCATCGGCAAGGCGGGCAATCCCTCGATCATGTCCGGCGTCACCCCGGGGCTGGCCCTGGGGGCGGCCACCGACATCATCGCCGGCGAGCACTATATCCTCACCGCCGGCGGCATCGACGCCCATGTGCACTTCATCGCCCCGCAGCAGGCGGAAGCGGCGCTTAGCAACGGCATCACCACCCTGTTCGGCGGCGGCATCGGTCCGAGCGACGGCACCAACGGCACCACCATCACCTCCGGCCCGTGGAACATCGAGATGATGCTCCGCGCGTTCGATGGCTGGCCGGTCAACACCGGGATCCTCGGGAAGGGCAATTGCTCGACCACCCGGCCGCTCGAGGAGCAGATCTTCGCGGGGGCCATCGGCCTCAAGATCCACGAGGACTGGGGCTCCACGCCGGAAACCATCCGCGCCGCGTTGACTGTCGCCGACAATCACGATGTCCAGATCTGCATCCACACGGACACGTTGAACGAGACCGGCTTCGTCGAGAACACCATCGCGGCCTTCGAGGGCCGCACCATCCACACCTACCATACGGAAGGCGCGGGCGGCGGCCACGCCCCGGACATCATCCGGGTGGCTGGGCTCGCCAACGTCATTCCCTCCTCGACCAACCCGACGCTGCCCTACGGCATCAACTCGCAGGCCGAACTCTTCGACATGACGATGATCTGTCATCATCTCAGCCCGAAGATCCCGACCGACGTCGCCTTCGCCGAGAGCCGGGTGCGGGCCGAGACCATCGCCGCCGAGAACGTGCTGCACGACTTAGGGGCGATCTCGATCCTGTCGAGCGACAGCCAGGCCATGGGCCGCATCGGCGAAACCTGGCTGCGCGCCATCCAGACCGCTCACCTCATGAAGCAGCGCACCGGCGCCTATGAGGGGGACACTTCCGGCAACGACAACGAACGGGTGCTGCGCTTCGTCGCCAAAGTGACCATCAACCCGGCCATTGCCCAGGGCGTCGCCCACGTGGTCGGCTCGGTGGAGGTGGGCAAGATGGCGGACCTCGTGCTGTGGGAGCCTGCTTTCTTCGGCGCCAAGCCGAAGATGGTCATCAAGGGGGGCTTCATCTCCTGGTCGCTGATGGGCGATCCGAATGCCTCCCTGCCGACACCCCAGCCGGTCTTCTACCGGCCCATGTTCGGCATGTTCGGCTCGGCGCTGGCCAAGACCCGGGTGACCTTCACCTCGCTTGCCGGCATCGAGGCGGGGATCGTCTCGCGCTACGAGCTGAAGTCGAAGGTGCTGCCGGTCTACGGCACCCGCACCATCGGCAAGAGCTCCATGGTGCGCAACACCAGCCTGCCGGCCATCGAGGTGAACCCGGAGACCTTCGCCGTCACCGTGGACGGCAAGCATGCGACGGTGGAGCCGGCCTCCAGCATCCCGCTCAACCAGCTGTACTTCTTCAGCTAGGGCGCGATCCCGGGTCCGGCGCCCGGGCCCCGGACCGTTCGGAGACCCGAGATGATCCTCGTCGAAAACACCCTCGGCAACCTGAGCGAGCCCGCCTGGCACGACATCGCCCATCGCGCCCGGGTGGACGTGCTCGCCCTTGAGCACTGGGAGGCGCCGAAGAGCCGGCTGCGCAAGGCCACCGAGGCCGGGCTGGAGCTGGCCATCTCCCTGCCGCGCACCGCGCACCTGCACGATGGCGACGTGCTCCACTACGACGCCGCGGCGGGCATTCTCGTCGTCGCCCGCATCCCGCTGAAGGAGGTGCTGGAGATCAGCCTCGACGATCTCGGCACGCTGCCGCCGGCGGAGATTTTGCGGATCTGCTTCGCCCTCGGCCACGGCCTCGGCAACCAGCACTGGCCGGCGGTCATCAAGGGCACGACGGTGTATGTGCCGCTCGCCGTCGACCGCAAGGTGATGAGCTCGGTGATGCGGACCCACGCCTTCGAGCACGTCCGCACCCGCTTCGTGCCCGGCGAGGAGGTGGCGCCGCTGCTGGAGGCCGCCGAACTGAGGATGCTGTTCGCCGGCGCCGACGCCACCCCGCACCACCATTACGGCGCGCACCGCCATGAGGAAGGCGGGCCCGCCCCCGCGCGCGGCACCCACGACCATGGCGCGCACGGCCATGAGCATCGCCAGCTCGACAACGAACAAGAGCCCGGCGCTCGCAACCACGAGCACAGCGCCCACGAGCACGAACCCGGCGCTCAAAGCCAGGGAAATTGCGGGTTCGACCATCACCGTGATCATGGCGCCCAGGGCCACGACCACGGCACGCCCAAACACAAGCATCAGCCGGACGTCAATGAGGATGGGCATGGCGCCCAAGCCCATCCTCACGACCACGGCGCGCATAGCCATGGGAATGGTACGCACACCCATCCCCATGACCATGGCACCCACAGCCATCAGCACGAGCCCGGCGGGCCTGCGCACCTCCCCCGCCCGTCTGGATCGTGATGACGCCGCTCGATCCCGCCACGCCTGCCCCGCCGCGCGACCTGGCGCATCTCGCGCGGCTCTTGCAGTTCGCCGATTCGACCCTGCCGGTGGGCACCTTCGCCTTCTCCAACGGGCTGGAATCGGCGGTGCAGACGCAGGTGGTCACAGATCCCGCGAGCCTCGAGCAGTTCGCGCGGCTAGCGGTGCGCCAGGCGGCGCGGATGGACGGGGTGGCGTTGCTCCACGCCCATCGCGGCATCGTCGCCGGCGACTATGAGGCGGTGCTGCGCGCCGACCGCGCCCTGTGGTGCCGGCGGACCGGCGAGGAGCAGCAGCTCATGCTGGCGCGCATGGGCCGCAAGCTCGCCGAGCTGGCGCTGAAGATCAGCGCCTTCCCGGTGCTGGAGCGCTGGCTCGCCGACATCAAGGCCGGCGCCACCCCAGGCTGCTTTCCCATCGGCCAGGCCATCGCCTTCGCCCAGCTGGGGGCGGACGAGGGCGAGGCCTTCGTGGTCCATCACTATGGGGTGGCGGCGATGATCCTCGGCGCGGCGGTACGGCTGATGCGCATCGACCACCTCGACACCCAGCGCATCCTCTTCGCCACCCAGCAGGACGTGGATGCCCATTACCGCGCGGTGCGGGAGCTGGCGCTGGAGGAGATGGCGAGCTTCGCGCCGGTGTTCGACGTGCTGGTCGCCCATCACACGACCACTCACGTCCGGCTGTTCATGAATTGAAGGCGGGAAGGGACATGGCCATGAAGAAGATCACCCGCATCGGCATCGGCGGCCCGGTGGGCTCGGGCAAGACCGCGGTCATCGAGGTCATCACGCCGCGGCTCATCGAGATGGGCGTGCGGCCGCTCATCATCACCAACGACGTGGTGACCACCGAGGACGCCAAGCAGGTGCGGCGCACCCTCAAGGGGGTGCTGGTGGAGGAGAAGATCGTCGGGGTGGAGACCGGCGCCTGCCCGCACACCGCGGTGCGCGAGGACCCCTCCATGAACATCGCCGCGGTGGAGGAGCTGGAGGAGCGCTATCCCGACAGCAACGTGATCTTCATCGAATCCGGCGGCGACAACCTGACCCTCACCTTCAGCCCGGCGCTGGCCGACTTCTACATCTATGTCATCGACGTCGCCGCCGGCGACAAGATCCCGCGCAAGAACGGCGCCGGGGTCTGCCAGTCGGACATCCTCGTCATCAACAAGATCGACCTTGCGCCCTATGTGGGGGCGAGCCTCGAGGTGATGGATCGCGATTCCCGGCTGATGCGGGGCAAGAAGCCGTTCGTCTTCACCAACTGCAAGACCGGGGAGGGGGTCGACGCGCTCATCGAGCTCATCCTCGACCTCGCGCTGTTCGACGTGAAGGTCACCCGCCCCGCCGCCGCGGTCTGAGGCGATGGCCCCCGACGCGACGCTCGCCGTGCTGGACGATGCCCGCGAGCTGCGCCTCTACCAGGACCAGCCGGCGCAGATGCGGGCCGCCGGCCCGGGCAAGATCGGCGTGTTGCGGCTGGGCTTTGCCCTGCGCAACGGCCGCTCGGTGCTGGACGACCTCTACCGGGTGGCGCCGCTGCTGGTGCAGCGGGCGCTCTACTGGGACGAGGCGATGCCGGAACTGCCCATCTGCACCATCATCTCGGTGGGCGGCGGCATCCTGCAGGGCGACCGCTACCGGATCGACATCCGGGTCGGGGAAGGCGCCTGTGCCCTCGTCACCTCGCAGGGGGCCAACCGCATCCACCAAATGGATGCCAACTATGCCGCCCAGCACCAGACCCTGACGCTGGAACCCGGCGCCTATCTCGAATACCTGCCGGACGTCACCATTCCCTATCGCGGCTCGCGCTTCATCGGCCGCACCGAGATCGTCGTCGCCGAGGACGCGACCCTGCTCTACGGCGAGATGACCATGACCGGGCGCAAGCACCACCACGCCGACGAGCGCTTCGGCATGGACCTCCTGTCGCTAGCGGTGGCGGTGCGCCGCCCGGACGGGCGCCGGATGTTCGCCGAGAAGCTCCTGATCGAGAAGGGCGAGCCGACCCTCGACTTCGCCGCGGTGATGGGCGGGTTCGACGCCTTCGCCAACGTCCTGTGCCTCACCCCGCCGGATGTGGCGGCGCGCATCAAGGACCGCTGCGAGACCGTGTTCCCGGCGGGCGCGGCGCGGGCGGTGTCCGGCGTCAGCAGGCTTCCCGACGGCGCCGGCCTGATGCTGCGGGTGGTAGGCATCGAGAGCTACGACGTGCGCGCGGAAGTTCGCCGCTTCTGGCAGATCGTCCGCGAGGAGGCCCGCGGCCGGACCCTGCCGGACACGCCCCTGTGGCGCTGAGCGCAGGAGCACCGGAAAGACATGGGCCGGAATGACATGGGCCACGATGCCATGAACCGGGATGACCGGAACCAGGATGCCATCAACCAGGACGACAGGACCCGGGATGACATCCACCAAGCCGACGTCGCCGGCCAGGCCGCACCGGCCGCCGGCACACCGCTCGAGGTGCTCGGCGCTTTCCTGAAGCTGGGCGTCACCAGCTTCGGCGGCCCCATCGCCCATCTCGGCTACTTCCGCGACGAGCTGGTGTTGCGCCGCCGGTGGCTGGATGACGAGGCCTATGCCGATCTGGTGGCCCTGTGCCAGTTCCTTCCGGGGCCTGCCTCCAGCCAGCTCGGCTTCGCGCTGGGCCTGATCCGCGGCGGCGGCATGCTCGGCGGCATCGCCGCATGGGTCGGCTTCACCCTCCCCTCCGCCATCGCGCTGGGGGCGGTGGCGCTGGGGGCGGCGGCCATCTCCGGGCCGGCCGCCGAAGCCGTCCTGCACGGGCTGAAACTCGTCGCCGTGGCGGTGGTGGCGCAGGCGGTATGGGGCATGGCTCGCACCCTCACTCCCGATCGGCCGCGGGCCGGGATCGCTCTCGCCGCGGTGGCGCTGGTGGTGTTCCTCGATGGCGCGCCGGGCCAGATCGCGGCCATCGCCACCGGCGCGCTGGCCGGCCTCCTGCTGTGCCGCGATCCGGACGGCCTGCGGCAGGGGACGGCCCCGCCCGCCCGCGCGCTGGCGGTGCCCCTGTCGCGCGGCGCCAGCCTTGCCTTGCTCGCCGCCTTCGCGGTGCTCCTGGTGGCGCTGCCTTTGCTGGTCCAGGCGACCCAATCCCAGGGCGTTGCCCTGTTCGATGCCTTCTACCGCTCGGGCGCGCTGGTGTTCGGCGGCGGCCATGTCGTCCTGCCCCTGCTCCAGGCGGAGCTGGTGGCGCCCGGCTGGGTGACCACCGGCGATTTCCTTGCCGGCTACGGCCTGGTGCAGGCGGTGCCGGGGCCGCTCTTCACCTTCGCCGCCTGGCTGGGGGCGGTGATGGGGCCGGCGCCCAACGGCATCGCCGGCGCCGCCATCGCCCTCGTCGCGGTGTTCCTGCCGGGGATTTTGCTGGTGACCGGCGCGCTGCCCTTCTGGGATGCGCTGCGCCGCAAGGCACGGGCCCAGGCGGCCATGCGCGGCGCCAACGCGGCGGTGGTCGGCATTCTCGGAGCGGCGCTCTACGCCCCGGTCTTCACCGGCGCGGTGCTCGACCCCCCGGACTTCGCGGTGGCGCTGGCCGGGTTCCTGCTGCTCACCGTCTGGCGGGCGCCGCCCATCGTGGCGGTGCTGCTGATCACCGCGGCCGGCGTCGTCGTCCACTGAAGCAGGCCGACCCGCGATTCAACGGGGCGCCGGATCCGCGGGTCGCCTCGGGCGGCGGACGGTTGCCGAGCGGATCTCATCGCGAATCGACCCGGCGTTCCGCGGCGCCCTACGGCACGCGAGGATGCGCGGCCCGATAGTCGGCCGGCATCTGGAACGCGCCGACCCAGATGCCGCGGCGGTCGGCGCGGGCTCGGGCCTGCGCATCGCGATACGGACTTTGGCCGAAGGCGACGGCCATCCCCGTCTCCACCAGGCGCGCGCCGAGGGCGCGATGGCGGCGGCCGCCCGGGCGCGGAAGCCCTCGGTGACGGCCGGTTTCTCCCCGGGCACGACGATGCCCCCGGCCGCGACGGCGGGCGCCACCACCCCCGCCGCCAGCGCGATCACGTCGCGCGAGAACAGCGACAGCTCCATGCCCGGCTGGCCCTGGGTGACGCCGTCGCACATCGCCGGCACGCCGCCGGCCACCTGCGCCGTGCCGCCGGCCTCGCGAGCCGTCCGCCGCCT
>CALMSN010000335.1 GCA_937872325.1 uncultured Xanthobacter sp. | reverse complement strand
CCGGCGGGGCGGAATGGGCCCCGCCGGCCGGCGCGCGGATCAGCGGGCGAAGTCGATACCGGCCTGGACCTCGGCGATGGCGCGATCCACCAGCTCGATGGCGCGCTCGCGGTGGCCGCCCTTGTTGGGCTCGGCTTCCATGAGGGCCGCCCGGGCATTGTGCAAGGCGCCCATGGCGCGCCACATAAGGGGCTGGTTGGCCAGCGCGCCGCCGACCAGGACGGCGGCGGAAAGGGTCGCGCCGGCCGCGAAAGCGAAGGCCGGCTTCTTGAGCCTGGAGAGCATGCGAGATTTTCCTCTATGCGAATAAGGACCGGCAACGGCCGGAGCGCGACCCGGGCGCAGGGAAGCGCGCAGCGCGATTCGATGCGGCCGTTCGGGCTCCGGGGCGTCTTCGCGCGAACGGCAGAGCCGGTATCGCATGACGAGAACGCATCGATGCAAGGACATGGAGCGTTCCCCGATACGGGAAACGAGAGGCATTCTAGACCCGCCGGCATGGGCGGCAAATACCTCCGCCACCACCTTTGACGAATTCCACGACCATGGCGGGTGCAAACACCCCGCCATGCCACGCCTATGCCGGCGCAGCGGCCTTCTCTTCCGCTCCGGCCAACGCCGGATGGGTCCACCACGAATCGACGGCGTCGAGGGTCGCCGGCGCGATCATCGCGAGGTCGCCTGCGAAGTCCGCCCATTGCGTGCGCACCGTCGGCGAGACCGAGGTCAGCACCGCGATGTCCGCGGCGACCGCCGCGTGGAAGGCTCCGGTGAGGCCGCGCCCCTCGGCCTCCTGGCGCCCGAACTTGGAGAGGATGACCACGGTGTCGCAGACGTCGCGACCGGTCTGCACCAGATCGCAGATGGCCTGCTCCACCCCGCCGGAGGCCGCCGCCAGCCCTGCCGGGTCGAGGCTGCAGCCGGCGGCGCCGGGGCCGAGGTCCTGATGCAGGCGGTGCAGGGCGCCCGATGCGAGATCGACCAGCATCACCTCGTCGTGGCCGATGCCCGGCGGCATATGCTCGATGACCCCCAGCACGCGCGCGCCCGACGCAGCAAGGCGTCGCGCCGCCTCGGCGAGAAGGGTCTGGATGACCTCCCGGTCGCCCCCCTGGACGGCGAGGATCATCGGTCTGGCTTGCGCTTGCTCCATGGCTGCGCACCATCTTTCGTCAAAGCTGTATCGCTACAACTATAATCAATCCGCCACCGGGACGCGAGTGCACATGGTGCCGCAAGGCGCCCTGCCGCGCCAGACCGCGCCGGGGTACCGCCGGATCGTCCGCCCGGGCCGCCGAAGGCGGTCGCAGCAGCGTTCAGGCGCCCATGGCCCGGCCGGGCCCCATCCTCAGCCGGCGGCGAGGATGACGTGGCCGGCATCGAACGCGGCGCGGATCCGCGTCCCCTCCTGCAGACCGAGGTCGTCGGCCACCTGGCGTGGCACCACGGCGGTCATGGTCTTGCCGGCCCCGATATCGATCAGGGCCTCGGTCTTGCCCCCGCCTTCGCCGACCTTCGGATCGGGATCGGCATCGAGGCGCCGCGTCACCGTGCCGACGAAGCTGTTCTCCTCGCTGGCGCCGTCCTCGGGCCGCGACAGGGTGACGAAGGGGGCCTTCACCAGCGCCAGCACCTTGCGGCCGGGCTCCAGGGCCAGCTCGTCGGCCGCCTCGTTGGTGACGATGGCCACCAGCGCGTTCTGGTCCGACAGCCGCAGATGCACCCGCACGTCCACCGGATTGCGGGTGAGCGCGCTCACCTCGGCCTGGAAGACGTTGCGGGTGGAGATGCGCAGGCCGAAGCTCCAGAACAGGAATTCGTCCTGCCCCTCGAACCCGTCCTCGGCGATGGCGGCCGAGATGCGGGCGAGGCGATCCTCCAGCTGATGGAAGGCGGCGATGAGCTTGAGCCCCTCCTCGGTCACCTCGGCCCCGCCGCCGCTGCGCCCGCCGGCGCGGGTGATGAAGGCGGGGCGCGGCAGCAGGTTGTTGATGGCGTTCACCGCATCCCACGCCGTCTTGTAGCTGAAGCCCAGCACCTTCGCGGCCTGGGTGATGTTGCCGTGGGCGGCGACCGCCTCCAGGAGGCGGATGCGCTCGCGCCCCACCAGGAGGCGCCCATCGCTCTTCAGCGCGAGCTGGGCGTCGATCTTCGGTGCGGACATGCGTTTTCCTGATGGCCGGAGGAAACACGGGGCGCCGACGCTGCCGGAGAACAAAAAGTGGGCACGCTTTAAAAATACGCAAGGCCCGGCGGCATCCAGCTGATGCCGCGCCCGGCCCGCCTCTTGCGTCGGCGTTATATACTCTACTTACATAGATATGCCCGGCGCAGAAAGAGCTTTGAAAAAGCCCTTCCGCCCCTCCCGGCCGCGTCGGGCCCGGATTGTCCGGGCGCACGCCCAGGAGGCGGGGCAAAGGGGACGCGGCGATGCCCCTGCACCCTTCCCGGCACCAGCACCCGCATCCGCGTGCTCTGGCAGAGCGGGGATACGCCGGCGCCGCCGATTCGGGCCTCCGCCCCCAGAGCGCCCCTCCCCCGCCCGCAGCCCGTGCGTCACGGCCCTCGGCTACCGACGGCCACCAGGACGGCACGGCGCTTCTGCCTCAACCAGCGCGCAAAGTCGGTCTCCGCCGGAGGGACGTCGCAATTTCTTCATCCGGGCCGGTACCAGCTTGGCGGGAAAACGCTCATAAGGGCGTCGGATGCTCCCGACCCCGCCTTCACCGGAAGGCCGGGCCGCAAGAACGAGGCCGACGTGAGCGAGATCGCCTGGCTGGTCCTGCTGGTTCTCTCCTTTCCGGTCATGGCCATCGTCGGCCTGGTGCTGGGGCTGAAGGCGCGTGGCCGCCTCACCATGCTGGAGGCGCGCGTCGCCGTGCTGGAGGCGGAGCTGACCCGGGCGGCCTCGGGACGGCTCCCCGCCCCGCCGCTCCAGCCGGAAGGCGAGGCTCCCGCCCTGCCCCAGCCGCCTCATGGCATCTCGCCGCCCCCGGCGGCGCCCATCGCCGACGCACCGCCCGCAGCGCCGCAGGGCCTGCCGCCCCGGCAAACGCCGGCGGATGCCATCCCCACCCTGCTGCGCCCGGCCTTCGGCCTGGGCGCCAAGGGGCCGGTGGGCGCCGCGCCGCCGAGCCTGCGCAGCCGCGTCGACGGGTTCGAGGAGAAGGTGGGTGCGCGCTGGGCGGTGTGGGTGGGCGGCCTGGCTTTGGCCCTCGGCGGCGTCTTCCTGGTCCGCTTCGCGGTGGAGCAGGACCTGATCGGCCCGGGCCTGCGCATCGCCTTCGGCCTCATCTTGGCCGCCGCCCTGATGGCCGCGGGAGAGGTGCTGCGCCGGCGCGATCCACCGCCGGCCATCGACCGTCCCCTGCCCTACGTGCCCGGCATCCTCACCGGCGCCGGCACCATGACCGCCTTCGGCAGCATCTTCGCCGCTTATGAGCTCTATCACCTGATCCCGCCGGCGGTGGCCTTCCTGGCCCTGGCGCTCACCGCCATCCTCACTTTGCTCGCCGCCCTGCTGCACGGGCCGTCGCTGGCCGCCCTCGGCTTCCTCGGCGCGGCGCTGACGCCCTTCCTCATCACCTCCGACAGCCCCAATGCCTGGAGCGTCGCGGGGCTCATCGCCGCGGTGGCCGCGAGCGCCCTCGGCGTCGCCCGGGTCCGACTGTGGCGCTGGCTGGCGCTGCTGGCCATCGCCGGAACCACCGCCTGGGGGCTGGTGCTGATCCTCTTCTCCGTGCCCCAGGCGGAGCCGGCCGCCGCCGTGCTGGCGCTGGTACTGCTGGCGCTGGTGGCGGTGCTGGCGACACCCGGCCTGCTGTTCGGCCCGCGCGTCGCCGCACCCTGGCCGCCGGACCTCGTGTCCACCACCGCGGCCGCCGGCGTGATGGCCATGGTGACGCTGGCCGCGATCACCGGAGAGAATGCGGCGACCCCCGTCATCCTCTTCACCCTCGCCGCGCTCGGCACCCTGGCCCTTGCCGTCGCCGCGCCGCCGGCCACCTTCGCCGCGCTGGCGGTGGCGGTGGCCGCGCCCGTGCTGCTCTTCCACTGGCAGTTTCCGGCCGATGCCGGCTCCGCCCTCGCCCCCGGCGGGCCGGTGAGCGGCGCCGTGCCGGAGCCGGTGCGGCTCGATGTGCGCGCCTTCGCCGCCTTCGGCCTCGCCATGGCCGCGCTGCTGGGCGGCCTCGGCTTCTTCGCCGCCGGGAAGATCCGCCATCGCCTCTTCGCCCTCGGCTGGGCGACGGCGGCGGCGGCCGCGCCGGTGCTGCTGCTGGTGGCGGCCTATGCCAGCCTGACCGAGCTCGACCGCAGCCTGCCCTTCGCCGCGCTGGCGCTGGGCCTTGCCGCGGCACTGACCCTGGCGGCCGAGATCCTCACCCGCAATGGCCGCACCTTCCCCGCCGCCGCCTTCGCCGCGGGCGGGGTGGTGGCGCTGGCCCTCGCGCTGGTGTTCGCGCTGGAGAAGGGCTGGCTGACGGTGGGCCTCGCTCTGTCCGCTCTTGCGGTGGCCTGGGTGGCCGCTCGCCGGCCGCTGCCGGGGCTGCGCCAGCTCGCCGCCGGCCTCGGCCTCGTGGTGCTGGGACGGATCGTCTGGGATCCCACCATCGCCGGGACCGAGCTCGGCACCACGCCGATCCTCAACTGGCTGCTGTGGGGCTATGGCGTGCCCGCCGCCGCGTTCGCCGGCGCCGCGGTCCTGCTCGGCCGCGACGACTGGAGCCGCCGGGTCCTGGAATGCCTCGCCTTGCTGTTCGCGGTGCTGCTCGCCGCCTTTGAGGTGCGCCACCTCGCCCATGGCGGGAACGTCTACGCCCCCGGCACCCCCCCGTTCGAGACCGGGCTCCTGGCCACCGTCTACGCCGCCTACGCGGCGGGGCTCACCCGCATCGCCGCGGCCAGCGGCCTGATGCTGCACCGGATCTTCGCCGATGCTGTGGCCGGCCTCGCCGCGCTGTGCGCCGTCGCCGCTCTCACCGCCGACAACCCGTTCACAACCGGCGAGGCGGTGGGCGGGCGGCTGTTCAACGACCTTCTGCTGGCCTACGCGCTGCCGGCCGGCCTGTTCCTGCTCTATGCCGCCGGACTGCCGGCCAACCGGGTGCAGACCCGGCTGGCCGCCTGCGGCATGGCGCTGGTGCTGGCGCTCGCCTACGTCACGCTCGAGGTGAGCCGGCTGTTCCAGGGCCCGGTGCTGGACGAGACCGCGATCTCCCAGGGGGAATGGTATGCGTGGTCGGCGGCGTGGCTTGGCTTCGGCATCGCCCTGCTGGGGCTCGGCCTGTGGCTGCGCTCGCGGCCGCTGCGGCTGGCCTCGGCGGTGGTGACCGGGGCGACCGTGCTGAAGGGCTTCCTCTCGGGCATGGCCGATCTGGAAGGGGGGCTGCGGGCGCTGGCCTTCATCGGCCCGGGCGTGGTGCTGGTGGCCATGGGCTGGCTCTACCAGCGCCTGCTCACCCGCAGCACGCCGCCGGCAGCACCCGCGACGGACGGCGGCAAGGACGATGCGGAGCCGCTGTAGATTTCTCGTTGACGCAAGGCGACAATCCGCAATCATGATGCAACTTTGCACAGGCGCAACGAGCTCATGATCGCGTGGGATGACTTCCGCCTCGTCCAGGCGATTGCCGAGACCGGCTCCCTTGCCGGCGCCGCGGCGGCGCTGAACGTCAACCATTCCACGGTGTTCCGCCGCCTCGGTACGCTGGAGCACCAGCTGGGGGTGCGGCTGTTCGAGCGGGCGCGCACCGGCTACGCCCCCACCTCCACCGGCGAGGAGATGGTGCGCCTCGCCGCCCGGATGGGCGAGGAGGTGCTGGCGGTGGAGCGCCGCATCACCGGGCAGGACCTGCGGCCGTCGGGCGAATTGCGGGTGACCACCAACGACACCTTCCTGGTGCACCTCGCGACCCCGGTGCTGGCCAGCTTCCGCCGCGCCTATCCGGAGATCACCCTCGACATCGTGGTGGCCAACCAGACCCTGAGCCTCTCCAAGCGCGACGCCGACGTCGCCATCCGGGCCACCGACAGGCCGGGAGACACGCTGGTGGGCCGGCGCATCTCCTCGGTCTCGTGGGGCGTCTATGGCCCCCGTAGCGATGCCGATCCGGAGCCGCCGGCGCCGGACGCCGGGTCGGCCGGGCTTCCGCGGCATCTGCTCGATCGGGACTGGCTGGGATTTGCCGAAAGCTTCGGCTCGCAGCGGCACAATCGCTGGCTGCGCGAGCGAGTCGACGAAGCCCGCATCGTCTATCGCACCAACACCGTGCTGGGCCTCGCCGAGGCGGTGGCGGCGGGGATCGGCATCGCCGTGCTGCCCTGCTTCATCGGCGCGACGGTGCCGGGACTGCAGCGGCTCGCCCCGATCCAGCCGGAGCTGGAGACCGGCCTGTGGCTGCTCACCCATCCCGATCTGAAGGCCACCGCACGGGTGCGCACCTTCATGGAGCATGCGGGACGCGAGCTGAGCCGGATGCGGCCGTTCATCGAGGGCGGCGAGCCGGTGGGGCGGCGGGAGGCCCCCTGAGCGTCAGGCGGCGCCGGGCACCCGCACGCCCCTGACGCGGCGCGGCGCCCTGCTCGCTGCCGGCCGGCGGGATTGTCCGGCAAAGAGCCGCACCCTCGCACATCCCCCGCCGCCATCACCGACCGGCGGCGTTTGCCACCGCGCCGAGCCGGCTCCCGCGGTCCTGCCTGTCATGGAAAGCGGAGGATGCCGAGGGCTGAGGCGCCGTCGCCGAGCGGGTCCGCCGGTCCGGACGGCGCTCTATTCCGCGGCGAGGGCGCTCGCGGCGCGTCCATGTCCCTGCCGGGCCCGCCGATCGAGGAAGCGGCGGCATTGCTGCTCGCGATCGTAGCCCAGGAGGGTGCCGAGCATGAAGTCCTCCTCCGGCGTCAGCGCGTTGAGCGGCCGGGTGACGAAAGCCTGCGCCGTCTCCACGAAGGCGGCGCGGCCGAAGAAGATGTTGACCTTGGCCGGCGACACCGACTGGGTGAAGTGATCCACCCCCGCGGCCCGCAGGCGCGCGGCCACAAGCGCCACCTCGTCGGCGCCGATGGTCATCAGGAACAGGGCGCGCACGCCCCGTCCGTATTCGTAGAGATAGTGATGAAAGAGCTTGAGGATCACCGGATCTACAGCAGCTTGGTGAGCCATGCCGTCACCCGCTTTTCGGTCATGCCGGACTGGCCGTCCTGGTCGAGGGCGAGACCGACGAACTGGCCGTCCCGCTCGGCGGTGGAGCCGGTATAGTCATAGCCCGCGGTGTCGGTTTGGCCGATCACCACGGCCCCCTTCTCGCAGACCTCGTCGAACAGGATGCCCATGGCGTCCACGAAGGAGGCCGGATAGGTGGCCTGGTCGCCGGTGCCGAACAGCGCCACCTTCTTGCCGGAGATGTTGGCGGCGCGCAGTTTCTCGATGTGCTCCTCCCAGTCCACCTGCAAGGTGCCGTCGCCGTAGGTGGGCGAGCCGAGGATGAGGAGATCGCAGTTCTCGAAGTCGGCCTTGGTGGCCGCCTTGATGTCGATGGCCTTGCCCTGGCACTTCTTGGAAATCTTCGAGGCGACGCCCTTGGTGGCCCCGCCATCGGAGCCGAAAATCACATTGACGATCATCTTCCCGTCTCTTTATTTCACGGCATGAAATGTTCGAAAACGAACGTCATCCGGATCAATGACCGGCGTTGAAATCCGCTTCAATTCTCAAATACATAAGGGGCTGCGAACCTGCCGCCTCCCCGCTCCGGCGTCGCAAACCGCCGCCGGCCTTCAGTCGTCCACGGCCCGAGGCTGCGGCAGGAGTGAAGTATTCGCAATATAGTGGAGACCACGATTGTTAAGAAGCGCAATCCGTGCTAGGGGGCGCTTGTTATAATCGCTCTATTCTCAATATTCCCGCCAGGAAAATCGCCGCCGATTGCGAGCTCGCCGTTCTGAGGCCGGGCCGGGCGGCAGGGAAAGCAGCGCACCTCGGCGGCAATAAAAAACCCGGGCCGACATGCGTCGACCCGGGCCACGGATGCCGGCCCGGTCTCCCGGGGCGGCCCTGCCGCTGCTCTCAGTTCTTGGACTTGTCGACCAGAGCCTTGGCCTTGATCCAGGGCATCATGCCGCGCAGCTTCTCGCCCACTTCCTCGATCTGGTGAGCGTTCACCTTGGCGCGGGTGGCCTTGAACGAGGTCTGGTTGACCTTGTTCTCCAGCATCCAGTTGCGGGTGAAGATGCCCGACTG
>CALMSN010000334.1 GCA_937872325.1 uncultured Xanthobacter sp. | reverse complement strand
ACCACCGGGTGGGCCACATAACGGTCGTGGAGCGCGCGGTTGGGGGGGAGGAGGCCGACAAATTCTCCGCGTCCCGCCTCTACCAGAACACCGCGAAGGTCCATTTCAACCAGTTCACGGAGGGCCAGGGTCGCTTCGGCCGCCGGCTCATCTATGGCGGGCATGTCATCTCGCTGGCGAGGGCGCTGTCGTTCAACGGGCTCGCCAACGCGTTCCATGTAGCCGGCATCAACGGCGGGCGGCATGTGGCGCCGCTGTTCGCCGGGCTCACCGTGTTCGCCTGGAGCGAGATCCTCGACGCCCAGGAGCTGCCGGGCCGCGACGACGTGGGCGCGCTGCGGGTGCGGACCATCGCCACCAAGGAGCGCACCACCGGCGACTTCCCGCACAAGACCGGGCCGGACTACGATTCGTCGGTGATCCTCGACATCGACTATTGGGTGCTGATCCCGCGCTGAGCGTCTCGAGGACCCGGGAGGCTGCCTTCCGGGTCCGATGGGTGGCGGGCGAGGGCGTCCAGGCAAGCCAGCCGGCAACCGGCGCGGCCCGCCGGCTGCCCTCGAACCGGGGCCGCTCCGCCCGACTTTTCTTCCCCGCCCGAGGGCGACCAAAGCCGGCACGCAGCCGTCTGCCGCGGAAGCGGCCACCGCGTCGGGTGACGCGAGGCTGCGCGATCAGCGGCCGAGGCGCAGCGGCGATGCGGCGGGCAAAGGCGGGCGGGCCGGCAGGGCACCGCCCGGCGCGCCCGTCTGCCCCGCCGACCGGACCGGAGCCCCGGCCGGGAAGGCGGACATGAAGCGCCAGACCTCCTCGCCGGAATCGATGTCGTGGTTGCGCAGGCCGAGGAAGGGCGTGGCGAGGTCCGGCTTGGTATCGACCCGCACCGGCGGCTGGTGGCCGCCGCGCTCGACGCTGAGCAGCACCACCCGGCTGCCGTCCCTGCAGCCGTCCCAGACGCTTTCGCGCACCGTGGTCCCGTCGCCCCGGTCCAGGTCCGGCAAAGCGCGCTCGCGCGGGGGCTCCGGGCATCCGTTGAGGCCGGCGAACAGGCGGGCGCTGGCCGGCGCCGACAGCGGCGCCCCCACCGGGGCCCAGAAGCCGTCATAGGCGATGACCGAATCCGCGGTGCCGTGGATGAACAGGATCGGCACCGCCCGGGCGGGGGCGCAGTCTTCCTGCGCATTGGCGGGCGCGGTGGCCATGATCACCGAGAAGGCGGCGAAGGTGCCGGCCGCCTCGCAGGCCATCCGCTGCACCATGAAGCCGCCGTTGGAAATGCCGGTGAGATAGATCCGGGCCGGATCGGCGACCCCCTCCTCCACCAGCCGGCGGGCCAGCAGCAGCAGGAACGGCACGTCGTCGCCCGGCCGCAGCATGGCCTTCAGCCGCATGGCCGCCGGGCGGGCGTCGTTCCACACCCGGCCCTCGCCCTCGGGATAGGCGACCACGAAGCCGTGGGCGGCCGCGGCGGCATCGAGGCCGAAATAGGCGCGGAAGCTCTGCGGCGTCTGCATCGCCCCGTGCAGGGCGATGACCACCGGCGCCGGACCGGTGGTGCCCGGCGGCGTCACCAGCAGGTAGCGGCGGACCTCCTTGCCGACCAGGACCTCATGCATGCGCGCGCCGCCGCCCTCGGCCGGCTGCGCCCGCAGCGGCGCGGCGGCCGAAAGCGCGGCGACCAGCACGAGCAGCGGCATCCGGAGCCGCGACGGGATGCGACGCAGGGCGCCGGCCATGCCGGCCAGGACCGACCATGCCCAAAGGTAATGCCGGTTCATGACCCGCCTCCGACTCGCCGCCGCACCGCAGCGCGGCCGGTATTCAGAAGGCAGAATCGCCGTTGCATGCGCCCATGCATGCAAGAAAGGGCCGAAGCATGACCGATCTGTGGCAACAGCGACACACCACGACCATGATCCAGTCCTGTTTTGACCTCCATCAAACTAAGCCCCTTGATGACGGACGACACCTTCGGCACGAATTTATCAACGAATGCGGGGGTGAGTAGCATGAATCGGTTTTGGAATTTCAGCTCGGCGGCGGCAGTTGCCGGTATCGTGACTGCGCTGGTGGCGGGCCCGGCCGCTTCGGTGAAGGCCGCCGATCTGCCCCCCGCCTACAAGGCGCCGGTGGTTGAAGAGGCGCAGAGCCCCTGGCAGATCCGCGTGCGCGGCCTCTACGTGATGCCGGAAAACGGCGGCAGCGTGAACGGCGTCGCCTTCTCCGACCTCACCTATTCCGACGCGGTGGTTCCCGAGCTGGACATCACCTATTACTTCACCAAGAACATCGCGGCCGAACTCATTCTCGGCGTCACCCCGCATGACGTGAACGGCGCCGGCTCGATCCTGGGCCTCGGCCAGATCGGCAAGGTGTGGCTGCTGCCGCCGACCCTCACCCTGCAGTATCACTTCACCGATTTCGGCGCCTTCAAGCCCTATATCGGCGCCGGCGTGAACTACACCGTGTTCTTCAACCAGTCGGTGTCCAACCCGCTGGTGGTCCAGGAGCTGGACGTGCACGACAGCTGGGGCCTCGCCCTCCAGGCCGGCTTCGACTTCATGATCGACAAGCACTGGGGCATCAACTTCGACGTGAAGAAGATCTTCCTGCAGCCCGACGTCACCGTCACCCTGGTGCCGAACGTGCGCCTCACCGGCGGCGCCGATCTCAATCCCTGGATCTTCGGCACGGGCGTCACCTACCGCTTCTGATCCTCGACAGGGTCTTTCCGAAAGCCTCCACAGCGCCGGTTCATCCGGCGCTGTTTTTTTATGTCCGCCCGGCAGGCCCCTCCCGGCGCCCGGCGCCTCACAAAATCCGCGCCGGCATAAGCGAGCCGGCTTGCCAACGCCGCCCGGCGGTGCAAGGTGCTGGCCGTCCAGGCCGCTCCTGCGACCCGGACCTCGCCCGCGCCCTTTTTACCTAGCCACAAATCGATCGTCTTCCGCTTTGGAATCATTGCGAAGTGGAATCGATTGGGCTACCTGATCGGGCGGTTTTTGGAGGAGGCCCATGGCCGACGGTTCTTCCCGCGCTGAGCGCCCGCTTTCGCCGCACCTGCAGATTTACCGCCCTCTGTTCACGATGATGATGTCCATCGTGCACCGCGTCACTGGCGTGGGCCTTTATTTCGGCATGGTGCTGTTCGTCTGGTGGCTGCTGGCCGCCGCCTCGAACACCCCGACCGCGTTCAATACCTTCAGCGGTATTGCCGGCTCCTTCATCGGCCTCGTCGTGCTGCTGGGCTTCACCTGGGCGCTGCTGCACCACGCCCTCGGCGGCCTGCGCCACTTCATGTGGGACTTCATCCGCGGCTTCGAGCCGAGGGAGCGCGAGCTGCTCGCCAAGGCGACGCTGGCCGGCTCCATCGGTCTGACCCTCGTGCTGTGGGTCATCGGCATCGCGCTCAAGGGCTGAGGAGGCGAACATGAGCACCGGACACGCGCCCAACCCCATGCGCACCCCCCTCGGCCGCGTCCGCGGCCTCGGCTCGGCCCGCTCAGGCACCGAGCACTTCTTCCTCCAGCGCCTCACCGGCTTCGCCAACTTCCTGCTGATGATCGCCTTCGTGGTGATCGTCATCCGGCTTGCCGGCGCCAGCTACGCCGAGACCCGGGCAGTGCTGGGACATCCGCTGGTGGCGGTCATCATCCTGCTCACCCTGCTGTCGGTGACGGTGCACATGCGCCTGGGCATGCAGGTGGTGATCGAGGACTACGTGCACACCGAAGGCCTGAAGGTGCTGCTGATCGTCCTCAACACCTTCTTCACCATCTCCATTGCCCTCGCCGGCGCCTTTGCCGTGCTCAAGATCAGTCTCGCCGGCTGAGGAGGCAGACATGACCGCAACCAACGGGGCCGCCGCCCCCGGTATCAACGGCGCCGCCTACCCGATCGAGGACCACACCTACGACGTGCTGGTGGTGGGCGCCGGCGGCGCCGGCCTGCGCGCCGTGGTGGGCTGCTCCCAGGCCGGGCTGCGCACCGCCTGTATCACCAAGGTGTTCCCCACCCGCTCCCACACCGTGGCCGCCCAGGGCGGCGTCGCCGCCTCGCTCGGCAACATGGGCGAGGACAAGTGGGAATGGCACATGTACGACACCGTCAAGGGGTCGGACTGGCTGGGTGACCAGGACGCCATCGAATACATGGTGCGCAACGCCCCGGCCGCGGTCTACGAGCTCGAGCACTGGGGCGTGCCGTTCTCGCGCACCGACGACGGCAAGATCTACCAGCGCCCGTTCGGCGGCATGACCACGCACTACGGCAAGGGCACCGCCCAGCGCACCTGCGCCGCCGCGGACCGCACCGGCCACGCCATGCTGCACACCCTCTACGGGGCGGCGCTGAAGCACCACGCCGAGTTCTTCGTCGAATACTTCGCCATCGACCTCATCATGGACGAGGACGGCCGCTGCCGCGGCGTCGTCGCCATCAAGCTGGACGACGGCACCATCCACCGCTTCCGCGCCCATCTGGTGGTGCTGGCGACCGGTGGCTATGGCCGGGCCTATTTCTCCGCCACCTCGGCCCATACCTGCACCGGCGACGGCGGCGGCATGGTGCTGCGCGCCGGCCTGCCGCTCCAGGACATGGAGTTCGTGCAGTTCCACCCCACCGGCATCTACGGCTCGGGCTGCCTGATCACCGAGGGCGCCCGCGGCGA
Source organism: uncultured Xanthobacter sp. (assembly GCA_937872325.1). Taxonomy (GTDB): domain Bacteria; phylum Pseudomonadota; class Alphaproteobacteria; order Rhizobiales; family Xanthobacteraceae; genus Xanthobacter. Next base: position 5,880 of record CALMSN010000334.1, on the reverse strand, counting down.
GGGCGGCTACCTGACCAATTCCGAGGGCGAGCGCTTCATGGAGCGCTACGCCCCTTCGGCCAAGGACCTCGCCTCCCGCGACGTGGTCTCGCGCTCCATGACCATGGAGATCCGCGAGGGCCGCGGCGTCGGCAAGGCCAAGGACCACATCTTCCTGCACCTCGACCATCTCGACCCGGCGATCCTCCACGAGCGCCTGCCCGGCATTTCGGAGAGCGCCAAGATCTTCGCCGGCGTCGACCTGACCCGCGAGCCGATCCCGGTGATCCCGACCGTGCACTACAACATGGGCGGCATCCCCACGAACTATTACGGCGAGGTGCTGGACAAGCGGTCCGGCAATCCGGACACCGTGGTCCCCGGCCTGATGGCCATCGGCGAGGCGGCCTGCGTCTCGGTGCACGGGGCCAACCGCCTCGGCTCCAACTCGCTGATCGACCTGGTGGTGTTCGGCCGCGCCGCCGGCCTGCGCGCCGCCGAGCTGGTGACGCCCGGCGAGAAGCACCGGCCGCTGCCGGAGAACAGCGCCGAGCTGTCGCTCTCGCGCCTCGACAAGTTCCGCCACGCCTCGGGCTCGACCCCCACGGCGGAGCTGCGCCTCGCCATGCAGAAGGTGATGCAGAGCAACTGCGCCGTCTTCCGCACCGGCGAAGTGCTGGAAGAAGGCTGCCGGCTGATCCACGACGTGTTCAAGGACGCGAGCGACGTCGGCGTCACCGACCGCTCGCTGGTGTGGAACTCCGACCTCATCGAGACCCTGGAGTTCGACAACCTCATCGCCCAGGCGATCGTCACCATGGAGGGCGCCAATGCCCGCCAGGAAAGCCGCGGCGGCCATGCCCGCGAGGACTTCCCCGACCGCGACGACGTCAACTGGATGAAGCACACCCTCGCCTATTTCGATACGGCGAACGGAAAGGTGCGCCTCGACGACCGGCCGGTGCACACCTACACGCTGTCCAACGACATCCAGTACATCGAGCCCAAGAAGCGGGTGTACTGAGCACGGATACCGTGCACGCCGCACGCCACCCGGCGCGCGGCTTCGGCCAGAATTCCTGCGGGCGGTTGCCGCTCCAGCGATCCAGGACGTCCCATGGTTGAGCTGACCCTTCCAAAGAACTCCCAGATCACCCCCGGCAAGGTCTGGCCGAAGCCGCAGAGCGCCAAGAAGCTCACCGAGTTCCGCGTCTACCGCTGGAACCCGGACGATGGTCGCAACCCGCGGGTCGACACCTATTATGTCGACCGCGAAGACTGCGGCCCGATGGTCCTCGACGGGCTCATCTGGATCAAGAACAAGGTCGACGCGACCCTGACCTTCCGCCGCTCCTGCCGCGAAGGCGTGTGCGGCTCGTGCGCCATGAACATCGGCGGCACCAACACCCTCGCCTGCACCAAGGGCATGGACGAGGTGCTGGTGAAGGGCGTGGTCAACGTCTACCCGCTGCCGCACATGCCGGTGGTGAAGGACCTGGTGCCCGACCTCACCCGGTTCTACGCCCAGCACGCCTCCATCGAGCCGTGGCTGCAGACCGACACCGCCGCCCCTGAGAAGGAGTGGCGCCAGTCCAAGGGCGATCGCGAGAAGCTCGACGGGCTGTACGAGTGCATCCTGTGCGCCTGCTGCTCCACCTCGTGCCCCAGCTACTGGTGGAACGGCGACCGCTATCTCGGCCCGGCAGCCCTGCTTCAGGCCACCCGCTGGCTGAAGGACAGCCGCGACGAGCGCACCGGCGCCCGGCTCGACTATCTGGAAGACCCCTTCCGGCTCTATCGCTGCCACACCATCATGAACTGCGCCCAGGCCTGCCCGAAGAGCCTGAACCCCGCCAAGGCCATCGCCGAGGTGAAGAAGATGATGGTCGAGCGCCAGATCTGAGCGCCATCCGGTCGCCGCCGCGCGATCGAGGCCGCCCGCGCCGGAAGGCGCCGGCGGCCTTTTTGTTGCGCCGCCGGCCTGCCGGCAGGTTTCACGTGAAACTTAATGCCGGGTTAACGCGAAAGGCGCGGGCGCAGCCGGAGCAACCGGTCCCGGTTGAGAGCCTCTGATACCGCCTCCGGGCGGAGGGGCGAGGGACTTGCTCCGGCGGGGCGATGGCTGCTGCCGATGCGGTCGGCCTCGGCGAGGATCGGCAACGTTGCAGGCGGGAGCGGCTCTGCCAAACGGATCCGACGATGTTTGCTGGCGCCTCCAGCCCGGGCCGGGCTCAAGCGCCCGCCTCCGGCAACCAGGGACCGCCGGCATCGTGCCAACGGCCCTTTTGTCGAACTCCGAATCGCGGCCGGGGAGGCCCGCCGCGGCCCGGAACTGCGCCCGGCAAGGCCGGCTAGCGCCGACCTCCCCCCGGGCAGCGCGCCCTCAGCGGCTGATGTCCATGTCCTTGGTCTCGGGCCCCAGGAGCAGGGCGACGAGGGTCAGCAGCGACATGACCGAGAGGTAGATGCCCACCCAGAAGGGGCTGCCGCCGCCATAGTTCCACAGCGCCACCGCGATGAACGGCGCCACCGCCGCGCCGAGGATGGACGACACGTTGTAGGCAACCCCGGAGCCAGTGTAGCGCACATTGGCCGGGAACAGCTCGGGCAGCAGCGCGCCCATGGGGCCGAAGGTCATGCCCATCAAGGTGAAGCCGATGATGAGCCAGGCCATCACCCCGAAGGTCCCGCCGGCCAGCATCGGCACCCACAGAAGTCCGAACACGAAGATGCCGAGCGTCACCCAGATCAGGGTCCGGCGGCGGCCCCAGCGGTCGGCCCAGGGGCCGGAGAGCAGGGTGAAGATGCCGAAGAACACCACGCCCACGATCATCATCAGCACGAAGGTGCGGTAGTCGTAGCCCAGCCCCGGCAGCGGCGCGGCGACGGCCGCCCGGCCGTAGCTCAGCGAGAAGGTGGTCATCAGGTAGAACAGCACGTAGGTGGCGAGCATGTAGAAGGTGCCGAGGATGAGCTCGCGCCAGTGCAGGCGGAAGGCCGCGAACAGCGGCACCTTGCGGATGCGCCCGTCCTTCACCGTGTTCTCGAAGGCGGTGCTCTCCACCAGGTTGAGCCGCACCCAAAGGCCGACGATCACCATCACCGCCGAGAACAGGAACGGGATCCGCCAGCCCCAGGAGAGGAATTCGTCCGACGGGCGGGACGGATCGGACGAGGGCATCACCGCCGCGATGACCAGGAACAGGCCGTTGGCGATGATGAAGCCGATGGGCGCGCCGAGCTGCGGGAAGGTGCCGTAGATGGCCCGCTTGCCGTGGGGCGCATTCTCGGTGGCGATCAGCGCGGCACCGCTCCACTCCCCGCCCAGCGCGAAGCCCTGGGCCAGCCGGAGCACCACCAGAAGCGCCGGCGCCCACCAGCCCACCATGGGGAAGGTGGGCAGGAACCCGATCAGGAAGGTGGCCACCCCCATGGTCAGCAGCGCCCCCACCAGGGTGATCTTGCGCCCGCGCTTGTCGCCGAGATGGCCGAAGAAGATGGCGCCCAGCGGCCGCGCGACCATCGCGGCGCCGAACACCGCGAAGGAGGCGAGCAGCGCCGTGGTGTCGTTGCCGGCCGGAAAGAACAGGTGCGGGAACACCAGCACCGCCGCGGTGGCGTAGACGTAGAAGTCGTAGAACTCGATGGTCGTGCCGATCAGGCTGGCGACGATGATCCGGGCCCGCGAATTGGGCGAACCGGAATCGGCGCTGGCGGCAAGGGTGGCGGACAAAGACATGGCGTGGTTCCGAAATGATGCGCAGCCCGGGTTGCGCAAGACGCATGCGGGATGGCGCTCGCCCATGGGCCCATGGCCTGTTGGCATTTTCTGATCGCGTATCGGCTCCGACCATCCCGGAAGATGCGCGATCGGGATCCTGCGTGTTAGATTGTTGCGCGGAGCCTGACCAGCGCACCGGGTTTCTGCATGCCATGCCCGCAGCGCAGGGCTCGCCGGCCGCACGCTTCGCGGCGCGGCGGGCGGCTCCCGACCCTCCCGGGCCTTGCCGTTTCCGCCGGTGCGCGCTCCCCCTTGCCTTGACGCCGCCGCAGGGGGTGCTTATCTGCGCGCCGGCTGGCACTCCCGAGAAGCGAGTGCCAACGTGGCCGGGTTCGCCGGCCACTCCCATCCGGCCACTCCATGGCGGGCCGGCGCCGCCCGCCTTTGACCCGAGAGGAAAAGATCCATGGCTTTCCGCCCCCTGCATGACCGCGTCGTCGTCAAGCGCATCGAAGCCGAGCAGAAGACCGCCGGCGGCATCATCATCCCCGACACCGCCAAGGAGAAGCCCCAGGAGGGCGAAGTTCTGGCGGTGGGCGCGGGCGCCCGCGACGAGGCCGGCAAGCTCATCCCGCTCGACGTGAAGGCGGGCGACCGGGTGCTGTTCGGCAAGTGGTCGGGCACCGAGGTCAAGATCGACGGCCAGGACCTGCTCATCATGAAGGAGAGCGACATCCTGGGTGTCGTCTCCAAGTGATTCCGGCCTGACCGCATTTCAATTTCAAGGACAAGGAGGCCGACATGGCTGCCAAGGACGTCAAGTTTTCCGGCGAGGCGCGCGAGAAGCTGCTGCGCGGCGTCGATATCCTCGCCAACGCGGTGAAGGTCACCCTCGGCCCCAAGGGGCGTAACGTGGTGATCGAGAAGTCGTTCGGCGCCCCGCGCATCACCAAGGACGGCGTTTCCGTCGCCAAGGAGATCGAGCTCGAGGACCGCTTCGAGAATCTCGGCGCCCAGCTGGTGCGCGAGGTCGCCTCCAAGACCAATGACAAGGCCGGCGACGGCACCACCACCGCCACCGTGCTGGCCCAGGCCATCGTCAAGGAAGGCGCCAAGGCGGTTGCCGCCGGCATGAACCCGATGGACCTCAAGCGCGGCATCGACCTTGCCGTCGCCGCCGCCATCAAGGACGTGCAGGGCCGCGCCAAGAAGGTGTCGTCCTCCGCCGAGGTGGCGCAGGTGGGCACCATCTCCGCCAACGGCGACAGCTCCATCGGCGAGATGATCGCCGGCGCCATGCAGCGCGTGGGCAATGAGGGCGTCATCACCGTCGAGGAAGCCAAGACCGCCGACACCGAGCTCGAAGTGGTCGAGGGCATGCAGTTCGACCGCGGCTATCTCTCGCCGTACTTCATCACCAATGCGGAGAAGATGATCGCCGACCTGGAAGAGCCCTACCTCCTCATCTTCGAGAAGAAGCTCTCCGGCCTGCAGCCGATCCTCCCGGTGCTGGAGGCGGTGGTGCAGTCGGGCCGTCCGCTGGTGATCATCGCCGAGGACGTGGAAGGCGAGGCGCTGGCCACCCTGGTGGTCAACAAGCTGCGCGGCGGCCTCAAGGTCGCGGCGGTCAAGGCGCCGGGCTTCGGCGATCGCCGCAAAGCGATGCTCGAGGACATCGCGGTGCTGACCGGCGCGACGCTGGTGAGCGGCGAAACCGGCCTCACGCTGGAGCATGCGACCGAGGCCGAACTGGGCAGCGCGCGCCGCCTCGAGGTGGACAAGGACAGTTGCACGCTGGTCGGTGGCGGCGGCGCGCACGCACTGATCGAGGCGCGCATCGCCCGCATCCGCGCGGAGATGGACGACACGCGCTCAGACTACGAGCGCGAGGGCCTGCAGAAACGCATCGCACGCCTGGCCGGCGGCGTGGCGGTGGTGAAGGTCGGCGGCGCCACCGAATCCGAAATGAAGGAGCGCCGTGCGCGCGTCGAGGATGCGCTGCATGCGACGCGCGCCGCGGTGGCCGAAGGCATCCTGCCCGGCGGTGGCGTGGCGCTGCTGCGTGCGCGTGGGGCGCTGGGCGCGCTGCACGGCGCCAACCACGACGAGGATTGCGGCATCCAGATCGTGCTGCGCGCGGTGGAGGAGCCACTGCGTCAGCTCGTCGCCAACGGCGGCCT
>CALMSN010000333.1 GCA_937872325.1 uncultured Xanthobacter sp. | reverse complement strand
CGGGTCGCCGGGGTGAGAGTGAGAAGGCGGGCGCGCGGGGACATGGCGGAAAGCCTAGCCCCGCCATGGTTGATGAGCGGTAAAGCCGGCCGCCGGCCCGGCCCGGAAACCAGCCCGCCGCGCGGTTTTCCCGCTTACGAAAGGTCAGAGGGGCGGCCCCTGGCACACCGGGTGTCCCTTCCGAGGACCATACTCAACCGGCCGCGCCGTCGCCCCGCAGGCCCGGCGCCTCACGGCCCCCGCCAGGGAGACAGGGGCGCCGTGCCGCGCCGGCCGGGCACCCCGCCACATCCCGGGACCGCGCGCCCGGCGGCAGCGCTTGATATGGCTCTCGACATGCCGGCAGTCGAATCGCCTCAACCCCCGCCCCGCCCTCTGCCGCCTTTGGGCGAGGCACGGGCCGCTGCCGCATCTGCTCCAGGGGCGGCGACGCCCGGCCGTCACCGGCCGCGCGTCGCCGCGCCCTGCCCCGTTGTCAGCTCTGCATGCCTTCCAGCTCGGTGATCATCCGGTCGATCAGCGACAGGCCGGTCTGCCAGAAGGCCGGGTCGCGGGCATCGAGGCCGAACGGGGCGAGCAGCTCGGCATGGTGCTTGGTGCCGCCGGCCGCCAGCATCTGCATGTAGCGCTCGGCGAAGCCGTCCTGGGCGTTCTCGTAGACCGCGTAGAGCGAGTTCACGAGGCAGTCGCCGAAGGCATAGGCGTAGACGTAGAACGGCGAGTGGATGAAGTGCGGGATGTAGGTCCAGAAGGTCTCGTAGCCGGGACCCAGATGGATCGCCGGGCCGAGGCTCTCGCTCTGCACCTGCAGCCAGATCTCGCCGAGCCGGTCGGCGGTCAGCTCGCCCTCGCGCCGCTCGGTGTGGACGTGCCGCTCGAAGGTGTAGAAGGCGGTCTGGCGGACCACCGTGTTGATCATGTCCTCCACCTTCTGCGCCAGCATGATGCGGCGGGCCTGCGGGGTCTCGGCGGCCTCCAGCAGGCGGCGGAAGGTGAGCATCTCGCCGAACACCGAGGCGGTCTCGGCGAGGGTCAGGGGGGTCGGCGCCATCAGCGCGCCCTGGCGGGCGGCCAGCACCTGGTGGACGCCGTGGCCGAGCTCGTGGGCCAGCGTCATCACGTCCCGCGGCTTGCCCTGGTAGTTGAGCAGCACGAACGGATGGGCCGAGGGCACGGTGGGGTGGGCGAAGGCCCCCGGCGACTTGCCCGGCCGCACCGGGGCGTCGATCCAGTTCTTGTCGAAGAACACGCCTGCGATGTCGGCCATCTGCGGCGAGAAGGTGCGGTAGGCGCCGAGCACGGTCTCGCGCGCCTCGCCCCAGCCGATGTCGCGGGTCGCCACCTTCGGCAGCGGGGCGTTGCGGTCCCAGAACTCCAGGTGATCCTTGCCGAACCACTTCGCCTTCAGGGCGTAGTAGCGATGGGAGAGCCGCGGGAAGGCGGCGCGGATGGCCGCCACCATGGCGTCCACCACCTCCTGCTCCACCCGGTTCGACAGGTGGCGGGCGGAGGCGACATCCGGGAACCCGCGCCAGCGGTCGGAGATCTCCTTGTCCTTGGCCAGGGTGTTGGTGATGAGGGTGAAGAGCCGCAGGTTCTTCGAGAAGGTGTCGGCGAGGGCGAGGCCGGCGGTCTTGCGCACCTCGTCCCTGGTGTCCTGCATCAGGTTGAGGGTCGGCTCGATGGCCAGATCCTGCCCGTCGACGTTGAAGCGCAGCGACGACATGGTCTCGTCGAACAGCCGGCTCCAGGCGCTGCGCGAGGGGCTCGACTTCTCGTGGAAGAGCTGCTCGATCCGGTCCTCGAGCTGGTAGGGCTTGTCCTTGCGCAGGTCCTCGATCCACGGCCGGTAGCGGCCGAGCGCCGGATCGGCCATGCCCGCCTCCAGCACCCGGTCTTCGAGCCGGTTCAGCTCCAGGGTGAAGAACAGGAGGTGGATGGAGGCCTCGGTCAGCCTCTCCTGGATGTCGCCGTAGAACTTGGCGCGGGCCGGATCGGAGGTATCCCCGGCATAGACAAGGCTGCCATAGGAGGCGATGCGGCCGATGAGGTCCTCGATCTCCTCGTAGCGGCTCACGGCCGCGCCCAGGGCCGCGCCGCCGTCGGGGCCGGTGACCAGGGCCTCGAGCTTGCCCTTGTGGGCGGTCTCGAAGGCGACGCAGGCCTCGCGGGCGGTTTCCAGGTCCGCATGGAGCTGGGGCGAATCCATGCCGGGATAAAGGTCCGTGAGGTTCCACTCGGGCAGCGCCTCCGCGGCGGTCGCGGAAGCGGCGGCCGCCGGCGCGCCGAACACAGGCGCAGCATGGACCGCGTCCGGCCAGGCCGGGTGGCGGAGCGAATCGGACGACAAGGCGCGCGGTGCGGACAACGACGCGGAGAACGACGCGGACATGGGACCTCCCGGACGGGACGAAGCCTGAAGTGGGCCCTTGTACCGCGTCCCCGCCGCCGGCTTCAATGATGCCGGTCCCGCGGCGGATCCGGGCCGCGCCCGCCGGGGGCCGGCGACCGGTATCGCGCGAGGCTTAGACGTTGATTAACCATCACCAGCGAAGCTCGGCACGTCCCTCCCCTGCTTCGCCGGCCCCGGATCCCGATGAAACCCTTGCTGCACTGCTGCGTCCTCGTCGCGGAAGACGATGCCTTTGAAGCGCAACGACTCGAAACGACCCTGAGCCGGCTCGGGGCCGAGGTGGTGCTGGCCGCCGACGGCGACGCCGCGCTGGCCCTGATGCGCCGCAACGCCTTCGACGCCGCCCTCATCGACATGGTGCTGCCCGGCCTCGACGGCATGGGGGTGCTGCAGGCGCTGGCCGCCGAGCGGATACCCACCCCGGTGGTGGCCGCGGTCACCGCGGCGGGGCTGGAGCGGGTGCCCGACGCGCTGCGGGCCGGCGCCCGCGACTTCGTGGTCAAGCCGGCCGGCGCGCTCCGGCTCCAGGTCGCCCTCGGCAATGCCATGGCGCTCGCCCGGCCGGTGGCGCAGGCGCCGCAGCCGGCCGCGATCGCCACCATTGAGAGCCTCGCCATCCGGCCGGCCGGCATGGCCCGCGCGGGCGGCGATTCCGGCTTCGCGCGGCTCGACGGCGACGGCCACGTCCGCCCCATCGCGGCGCTGGAGGCCGATGCCATCCGCTATGCCTGCTCCGTCTACCGCGGCCGCCTCGGCGAGGTGGCGCGACGCCTGGGCATCGGCCGCTCCACCCTTTACCGCCGGGTGGCGGCGCTGGGAGTGGCGGGCGTTAACCATAACGAACATGAAACGGTATTTTCGGAACCGGCAGCGCTTCGGATTGTTGCTGCGGAGTGACGCTCCGTCGGGAGTGGCATCGCGGAGCCGCGAAAACCGGCATCTGCGCAAGCTTGTGAGTTGATCGGCGGTCACAAACGCGGCAACCACGATGGTGCGGGAATTCGGGCTGAGGAGAAACCCATGCCGATGGGCTCATGGGGAATGGCGTGGCAGGCTGTGGCCCGCACGCAGGCGGATATCGACTTGAACCTCGGCGCCCGGCGGCCGGATCGTCGCGCCGGCTGGATGCGCGGCATTTCCGCCCTTGCCCTGGCGGCCCCGGGCCGCGCGATGCCCGCTCTTGCCGCACCCGCCCTCGCCGCTTTGCTCAGCCTGGGCGCCCTCAACGTGTCCGCCGGCCCGGCCCGCGCCGAGCAGCCCGATCCGCCGGTGACCTACAATGCCGGCATGGGCACCGCCGACGCCCCGCGAGAGGCGCCCCGCCCGGCCCCGCTCCGCTCCGGCGGCATTGACGACGCAGGCGACAGCGAAGCCGGCCACGCGATGCACGGCATCGCAGTTCATGTCACCACGCCCGCCGCAGCGCCGTCCCCGGCGCCCGCCACCGCCGCCATCGCGCCCGAGGCGGCCGTCGCCGCGCCGGCCGAGGCGGCGCCGCAGGCTCCCGCCCAGGCTATTACTCCCGCCCAGGCCAACGCTCCCGCGCCCGAATCGCCCCAGCTCCCGGTGGCGGCTACCCCGTCTTCGCCCGTGCCTGCCGCGGCGGACGCCCGCGCCGGCGAGACCCCGGTCTCCGCTCCGGCCGCGGCAGAGGCCGCTCCGGTCCCGCAGTCTCCGGTGGCGCAGGCGCTGGCCGGCATCCTGGCCCAGCCGGTGGCCGGCGGCACCAAGAAGGAACAGGAAGGCCTCGTCGCCTTCTATACGGAGCGCCAGGACGCGCCGCTGTTCGTCGACGAGCACGGCATCACCGCCCGCGGCATGGCGGTGCTCGCCCGTCTCGCGGCGGCGGCCGGGGATGGCCTCGACCCGGCCGACTATGCCGTCGCGAAGCCGGCCGCCGGCGCCGATCCGCTCGCCCTCGCCCGGGCCGAGCTCAAGGTCGCCCAGGCCGCGCTCACCTATGCCCGCCACGCCCAGTCGGGCCGGTTCGAGCCCAGCCGCATCTCCGGCATGGTGACGCCGGTGCGCGAGATCCCCGATCCGGCGGCGATCCTCGCCACGCTCTCCGGCGCGCCTGACGCCAATGCCGCGCTGGCCGCCTTCAACCCGCCCCACGCCGGCTACAAGGCCTTGAAGGCGCAGCTCGGCGGCTCGGCCGACCGCACCACGCCCGCCATCGCACCGGTCCCGGCCGGCCCGGTGCTGAAGCCGGGCGCCCGCGATGCCCGTGTACCCGCCTTGCGGGCCCGCTTCGGTGTCACCGACCCCAAGGCGGACAGTCAGCTCTATGATCCGGTGGTGGTGGAGGCCGTGAAGGCGTTCCAGGAATCCGTCGGCATCGCTGCCGACGGCGTGTTCGGCCCCGGAACGCTGGAAGCCGCCAACCGCGGCACCGGCGGCCCCTCCACCAGCACCCGCGCCGACATCATCGCCAACATGGAGCGCTGGCGCTGGCTGCCGCGCGACCTGGGCGCGGTGCATGTGATGGTGAATATTCCAGAGTTCATGGTGCGCATCGTCCAGGACGGCAAGCCGATCCACGAGACGCGGGTGATCGTCGGCAAGCCGGAGACTCCCACCCCGCTGCTCACCCGCGAGATGCAGTATGTGGTGGTGAACCCGGCGTGGAACGTGCCCCCCGGCATCGCCCGCAACGAGATGATGCCGCTGCTGCGCTCCAATCCGGGCGCGCTGGCCCGGCGCGGCATCCAGGTGGTGTCCAACCGCGGCGGCGGCTACTCGTTCCGCCAGGCGCCCGGCGAGCGCAACGCGCTGGGGCGCATCAAGTTCATGTTCCCCAACGACCATTCGGTCTACCTGCACGACACCCCCTCGCGCGGCCTGTTCGTCAACGACCGGCGGGCCTACAGCCATGGCTGCGTGCGGGTGAACGAGCCGCTGAAGTTCGGCGAGGTGATCTTCAACCTCGGCCTGCCCGGCGACGGCTGGTCGCAGGGGCGGATCTCCAAGATGTTCGGCAGCTCCGAGCGCTACATCAACCTGAAGCAGCGCTTCCCGGTCCACATCGTCTATTTCAACGTCTTCGTGGATCCGAACGGCAAGCTGGTGACCCGCGAGGACCTCTACGGCATCAATGCCAAGGTGAAGTCGACTCTCGATCTGGACGACAAGCGTCGGCTCGCCGCCAGCGAGGCCCGCACGGTGCGCTGACCGCCGTCGGCCCGGCGGAAAACCGCCCGGCGCAAGATTTTTCCACAGAGCTCTGGAACACGCCCCCTTGCGGGGCGTTTTCTTTTATCCGCGCCAGGGCGTCGCTTTGACGCGCCCAGAAGAGGTGCCTGCACACCGATTTGCCCTTCCTTGTGGCGAATCGGGCACGGCGGAGCTTTCCCCGTGGCACGTTTTCGCCATACTGCCCCCGTACGTCACGACCCTGTGACCAGTGCGGGACGGCAGCTGGGGGCGTAACGCCACCTTAACCGAACCCGACAAGACTCCTTCAGCCGGTGTCGCAGCTCCACAAGGGCCGCGCCGCCCCCCCGATCTGAGCCTTGGGTTCGAGACATTGGCCTTTTCCTCCGTGCCCGTTTCCCACCCCCTCCGGCGCTGCGCTGCGCGCACGCTGAGAGTTGCATCGGTGGGCACCGCCCTGCTCGTCTGCGGCACCACCCAGCTCCAGACGGCGATCGCCAATGGCGATACCCGCACCATCACCATGCACCACACCCATTCGGGCGAGGACGGCACCTTCACCTTCAAGAAGGATGGCCGCTACGACCCGGCGGTGCTGGAGAAGATCAACTGGTTCCTGCGTGACTGGCGCACCCAGGAACCCACCAAGATGGACCCGGCGCTGTTCGACATCGTCTGGGAGGTCTATCGCGAGACCGACGCCAAGGCGCCGATCCAGATCGTATCTTCGTACCGCTCTCCAAAGACCAACGCCATGCTGCGCTCGCGCAGCCGCGGCGTCGCCCAGTTCTCCCAGCACATGCTCGGCAAGGCGATGGACTTCTACGTCCCTGGCGTCGAGCTTTCGGCGCTCCGGGCGGCGGGGCTGCGGCTGCAGCGCGGCGGCGTCGGCTTCTATCCCACCTCCGGCTCGCCGTTCGTGCACATGGATACGGGCAGCATCCGCCACTGGCCGCGGATGACCCCGGACCAGCTCGCCCGCGTGTTCCCGGACGGCAAGACCGTCCACGTGCCCACCACCGGCAAGCCGCTCGCCAACTACGCCGCGGCCCTCGCCGAGGTGCAGGCGCGCGGCTCCAAGGCCGGGGTCGCGGTGGCCTCCGCCGAGGGCGGCAAGGGGAAGAACTTCTTCGCCGGCCTGTTCGGCAAGAAGGGCGGCGACGAGGACGAGGAAGGCGCGGCCCCGGTGGCCGTCGCCGAGGCGGCCCCTGCCCGCACCAGCCGCGAGCGCGCCCCCGCCCAGCCCAGCGCGCCGGCCAGTGCGGCGAACGCGCCGCTTCCGCCCACGCGGCCCGCGACCATCGCCGCCGGCGCGGTCGCCACCGCCCAGCTCTCAGCCGTCCCGCTGCCGCTGCGGCGGCCGGTCGAGGCCCATGCAATCCAGGCCAATGCGGCGCCGCGCGGCGCCGGCGTGCCGCTGCCGTCGGTGATCACCCGCGGCGCCTCCGGCACTGCGGCGCAGGATGCCGCCGCCCTCGGCTATGCGGCCGCCGGCAATCCCGCGGATGCCGGCTCGTCCGCCATCGCCGGCTTTCTGCCGCGGGCGGGGGGCCTGCGGGCCGGGGGGGGGCGCTTCAGGCCCGCCCGGCGCCGGGCGGGTCCGCCCGCCGTCGCCGCCCGCGTGCAGGATCGGCGCCCGGCGCAGATCGCGTTCGGCCGTCTGTTCCTGTCGCCGACGCTGGCCTCCGACCTCTATCTGCGGCCACCGGAAATGCGGGTGCTCGCCGGCTTCATGACCGCCCCGCGGGAGGTTCTGGCCACCGGCTTCTCCCAGACCGTGACCACCTACACCGCCGGCTTCACCGGAACCGCGGTGGCGGAGTTGCCGACCTACGTGTTCCGCGCCCCGGCCGTTGCCTACAGCCAGCGCATGTGAGGCGGCGACCCTGAGCTTGCCTCACGGGTTGCCGATGACGCTTGCGCGGAAATTGAGCGAACCCGCATCGCATCGGTCCCACGCCGATGTCGAGAGGGTGAGGAACGTCGCCAAGATCGAACCTCGCCCCAATAGCGGCCGCCGATAGCCTCCGGGCGGGGCATTTGTCGATGCGATTCCGCCGTGCGCAGGTGGTCTTTTCGTCACCGCAGGTCCTGATGGACGGTTTGAAAAGTCGGGCGGGCGGCGGCGGCATCGCCGAACGTTCAGGAGGGAGCGGATCGACCAGCTCTCTCGGCCTCAGCCCTTCACCTCGGCGATGAGCGCGCGCTTGCGCTCCAGATCGGCATAGCCGGACAAGAGGCGGTTGCCGATCACATAGGCCGGCGTCGAGAGCAGCCGCAGCGCCGAGCTGAACTCCACCGCCTTGGTCAGGCTGGTGGTGATCTCCGGCTGGTTGGCGGCGCGGAAGACCTTGAAGGCGTCGAGCCCGAGGTCGCGGGCCGCCTCCACCGCCTTCACCCCGTCGATCTCGCCCTCGCGCTCGGCCAGCGCCTGGTAGAACTCGCCGAAGCGCGCCGGCGCCATCTGCAGCACCGCCAGCGCAATGCGCGCCGCCTCCACCGATTTCACGTCGAAGCGCGGCGCCTGCACGATGGCGTAGGCCAGCCCCGGATTGCCGGCCAGGAGCTCGTGCATGTCGCGGGCCGAGCGGCGCCAGTCGGGGGCGTTGAAATCCACCAGCTCGGTAATGGCCGGCGTCACGCCCGCCGCCCCCAGCACCGCCTTGCCGGGAAGGGTATCGCGCAGGACGCGGGCCTGCGGGCTGATCTCGGGCAGCGCCGCCAGCGGCTGGGCGAGAGCGGGCACGGCGGGCCACAGGGAGGCGAGCCCGGGGATGAGGACGGAACGGGGGGCAAGTCAGGGCCCCCAAGGCGGCGCGCCCGCGGGCCGGACCCCGTCCCCCGAGCCGGTGCCCCCTCCTCGGGGCGGC
>CALMSN010000332.1 GCA_937872325.1 uncultured Xanthobacter sp. | reverse complement strand
GACCGAGATGCTCGGCGCCTACACCCTGCACACCGCCGACGACGTCGACTTCGACACCGTCGGGGTGCCGTTCGAGGGGGTCGAGATCCGGATCGACGATCCCGATCCCAACGGCCTCGGCGAGGTGGTCGCGCGCCACGCCAACATGTTCACCGGCTACTTCCGCAACGAGGAAGAGACCAGCAAGTCGTTCGCCGAAGACGGCTGGATGCGCACCGGCGACGCCGGCTTCTTCAACGGCAAGGGCCATCTCGTGGTCATCGACCGCGTGCGCGACATGGCCAAGACCGTGCACGGCGATCGCTTCTCGCCGCAATACATCGAGAACAAGCTGAAGTTCTCGCCCTACGTCGCCGAGGCGGTGGTGCTGGGCGATGGCCGCGACAGCCTCGCCGCGCTCGTCTGCATCCGCTTCTCCATCGTCTCGAAATGGGCGGAGAAGAACCGCATCGCCTTCACCACCTACACCGACCTCTCCGCCAAGCCCGAGGTCATCGCGCTGCTGCGCAAGGAGGTGGAGGCGGTGAACCGGACCCTGGCCGAGAAGCAGCGGATCTCGCGCTTCCTGCTCCTCTACAAGGAGCTCGATGCCGACGACGGCGAGCTGACCCGCACCCGCAAGGTGCGCCGCGGCGTCGTCAACGAGCGCTACGGCACCATCATCGACGCCATGTATGCGGGCCAGAAGCTGATCGACGTGGACACCACCATCACCTTCCAGGACGGCACCAAGCAGCGCATCCGGACCAAGCTCGACGTCATCGACGTCGCCGGCCCCGATGCCGGCAACGGACGGAGGGCGGCATGAGATCCGCCCTCGTCCCCGCCTTCAGCCGTCCCACTCCCCTTCCATCCCTCCCCGGCCGCCGGGCGAGGCTCTTCAGCGGGTGCGCGTGATGCAATCGCAGCTCCTCTTCCAGCTCATCATCAACGGGCTCATCATCGGCACGCTCTACGGCGTGGTCGGCATGTGCTTCGTGCTCATCTACAAGGCCTCGCAGGTGGTGAACTTCGCCCAGGGCGAGTTCCTGCTCATCGGCGCCTGGACCTGCTGGTGGCTCCTCACCGCCTGGAACATCCCCTTCTTCTGGGGCTTCCTCATCGCCATCTGCTTCATGATGGTGTTCGGCATCGCGGTGCAGATGGTCGTGCTGCGCCCGCTCATCGGCGAGCCGATCATCTCGGTGATCATGGTCACCATCGGGATGTCCATCTTCTTCCAGGCGCTGATGAAGTGGATGTTCGGCACCTTCGCCCAGCCGTTCCCGCAGATCTTCCCGGTCGACAAGGTGGACGTGCTCGGCCTGCAGGTGCAGACGGCCTACCTGATGTCCACCGGGGTCAGCCTTGCCATCATGGCGAGCTTTGCGTGGTTCTTTAAGTATTCGAAGATGGGCCTCGCCATGCGGGCCACCGCCTTCTCGCAGCAGGTGGCGCAGTCGCTGGGCATCTCGGTGCGCCAGGTGTTCGCGCTGTCCTGGGGCATCTCGGCGGCGGTGTCGGCCATCGCCGGCGTGGTGGTGGGCATCGTCAACGGCGTCTCGTCGGCGCTGTCCTACTTCGGCATCAAGGTGTTCCCGGCGGTGATCCTGGGCGGCCTCGACAGCGTCTTCGGCGCGGTGGTGGGCGGCCTCATCATCGGCGTGCTGGAGAACGTGGCCCAGTTCGTCGACAGCCAGTACCTGAAATGGGGCAACCTCTACGAGATCGTGCCCTTCTACGTGCTCATCATCATCCTCATGATCAAGCCGTACGGCCTGTTCGGCACCCGCGACATCGAAAGGGTCTGATCCATGGCCAGCATGAACACAACCCGTCCGTGCGGCGACTACCGCGCCAGCTACGGGGCCGACCAGACCATCTTCGCCACGAGGCTCACCTTCTGGTGCGTCGTCGCGACCATCGTCATCCTCTGCGTGGCGCCGTTCTTCTTCTCGCGCTACGTGCTGAGCCTGATGATCCAGATCGGATACCTGGGCATCGCCGCGCTCGGCCTCAACATCCTGGTCGGCTTCTCCGGCCAGATCTCCATCGGCCATGCGGTGTTCTTCGGCTTCGGCGGCTTCGCCTCGGCCTATTTCGCCAACAAGGGCATCCCGGTGCCGCTGGCCATCGTGCTGGCCGGGGCCGCCACCACCGCCGTGGGGTTGATCTTCGGCCTGCCGGCGGCCCGGGTGAAGGGGCTCTACCTCGCCATCGCGACGCTCGCCGCCCAGTTCATCCTGCAGGACTTCTTCGTCCGAGCGGAATGGTTCACCGGCGGCACCCACGGCGCCATGGCGCCGCCGTTCGAGCTGTTCGGTTACGACCTCTCGGGCGACCGCCAGTACTTCTATGTGGTGCTGTTCTTCGTGGTGGTGATGTTTCTCGGCGCCGCCAACCTCATGCGCACCCGCGACGGGCGGGCGCTGATCGCGGTGCGCGACCATTATCTCTCGGCCGAGATGATGGGCGTGAACCTCACCAAGTACCGCACCATGGCGTTCGGCATCTCGTCCTTCTACGCCGGCATCGGCGGCGCCCTCTACGCCCACTATGTGGGGTTCATGTCGGTGGAGGGGCTCGACATCCTGTTCTCGATCCAGTTCCTCGGCATGATCATCATCGGCGGGCTGGGCTCGATCATGGGCACGCTGATGGGCACCATCTTCATGGTGCTCCTGCCCGAGGCCACCGGCTGGCTCGCCTCCGCCCTCCAGGGCAGCGCCATCGACGAGGCGCTGCACCTCAAGAACGGCATCACCTACCTGCGCGAGATGCTGATCGGTACCGCCATCATCCTGTTCCTGATCTTCGAGCCGGACGGGCTTGCCCACCGCTGGCGCCAGATCAAGGCGTACTGGAAGCTGTTCCCGTTCTCGTTCTGAGCGGCGGGCCGGCCCCACGACACCCGGATGCCATGAATCCGGAGCACCCTAGCCCGGCCAACGGACCGGCGGTGCTCCGCACCTGCGGGCGACACGACTGAAGACCTGAAAAGACAAACAAGATTTCGAGGAGACGTCTCATGAAGAAGCTGAAGCTGTCCCTTCTCTCGGCCGCGGCCCTTTCGGCACCGCTCGTCGCCGGCGTGCCGGCGCTGGCCGCCGACCCGATCCCGATCGGCCAGCTCGCCGACTATTCCGGCGGCACCTCGGACGTCGGCCAGCCCTACGGCCAGGGCGTGGCGGACACCATCGCCTGGATCAACGCCAATGGCGGCGTGAACGGGCGCAAGATCGATTCCGACTTCAACGAATACGGCTACCAGGTGCCCCGCGCCCTGGCCGCCTTCAAGAAGTGGGTGGGCACCAACAAGGTGGTCGCCATCCAGGGCTGGGGCACCGCCGACACCGAGGCGCTGGTCGCCCAGGTGACCAAGGAGCAGATCCCCTATTTCTCCGCCTCCTACTCGGCCTCCCTCACCGACCCGGTCGGCAAGGTGAACGACAAGAGCGAGCGCGCTGCCCCGTTCAACTTCTTCTACGGCCCGTCCTATTCGGATGCGGCCCGCGCCATGGTGCAGTGGGCGGCCGACGACTGGAAGGCGAAGGGCAAGCCCGGCAAGCCCAAGTGGGTGCACATGGGCGCCAACCATCCGTTCCCCAACTCGCCCAAGGCGGCGGCGGAGAGCTATGCCAAGGATCTGGGCTTCGAGGTTCTCGATCCCATCACCTTCGCCCTCACCCCCGGCGACTACACCCCCCAGTGCCTGACCCTGAAGCAGGCCGGCGCCGACTACGCCTATCTCGGCAACACCGCCGGCTCGAACATCTCGGTGCTGAAGGCGTGCAAGACCGCCGGCGTCACCGCCCAGTTCCTCGGCAACGTCTGGGGCATGGACGAGAATTCCATGAAGGCGGCCGGCGAGGCGGCCTCCGGGGTGGTGTTCCCGGTGCGCACCGCGGTGACCTGGTCGGGCAGCGCCCCGGGCCTTGCCACCTTCAAGGAGATCTCCAAGGTCTCCGACCCGTCGGGCACCGCCTATCGCCCGGTGCACTATCTCGCCGCCATCTGCACCGCCCTCTACATGAAGGAATCCATGGAGTGGGCGGAGAAGAACGGCGGCGTCAGCGGGGTCAAGATCCGCGACGGCATGTACCAGAAGCCCAACTGGGTGCCGAAGGGCACCGAGGGCGTGTGCGTGCCCTCCACCTGGACCCCCACCGACCACCGTCCCACCACCACCGTCGACCTCTACCGCGCCGTGGTGAACGGCCCGACCGACGCCCCGGTGGCCGAGCTGGTGAAGAACGGCACCATCAAGCTCGAGAAGGTGAAGACCGTCGAGCTCCCCCGCAAGGCCGAGCTGCAGGGCTGGTGACACCGCCGGTCCCCCTCCCCGCCGGGAGGGGGACCCTTCTCCTGGGCCCGCATCGAGGACTGCTTGAATCATGGCCGAGCCCGCACTGAAGCTCGATCCGCCGCCCGCCGCGGCGAGCGCGCCGCCGCTGTTGTCCGTGGACAATATCGAGGTGGTCTACAACGACGTCATCCTGGTGCTGCGCGGCCTCTCGCTGAAGGTGCCGAAGGGCCAGATCGTCGCCCTGCTCGGCTCCAACGGCGCCGGCAAGTCGACGACCCTGAAGGCGATCTCCGGCCTGCTCAAGACCGAGGACGGCGAGATCACCCGCGGCGAGGTCAACTTCATGGGCGAGAAGGTCAACGGCATCGAGCCGGACCAGATCGTCCGCCGCGGCATCTTCCAGGTGATGGAAGGCCGCAAGATCATCTCCGACATGACGGTGCTGGAGAATTTGCGCCTCGGCGCCTTCACCCGGCGCGACAACGAGGTGAAGAGCGACATCGAGCGCGTCTACGGCTACTTCCCCCGCCTCCGCGAGCGCACCGGCCTTGCCGGCTACCTCTCCGGCGGCGAGCAGCAGATGCTGGCCATCGGCCGCGCGATGATGGCCCGCCCCAAGCTCATCCTGATGGACGAGCCGTCCATGGGCCTGTCGCCGCTGCTGGTGAAGGAAGTCTTCGGCATCATCAAGAAGCTGAACCAGGACCTCGGCGTGACCATCCTGCTGGTGGAGCAGAATGCCCGGGTCGCCCTCTCGGTGGCCGACTACGGCTACATCATGGAGCAGGGCAAGATCGTGCTCGACGGCACCGCCGAGATGCTGCAGTCCAACGAGGACGTGAAGGAATTCTACCTCGGCCAGGGCGGCGGCGCCGAGCGCAAGTCGTTCAAGAACCTGAAGAGCTTCAAGCGGCGCAAGCGCTGGCTGTGATGCCTGAGGCCCGTGGGGATTACCGACGGGCCACCGGCGAGGCAGGCGCCGCGCCTCAGCGTCGCCCACGCGGCCCCGGTTGAAGACCGGGGCCGACGGCATAAGGCGCCGCCGGGTCGTCGAGGCCCGGCCGCACCCCTCCCGGCCCGCCCTGGGGGCACCCCCTCCCGCCGGGAGCGGGTCGGGAGGGTCCAGCCCACCAGGCATCGCGCGTTCCGCATCCATCATTCGCAGGCGGCCGGCGCGACGAGCGCATCGGACGCCATCCCGGATCGAAACCCGCCCCGCTCCAACGGATCATCCCATGACCGACCGCCATTACGACGCGCGCGAGACCCGCGATCCCGAGGCCCGCGAGGCCGCCCTGCTCGCCGCCTTGCCGGCGCAGGTCGCCCACGCGCGGGCCAAGGCGCCCTATTTCGCAGCGCTGTTCAAGGATGTGGATCCGGCCGCGATCACCACCCGCGCGGCGCTGGCGCAGCTTCCGGTCACCCGCAAGTCCGATCTGATCGAGATCCAGCCGAAGAGCTATCCGTTCGGCGGCCTCAACGCGACGCCGCCGGGCCGGCTCGCCCGCATCTTCATGTCGCCGGGCCCGATCTATGATGCGGAAGGCCACGGCCCGGACTTCTGGCGCTTCGGCCGGGCGCTGTTCGCCGCCGGCTTCCGCGCCGGCGATATCGTGCACAATTCCTTCTCCTACCACCTGACCCCGGCCGGCTCGATGATCGAGGGCGCCGCCCATGCGCTCGGCTGCGCGGTGGTGCCGGCGGGCGTCGGCCAGACCGACCTCCAGCTGCGGGCCATCGCCGACATCCGTCCGCACGGCTATGGCGGCACGCCGTCCTTCCTCCGGATCCTGGTGGAGAAGGCCCTCGCCGAGGGCGTCGACATCTCCCCCCTGAAGAAGGCGTTGTTGGCCGGCGAGGCCTTCCTGCCGCCGCACCGCGCCGAGCTGAAGGCCGCCGGCATCGCCGCCCGCCAGTGCTACGGCACCGCCGACCTCGGCCTCGTCGCCTATGAGAGCGAGGCCGAGGAGGGGATGATCGTCGACGAGGGCTGCCTGGTGGAGATCCTGCGTCCCGGCACCGGCGACCCGGTGGAGGCCGTGGGCGAGGTGGGCGAGGTGGTGGTCACCCTGTTCGAGCCCGATTATCCGCTGGTGCGCTTCGCCACCGGCGACCTGTCCGCGGTGCTGCCGGGGATGAGCCCGTGCGGGCGCACCAATGTCCGCCTCCGGGGCTGGATGGGCCGGGCCGACCAGGTGACCAAGATCCGCGGCATGTTCGTGCACCCGGTCCAGGTGAGCGCGGCGGTGAAGAAGCATCCGGCCGTCGGCAAGGCGCGCCTGGTGGTCGACCGGGCGGGCGACGCCGACGACATGGTGCTGGAGGTGGAGGTGGCCGACGCCTCCGCTCTGGCGCAGGAGGCCCTGCTCGACGACCTGCGCAACGCCACCAAGCTGCGCGGCCGCCTCGCTCTGCTGGCCCCGGGCACCCTGCCCGACGACGCCAAGACCATCGAGGACCGCCGCCCGGTCTGACCGGATCCGCCATCGCCCGTCTTGCGAAGCCGGCCTGCCCCCTGCAGGCCGGCTTCCTGCGTTTTGGCGGGATCGCTGGGCGGCCGCCCGCCGGGATCCAGGTCCGATGGACGCGGTCGGAAAGGCCGGAGAGGCGCACGGGCAGCCCGGCGGCTCAGTCCCCTCCGGCCGATCCCACCGCCGGGTCGTGAGTCCGCGTGAGCCGCATCCCAAGCAACACTCCCTCTCCCGCTTGCGGGGGAGGGCTGGGGAGGGGGCATGCGGGCTGGCGTGGAGCGAAACCACGCCGTCGTCCAGCCGTCCGGAGCCAGCGGAGGGAAGGTCCCCACCCTGCCCCCACCCGCAAGCGGGAGAGGGTTCCGCGCTGCCGTCGACCCGAAACCGATGCCGAGCCGACCCAACGCCGCCCGCCCGATTCCATTGACGCCCATAAATGCCCATGCTACCCCATGAATACCCAAGACACGTGCGGACGGTTTTCCGTTCCGCCGCGGGCCGAACCATCGGACCCGCCAGAGAGGGCACCCGGGCGCCATGGATCGCTTCGTGTCCACCTACACGATGCGCCTCGACGCCAAGGGCCGGGTCTCCATCCCAGCGCCCTACCGCACCGTCTTGGCCAAGGATGGGGCCGAGGGCCTCTACTGCCACCCCAGCCTCGCCGAGCCGGCGCTGGATGCGGGCGGCAACCGGCTGGTGGGCGAGATCGACGCCTTGATCGAGCGCTATCCGCCCTATTCGGCGGACCGCGAGGCGCTCGCCGGGGCCCTCTACGGCACCAGCGAAACGCTGCGCATCGACCCGGAAGGCCGGGTGGTGCTGAGCGAAACCCTCAAGGCCCATGCCGGCATCGGCGCCGAGGTGGCGTTCGTCGGGCTGGGACACAAGTTCCGGATCTGGGAACCGGAGCGGCTGAAGGCGCATCTCGCGGAGGCCACCCGAAAGGTGCGCGAGTTGCGTGAGGCCATCGGCTCCCGCGCGCCGGGCCCCCGGGGCGGCACGGAATGACGACGGGTCCCGGCGACGGCCCTGCCGACGCCGGTGGCGGACCGGCCCGTCATCTTCCCGTGATGCTCGCGGAGGTGCTCGCGCATCTCGCGCCGAAGGCTGCCGGCCGTTATCTCGACGGCACCTTCGGCGCGGGGGGCTATTCCCGCGCTATCCTCGACGCCGCCGACTGCCGGCTCCTCGCCCTCGACCGCGATCCCACCGCCATTGCCGGCGGCGCCCCGCTCTTGGCCGCGGCGCAGGGCCGGCTGACCCTGGCGCAGGCCCGCTTCTCCGCCCTCGACGCGGTGGCGGCCGAAACCGATTTCCTGCCCCTCGACGGCGTGGTCCTCGACATCGGCGTCTCCTCCATGCAGCTCGACGAGGCGGAGCGCGGCTTTTCCTTCCGCCGCGACGGGCCGCTCGACATGCGCATGGGCGCGGACGGCCCCTCCGCCGCCGACCTCGTCGCCGAGCTCGACGAGACGACCCTCGCCCATGTGATCTGGTCGCTCGGCGAGGAGCGGCTCTCCCGGGTGATCGCCCGGGCCATCGTGCGCGCCCGCGACGAGGCGCCGATCACCCGCACCGGCCAGCTCGCCGAGATCGTCGCCCGGGTGGTGCGTTCCAAGCCCGGCGAGATTCATCCCGCCACCCGCACCTTCCAGGCCCTGCGCATCGCGGTGAACGAGGAGCTGCGCGAGCTCGCCGAGGCCCTCGCGGCGGCGGAAAAGGCCCTCGCCCCCGGCGGACGGCTGGTCGTCGTGACTTTCCACTCGCTGGAAGACAGGATCGTTAAGACATTTCTGGCAAACCGGGCAAAGGCACCGTCCTTTTCGCGTCACCTGCCGCAAGCGGAAGGGCCCCCACCGTCCTTCCGCCTCGTGGCGAAGGGCGCGGTGGAGCCGGGTCCGGAAGAAGTGGCAGGAAACCCGCGCGCCCGCTCTGCGAAGCTGCGCGCGGCCGAGCGCACCACCGCTCCGGCGCATGGGGGGGACGACCTGGCGGGGCTCTTGCCGGCCCCGTCTCCCGGAGCCCGTTCCGCCCGCAAGGGATCCCCGCACAGGCGGTAGGAACGAGCTTCCTTCATCCATCCGGAGCCGGCTGTGGCTCCGACGGCGGAGGCGCCAAGACAGATGTTTCGCATCGCCAACGTCGTGATGGTTGGGGCGCTGCTGGTCACCGCCGCGGTGGTCTACCAGCTCAAATACGCCTCCACCGCCGAGGCCGAGCGCCTCGCCACCCTGCGGGCCCAGATCCGCAAGGAACGCGAGATCATCGCCGTGCTGAAGGCGGAATGGGCGCGGCGCACCTCGCCGGTCTTCGTCCAGGGGCTGGTGGAGCGCCATCTCGACCTGAAGCGGCTCGACGTGGATTCCATGTCCGGCCTCGATGACCTGCCGGAAAAGCCCAGCAACAACGATGACGGCATCGGCGGCATCATCGAGGCGCTGGTGGACGCGCCCCTGGTCACCGCCGGCACCGCCAAGCCCGCCGCCGTTCCCGGCGCCACCCCGGTGCCCGCCGGCGGCGGCAGCGGCCCGGTGGTGCCGTCGTCGTCGGCCCTGCGGCCGGCCGGCCAGGCGTCGCCCAAGCCGGCGCCCGCCACCACCTCCTCGGTGACCCGCCAGGCCCCGCGGCCGGCGGCCGCACCGGCGCAGCCCTCGCCCCAGATGTGGACGCCGCCCGCCGCCAGCCCGTCGGCGTCCGCCGATCCGCTCGCCCCCATGCTGCCCCCCGGCTCCCTGCCGCGCTGACGGAGACCCCGATGCTCTCCCGCATTTCCGCGGCGCTCGCCGCCGCCGGCGGCGCCACCGCCACCTTCTTCTCCACCCGCCTCGCGCCGGCGCTCGGCCGCGGCGCCATGGCGGGGGGCATGGCCACCGGCCGGCTCGGCGCCCGCATCGGCGGCGGCATCGTGCGCCGCCTGCGCAACTTCGTGATGCGCTGGGCCCGCCGCTTCTACGTCACCGGGGTGACCCTCGCCCGCTGGACCCGGATCCTGGTGCGCGGCATCCTCGGCCTCGACCGGGCCGATCCGCAGACCATCATGCGGGCCCGGCTGAAGATGGTGATGGGCGCCTTCTGCCTTGTCTTCTGCGCCATCACCATCCAGCTCGCGCACCTCGCCTTCACCTCCGATTCGGGGGTGCAGAAGGGCCGTGGCTCGGACGCCATCGCCTCGGCCCGGCCGGACATCGTCGACCGCAACCGCGACATCATCGCCCTCGACGTGAAGTCGCCCTCGCTGTTCGCCGAGCCGCGCCGGCTCATCGATCCCGACGAGGCGCTGGAAGGGCTGCTGAAGGTGCTGCCCGACCTCAACGTCCATGAGGCGCGCACCCGGCTCAATTCCGGCAAGGGCTTCGCCTGGCTGAAGCGGGAGATCACCCCGGCGCAGCAGCGTGCCATCCACCGCCTGGGCATTCCCGGCATCGGCTTCCTGAAGGAGAACCGGCGGATCTATCCGGACGGCGCCATCCTCTCCCATGTGCTGGGGCAGGTGAACGTCGACAACCAGGGCATCTCCGGCCTCGAGAAGTATATCGACGGCCGCGGCCTTGCCGAGCTGCACCTCGCGGGCTTCGCCACCGACCTCCAGCAGGAGCCGGTGCAGCTCTCCATCGACATGCGGGTGCAGCACGCGGTGCGCGACGAGTTGAGCCGGTCCATGGCCAAGTTCTCCGCCCTCCACGCCATGGCGGTGGTGACCGACGTGTCCACCGGCGAGATCGTGTCCATGGTCTCGCTGCCGGACTTCGATCCCAATCTGCCCGGCGACCCGACCAAGGAGGCCTACCTCAACCGCCTGACCACCGGCGTGTTCGAGATGGGCTCCACCTTCAAGGCGCTGTCGTTCGCGATGGCCCTCGATTCGGGCAAGATCAGCCTCGCCTCGTCGTTCGACGCCCGCGGCGCCATGCATTTCGGCCGTTTCAAGATCTCCGACTACCACGCCGAGAACCGGGTCCTATCGGTGCCGGAGATCTTCCTCGTCTCCTCCAACGTGGGCACCGCCAAGATGGTGCTGGCCCTCGGCGTTGAGGCGCACAAGGCGTTCCTGAAGAAGATGGGCCAGCTCGACCGCCTCGTCACCGAGCTGCCCGAGAGCGCCATGCCCATCGTGCCCAAGCGCTGGGGCGAGCTGAACTCGGCCACCATCGCCTTCGGCCACGGCCTGTCCGTCGCGCCGCTGCAGGCGGTGATGGCGGTGAACTCCATGGTCAATGGCGGCTACCTCATCCCGCCCACCTTCCTGAAGCGCAGCCCGGAGGAGGCGCAGGCCGTCGCGAAGCGGGTGCTGAAGCCCGAGACCTCCGACAAGATGCGCTACCTGATGCGCCTCAACGCCGAGAAGGGCACCGCCGGCAAGGCCGAGGTGCCGGGCTATCTGGTGGGCGGCAAGACCGGCACCGCCGAGAAGGTGGTGAACGGGCGCTACGCCAAGAACAAGCTGCTGACCTCGTTCACCGCCGTCTTCCCCATGGACAAGCCGCGCTATCTGGTGCTGGTGATGCTGGACGAGCCCAAGCCGACCGCCGAGACCCACGGCTTCGCCACCTCGGGCTGGAACGCGGCGCCCACCGCGGGCAAGATCGTGGAGCGCATCGCCCCGATGCTCAACGTGGCGCCGCGCCAGAACCTGCCCACCGCCGAGCAGCTGCTGCGGCTGCCGACGCAGAAGGTGGTGGAGAAGCGCTGAACCCGCGCCCGCGGCCCGCCGCGGGAGCCCACCCACCGGGCCGCCCCGCACTCTGCGGGGACGGGTCCCGGGGCCTGATCTCGAGGGCCGCTCTTGAACGCCGTTCCGGGGCGCCTCCCGAGGGCTGGAGGCTTCTCCCGGGGGGCCGGGCCTGGAAGCCGGCCTGTTCGGTCCCTCCTTCCGGGGGGGCGTCGTCCTCGGACCCTCCTGGAGCCCTCTCGAGGCCCTCCTCCCGGGGCAGCTTCTGGTCGAAGAGGCCCTTCCCGGGTACGTCCTCCTGAGGAATGTTCCTCCAGTGAACGTTCTTCCGGGGACCGCCCGAGCGGGGGCTTTCGGGACCGCCGCTTGAGGCCCCCTTGGGAGCGCCTGCTTGCGCAGGTTCCACCGGGCACGCCCTCTCGGGGGCGCCACGAAGGCCGGCGGTCGGCGTGCGACCGCCCAACGCAAGGCGACGACGGACAGCCGATGACAAGCCATACCCTCGCCCAGCTCCTCGACGGCCACGCCCGCATCCTCACCCCGCACGGCGGCGACATGGCGGTCAGCGCGGTCGTCGCCGACAGCCGGAAGGCGCGGCCCGGGGCGCTGTTCATCGCCATCCCCGGCAGCCGCGACGACGGCGGACGCTACATTGCCGACGCCCTCGCCCGCGGCGCCACCGCCATCCTTACCGAGCCGGCGGGCCCCGCGCCCGCGCTGCCGGAGCATGTCGCCCTCGCCTTCTCCCTCGACGTCCGCCGGTCCCTCGCCCTCGCGGCGGCGCGCTTTCATCCCCGCCAGCCGGGGGTGATCGCGGCGGTCACCGGCACCGCCGGCAAGACCTCGGTGGCCTGCTTCCTGCGGCAGATCTGGGAGCGCCTCGGCCACCGGGCGGCCTATCTCGGCACCATCGGCCTCGTCACCCCGGACGGCGCCGCCTATGGCAGCCTCACCACCCCCGATCCGGTGGAGCTGCACGCCACCCTCGACCGGCTCGCCGGCGAGGGCGTCACCCACATGGCGCTGGAGGCCTCCTCCCACGGCCTCGACCAGCATCGCCTCGACGGGGTGCGCATCCGCGCCGGCGGCTTCACCAATCTCGGCCGCGACCATCTCGACTACCACCCCACCGTCGAGGCCTATTTCCGCGCCAAGATGCGGCTGTTCACCCAGGTGATGCCGGACAGCGGCACCGCCGTCGGCCTTTTGGATGCGCCCTATGGCGCCACGGCCCTCGCCTATGCCCGCACCCGTGGCCTCGCCACCCTCGCCTTCGGCGACGACTTCGCCGGCGCCGATATCGAGGTTCTGGACATCACCCCCGACGGACCGGGCCAGGTCATCCGCTTCGGCGGCGGGCTG
Organism: uncultured Xanthobacter sp.; assembly: GCA_937872325.1. Lineage (GTDB taxonomy): Bacteria > Pseudomonadota > Alphaproteobacteria > Rhizobiales > Xanthobacteraceae > Xanthobacter. Next base: position 15,827 of record CALMSN010000332.1, on the reverse strand, counting down.
GAGGTGCGCGTGCCGCTGGTCGGCCGGTTCCAGGCGGACAATGCGCTGCTGGCCGCCGGCCTCGCCATCGCCTCGGGGGCCGTGCGGATCCCGGCGCTGAAGGCGATGGCGCACCTGTCCGGCGTCCCCGGGCGGCTGGAGCGGATCGGCGCCGATCCGGGCCGCGCGGTGTTCGTGGACTACGCCCACAAGCCGGAGGCGCTGGCGGCGGTGCTCGATACCTTGCGCGGGGCGGTCACCGGCCGGCTGGTGGTGGTGTTCGGCTGCGGCGGCGACCGCGACCGCGGCAAGCGCCCGCTGATGGGCGCCATCGCCGCCGAAAAGGCCGACCTCGTCATCGTCACCGACGACAATCCCCGCAGCGAGGTTCCGGCGGCGATCCGCGCCGAGATCCTCGCCGCCGCCCCCGGCGCCCGCGAGATCGGCGACCGGGCGGAGGCGATCCGCACCGCCATCGCCCTGCTTCAGCCCGGCGATGCGCTGGTGATCGCCGGCAAGGGCCATGAAACCGGCCAAATCATCGGCGACCGGACAGAACCTTTTTCGGATGCGGCGTGCGCCCTCGCCGCCCTCGCGGAGCTGGCGGCATGACCTCACAACTTCAGACTTCGCTCGCCGATGGCGCCGCCGCGGTGCTCTACACCACCGACGAGATGGTGGCGGCCACCGCCGGCACGCTCAGCGGCGCCCCCGGCGCGGTTCGCGGCCTCTCCATCGACACCCGGACCCTGGCGCCGGGCGATGCCTTCTTCGCCATCACCGGCGAGAATTCCGACGGCCATGCCTATGTGGACAAGGCGCTGGCGGCCGGCGCGGCCCTGTGCGTGGTCGCCGCCGACCGGGCCGGCACGTTTCCGGCCGGCGCGCCCCTGCTCGTGGTCCGGGACGTGCTGGCCGCCCTGGTCGACCTCGCCCGCGCCGCCCGGGCCCGCACCACGGCGCGGATCGTCGCGGTGACCGGGTCGGTGGGCAAGACCTCCACCAAGGAGGCGCTGCGCCTCGCGCTGGCGGCCGATGGCGAGACCCACGCCTCGGCAGCCTCCTACAACAATCATTGGGGGGTGCCGCTCTCCCTCGCCCGGCTGCCGCGCACCGCCCGCTACGGGGTGTTCGAGGTGGGCATGAACCATCCCGGCGAGATCACCCCGCTGGTGGAGCTGGTGCGCCCGCACGTCGCCGTCATCACCACGGTGGAGGCGGTGCACGCGGCCTATTTCACCGGCATCGAGCAGATCGCCGACGCCAAGGCGGAGATCTTCGACGGCCTGGGCGCCGACGGGGTGGCGGTGCTCAACGCCGACAACCCTCTGCTGCCGCGGCTGCGGATGCGCGCGGACGAAAAGGGGGTCGGCCGCATCGTCACCTTCGGCGCGGCTGAAGGGGCGGACGTGCGGCTGAAGGAGGTGGCGCTCCAGCCCGCCGGCTCGGTGGCGGTGGTGGACGTGCTCGGCACCGAGGTGACGCTGAAGGTGCCCATGCCGGGCCGCCACGTGGTCCAGAACATGCTGGCGGTGCTCGCCGCGGTGAAGCTGGCGGGGGCAGACCTCGCCCTCGCCGCCCTGGCGCTCGCCCGCCTGGAGCCGCCGCCGGGCCGCGGCCGGCCGCTCACCCTCGCTCTGGCCGGCGGCGGCGCGACCCTGGTCGACGAGAGCTACAACGCCAACCCAGCCTCCATGTGCGCCGCCCTCGACGTGCTCGGCCGCGCCCCGGTGGGGCCGAAGGGCCGACGCATCGCGGTGCTCGGCGACATGCTGGAGCTGGGCCCGGAGAGCCCCGCCCACCATGCCGGCCTTGCCGGGCCTATCGGCGCCGCGGGGATCGACCAGGTCTATTGCGCCGGGCCGCTGATGCACGCTCTATGGGAGGCGCTGCCGGCCCAGCGCCGCGGCGGCTATGCCGAGCACGCCGCCCAGCTCGAGCCCATGGTGGCGGCGGCGATCCGCGCCGGCGACACCCTGATGGTGAAGGGCTCCAACGGCAGCCGGATGGGCCCGCTGGTGAAGGGCCTCGTCGAGCGCTTCCGCGCCGCGCCGGCGCCGGCCTGAGCCGGTTGCGGACAGAACAGGCCGCAGCCGCGTTTGTGTCGGGGCTGCCATGAGCGCGCCGGCCGGGCAACTTCGGATGCGAATGCGCCAGCGCCCTCAAGCCTCTGCGATGCCATCGACCGCCGGCCCTCCACCGGCGCAGGACACGATCGGCTCTCCGCAGGCCGGGTGGTCCAAGAGCGATTTCGAACGAAGCGAATGCACCGAAGCGGCCGGCATTCCCTGCGACCGGCGCCTTTCGGAGGGACCGAAAGTCCTCCACCGTCCTGCGACAGGAGATTGTGTCAGGCCCTCCCGGTCGGGAAGCTTCAAGGCCCGCGACGGCCGAGGCAGGGCGGCACGGGCTCCGGGAGCCTCGCTTGCGTGGCGCCGACATGATGCCGATGGCCGCGCCGCCCGAACGTCGATTCACCTATCGTCAACCCGGCGGGAACGATTTGCCAATCAGATTGCGCTAATGCGATGGGGAAGATGTGCCCCCGCGGGCCGACCCGAGGATAGTTTCGCCCATGCTCCAATGGCTCGCCCACTTCCACGACACGTTCCCGGCCTTCAACGTGTTCCGCTACATCACCTTCCGCACCGGCGGGGCGGTGGTGACGGCGCTGCTGTTCGTGTTCCTGTTCGGGCCGGGCATGATCTCCCAGCTGCGGCTGAAGCAGGGCAAGGGCCAGCCCATCCGCACCGACGGGCCGCAGTCGCACCTTCTCACCAAGAAGGGCACGCCCACCATGGGCGGGCTGATGATCCTCTCCGGCCTGCTGGTGGCGACGCTGCTGTGGGGCAACCTCGCCAACCCCTACATCTGGGTGGTGCTGCTGGTGGCGGTGGGCTTCGGCGCCATCGGCTTCTACGACGACTACCTCAAGGTCACCAAGCAGACCCATAACGGCCTCTCCGGCAAGACCCGGCTCGCCATCGAGGCGGTGATCGCCGGCGTCGGCGTGGTCATCATGATGAATTTCGGCCGCACCGGGCTCTCCACCTCGGTGGCCTTCCCCTTCTTCAAGGACCTGCTGCTGGACCTCGGCATCTTCTTCGCGGTGTTCGGCGCCTTCGTCATCGTCGCCGCCGGCAATGCGGTGAACCTCACCGACGGCCTCGACGGCCTCGCCATCGTGCCGGTGATGATCGCGGCCGGCACCTTCGGCCTCATCGCCTATCTCTCCGGCAACGTGGTGTTCGCCGATTACCTGCAGATCCACTACGTGGTGGGGGTGGGCGAGCTGGCGGTGGTCTGCGGCGCGCTGCTTGGGGCCGGTCTCGGCTTCCTGTGGTTCAACGCGCCGCCGGCTCAGGTGTTCATGGGCGACACCGGCTCGCTGGCGCTGGGCGGCATCCTCGGCACCGTGGCGGTGGCCACCAAGCACGAGATCGTGCTGGCGGTGGTGGGCGGCCTGTTCGTACTGGAGGCGGTGTCGGTGATCGTGCAGGTGGCCTCGTTCAAGCTCACCGGCAAGCGGGTGTTCAAGATGGCGCCCATCCACCACCACTTCGAGCAGCTTGGCTGGACCGAGCCGCAGGTGGTGATCCGCTTCTGGATCGTCGCCGTGGTGCTGGCGCTGATCGGCCTCGCCACGCTGAAGCTGAGGTGAGGCGCCCGGCCGGGCTGGTGCCGCGCCTGCGACACCGGCCCGCGTCATCGGCCCCGATCCCCGACCGAGGTCAGTGAACGCCCTTCGCCGGCTGGCCCCCTTGATCGACAGTGAAGTCCAGAAAACAGACCGGACCCCACTTCTTGCGAAGCGAGGAGCGATGGCTGATCTTTACGGATATCTCGTGGGAGACCCCGCTAAATCTATCGCTTGAATTATCCTTGATTATTTCATTTCTTGCGATCATCCGGGACATGAGTATGTCGGCGACCGTCATCTGCAATGCGAAGTGGTCATTGGTGACCTCGAACTCCAGCTCATAAAGTCCGAGCTCCTCCAATCCGAAGGTCAGGATCATCCGCTTACCGTCAACCGGTACCTCTGCGAACTGGATCCATAAGCTTACAGGGAGCTTCCCGCCCGCATAGAGGGCCTCGTACCGCTCGTTGAAGAACGTCACAGGCGAGGCGGCGAAAGGCGACCAGACGATGGCGTGCGCCGGGATCTTCCGGGCCAGAGCATGTATCACGTCCGTGAGCGCCAGCAGGGCCGGCAGCTTGTGGTCGCCCAGGTCCCGCTCGATGATCACCATGGCGTCGTGGTTCGGATGCGGCTCGGACCTCATGTTTCAGATCACGTTGGGAAAGATGGCCCGCCACAACGTGTCCTCGTTCAACGGGCGCGCCAGGTATTGCACCTGATGCGGCACGTCATTGACGGTGAAGCTGGCGCCATCCGCATCGCCGGAGACGAAATCCATCGCGAGGCCCGGATCGCCCGCCCGGACCACCTCCCGCGCCAGGTCGAGATGGATCGCATCGGTCAGGAGGATGACGCGCAGGCGCCGGGGTTCCGGCGCGACCGCCTCGGGATCTGTCATGGCTGTTTCCGAAATTTTCGGTCGACTAACTCGTCCAAGAGAAGTCGAGGAGGTAGACGGCGCCGACGCCCGACCGGAACGATGGCGCGTGATGCACGCGGATCGGCTCGCCGTAGGCATCGAGGTCTTCGCTCAGACTGAACGATCCCCCGTCGTCCACCACCGGCCCCTCGGCCAGAAGATAGCTGATGAAATACTGGACTACGTCCAGTGTCGGGTCGGGCGCCAGCGGAGAGGGATTGCATTCGACCTCCATCAGGCCGAGCTCCCGCATCCCGATCGTCGAGACGATGGTCTTGCCATCCCCCCATGACATCTGGATCTGGATCCATGCCGGGATCGGCAGCCGTCCGGTGTGCTGGAGCCGGGCGAACAGGAACTCGAACCATTCCGGCTTGGTCAGGGCCGCCCCCCACAGCACGCCGCGAACAGGCAGGTGCGCCATGCAGCAGCGCACCAGCAGGGTCTGGTCCACGAGGCCCTGGAGCAATTCGGCGCGCGGCACGCGGCTCGACAGATGCAGGATCGCCTTGTGCCTGGCGAGCTCGGTCATGGCCTCCGGCCAGAACACGGTCGAGACCGCGATGCTGTGGTAGGCGTGCCGCGGCAGCGGCTGCTTCTCGAGGGTGGCGATGAACGCCCGTCCCTTCCAGGCGATGATGCTTCCGTCGTCCGGCAACGGCTCGGCGTGGATCGGCTCGAAGTTCGCGATATCGGAGATGATCGCCTGGTAGTCGGGAGCGCTCGCCTCGCCCAGAAGGAGGCTGGTGGTGATATGGACAAAATCCCCGCTCGACGTCTCGTCCAAGAGCTGCCCCCGCTACCCGGGAATCGGGCCGGCGGGACAGTATCAGCCCGCCCGGACCTATCCCACCGAAACCGGTCACCCCCGGGCCGTTCCGGGGCGGCGACGTTGCGCCAGGGGATGTCCCCTCACGTCAGCGGCGGCAGCTGCTGACGCCGATCACCGAATAGGCCGGGCAGAAGCGGAAGACGGCGGTCAGCAGCATCACCAGCCCCACCGCGCCGATCACCCAGGCCCAGACCCCGAGCCCGGCCAGCGCCGGCACCGACGGCGCCGCGAACGGCACCAGGATCAGCGCCACACCCACGATGAACCGCAGCACGCGGTCGATACCCCCGACATTCGTCATGTCCGTCTTCTCCTCGGCTTCACCATATTCAATGTCTTGAATATGTCCCCGGCGCAAGGGCGGGGTTTCCCGGAAGCCGCGCCGGCCGGCGACAAGGGGTTCGCACTTTCGAGCCACATGCTCTAGACCGGAGGTAATGCCTCATTGCCGAACCGGACCTTTCGCGCAGCCATGATCCCCGTCACCGTCTTCAAGGACCAGACCGTCGCCCTTTTCGGGCTCGGCGGCTCCGGTCTCGTCACCGCCCAGGCGCTGGCCGCCGGCGGCGCCCGCGTCATCGCCTATGACGATGCCGAAGCCTCCCGTCGCAAGGCCGGCGAAGCCGGTATCACGGTGCAGGACCTCACCACCATCGACTGGACCACGGTGGCGGCCCTGGTGCTCGCGCCCGGGGTGCCGCTCACCCATCCCGCGCCCCACTGGGCGGTGACGCTGGCCCGCAACGCCGCGGTGGAGGTGATCGGCGACATCGAGCTGTTCTGCCGCGAGCGGGCGGCCACCTCGCGCCGCTCGCCGTTCATCGCCATCACCGGCACCAACGGCAAGTCCACCACCACCGCCCTCGTCACCCACATCCTGCGGATGGCCGGGCGCGACGTGCAGATGGGCGGCAATATCGGCACCGCCATCCTCGCCCTCGCCCCGCCCAAGCCCGGCCGGGTGCATGTGGTGGAATGCTCCTCCTACCAGATCGACCTGGCGCCCGGCCTGTCGGCCTCGGTGGGGGTGCAGCTCAACATCTCGCCCGACCATCTCGATCGCCACGGCAGCATCGAGAACTACGCCGCCATCAAGGAGCGGCTCATCACCGGGGTGGAGGGCGGCGGCACCTGCGTCGTCGGGGTCGACGACGACGCCTCCGCCGCCATGGCCGACCGGGCCGAGCAGGCCGGCAAGTACGTGGTGCGCATCTCGGTGCGGCGGCCCCTGCCCGACGGCATCTGGCGCGACGGCGAGACGCTGGTGGTCTCCGAAGGCGGAGCCGAGCGCTTCCGCCTGCCGCTGGGCGGCATCGGCGCGCTGCGCGGCGTCCACAATGCGCAGAACGCGGCTGCCGCCTTCGCCGCCTGCCGCGGCGTCGGGGTGGCGCCGGAGGTGATCGCGGTCGCCATGCAGCGCTTCCCGGGCCTCGCCCACCGCATGGAGGAGGTCGCCGAGAAGGACGGCGTGCTGTTCGTCAACGACAGCAAGGCCACCAATGCGGACGCCGCCGAGCGGGCGCTGCTCTCCTTCTCCGACATCTACTGGATCGCCGGCGGCAAGCCCAAGGCCGGCGGCATCGTCCCGCTCGCGCCGCTGTTCGGCCGGGTCCGCAAGGCCTACCTGATCGGCGAGGCCGCCGCTGACTTCTCCGCCACCCTCGGCGCCGGCGTGCCGCACGAGATCAGCGGCACCCTGGAGACGGCGGTGGCGGCGGCGGCGCGGGACGCGGCGGCGGCCGGGCATCCCGGCGGCGTGGTGCTGCTCTCCCCCGCCTGCGCCAGCTTCGACCAGTATCCCAATTTCGAGGTGCGTGGCGATGCCTTCCGCGCGGCGGTCGCCGCCGTCGAGGGCGTCGCCATGCGCACCCAGTCCACCGCCCCGGTGGCCCAGAAGGAGCCGCCCCGCGGCAGCGGACATCCCCACGGCGCCGGCGGGCACCCCGGCGGCAATCCGCACGCGGGCGGACATCCCGGCATGAAGGGCCCCAAGTCCTGATCCGCACCGGGCGCCTGTGGGCAGCCGCCGCATGGCGCCGATGCAGCCGGGCGCCTTGCCGTCCGGCGGCTCCCATGGCACCACCGCCCGGCCGTTCCGCCGGCACCGCCGCACCGCGTCCGCGGGCGACGGTCGGGATACGGGCCGGTTGACTTCCACCGCATCCGGCGGCCAGCCGAAAACAGCGTTTTCCAGCAGAACGGACACGGGTTCGCGTCAAGACACCGCGTTAAATCATGTTTCCGGAGCGTTCCGCGCCTCCCGATGCGGGCGGAACGCGCTCCAGGGATCGCGCGAAAGGCGGTGCCGGCGGTCGTCCCCGGGATCACGGCTCGCTCCCCGGCCCCAAAGGAGATGACCCGATGACAGAGCACCCCTCGCCGACCCCCGCCGGCCCGCTGCCGGTGCCCCCGACACTGGCCGGCCTCGCCACGGTGGCCGGCGACTACGACCTGGTGCTGTGTGACGTCTGGGGCGTGGTGCACAACGGCGTCGCCGCCTTCCCGGGAGCCTGCGACGCCCTGCCCCGGCTGCGGCGGGGCGGTGCCGCCGTGGTGCTGATCACCAACGCGCCGCGGCCGGCGCCGTTCATCGCCGAGATGCTGGAGAAGATGGGCGTGCCCAAGGACGCCTATGACGCCATCGTCTCCTCCGGCGACCTCACCCGCACCGCGCTCGCGGACCGTCCCGGCGCGAAGGTGTTCCACATCGGGCCGGAGCGCGACGTCTCCACCTTCGACGGCCTCGACGTGACGCTGGTGCCGTTGGCTGAGGCGCAGATCGTGGTCTGCACCGGCCTCTTCGACGACGACGTGGAGACCGCCACCGACTATGCCGTGCCGCTCGCCGAGATGCGCGCGCGCGACCTGCCCTTCATCTGCGCCAATCCGGATATCGTGGTCGCCCGCGGCGACAAGCTGATCTACTGCGCCGGCGCCATCGCCGAGGCCTATGAGGCGCTGGGCGGCGAGGTGCTCTATTTCGGCAAGCCCTATCCCGCCATCTACGAGACCGCGCTTGCGCTCGGCGCTGCGGCGTCGGGCCGGCAGGCGGCGCGCGAGCGGATCCTCGCCATCGGCGATGCGCTCCACACCGACATGGCGGGGGCCGCCCGCTGCGGCTTCGACGGACTGTTCATCGCCTCCGGCATCCATGCCCACGAGTTGAGCGCGATCGACGGCGCCATCCCCGACGGCGAGGCCCTCGCCCGCCTGTTCGCCGGCCATGCCCATCCGCGGGGCGTAATGCCGCGCCTCGCCTGGTAGAGCCCGCCGCCGCTGGCTGGCGAGGACTCCGGCCCTCGCCCGATCCCCGGCCAAGGCTTACCGGACCGGCGGGCCTCGGGGGCGGAGAGCGCTCGCCGGGGGCTTGCCTGACTTTGTCCGGGTGCTTCAGCGCTTTGTGGAGACACCTGCCCCCGGGACATTGATCGTGCTTCGCTTTTTTCCCGGACCGATGCTCCAGTTGATCGGGAAGCGGCTCGCGCCCGCCGCCCTCGGCGCCGGGCCAGCTCCTGCGGCTGAAAGCTTGCCCCTTGCCGGACGCTTGCTTTTCCGGACGCAGAGCCTCCCCCGCGCGGGCGCTTGCCCCCCGCCCGGAACCCGATCCGCCTCCACCGCAAGCTTGCTCCGCTTCCGGCGTCCCGGACTTGACCCTTTAGGGCTTGCTGCCATTTTGCCGGCAAACTGATGCCCGACCGGGGGCGAACCCGCCCCAGCCGGCGGTTTGCCTGACCCTGCCCGGGGGTGTTTCAGCGCGTCATGGAGACACCTGAAAACACCCCGGGACATTGATGCTGCTCCGCTTTTCACCCAGGCGCATATTCCAGTTGATCGGAAGCAACTCGCGCCCGCTGCCTCGCCGCAGGTCCAGCCTCCGCCGCTGACGGCTTGCCGCTTGCCGGAAGCCCCCTGCCCGGCTGGAGAGCCTCCGTCCCACGGGCGTTTGCTCCCGGTCTACGAGCCAGTCCACCTTCGCCGGAAGTGGGGTTCCTCCTGCGCGCGCCCTTCCTCCGCGCGGCGCACGGCAAAAAGGTTTACCGCCTTTTGCCGGCGGCCTGATGACCCGCCGCGAGCTCCCCTCGTCCCTCCCCGCGGGCGCATCCCCCGCCGGGGGCTTGCCTCGATGCCGCGCCGCGCGCAGAAAATGTCGCTGGCTGCGGCCATGCTCCCGTCCTGCCGCGCGAAGGGTCGAGCCGGCTCATGTGGTCCCGCCTCTACTGGCTTTCCGTCGCCACCCCGCTGGCCGCCGTGCTGGCGCTGATGGCGCTCAATCCTGGCCCGCTGGTGGACCTGCGCAACGGCCTGTTCGACCTCTACCAGCGCGCAGCGCCGCGGATCTACGATCCCGAGCTGCCGGTGCGGGTGGTCGATATCGACGATGCCTCCCTCGCCCGCATCGGCCAGTGGCCCTGGTCGCGGGCGGTGCTTGCCGACATGGTGGGCAAGCTGAAGGAAGGCGGCGCCGCCGCCATCGGCTTCGACATGGTTTTCGCGGAGCCGGACCGGCTCGATCCGCTTTCCGTCGCCGGCCTCCTGCCGCCGGCCGTGCGCCCGGCGGTGGAGGCCGCGCTCCAGGGCGAGCCCGGCAACGACACGAGGTTCGCCGCCGCCTTGCGCGAAACCCCCACGGTGCTCGGCGCCGTGCTCAGCGACGAGGGCGCCGCGCGGGCGCTGCCGGCCAAGTGGGGCATGGCCCAGGCCGGGGATGATGCGAGCCGGTTCGTCCCCCGCTTCGCCGGCGCCGTCGCCCCCCTGCCGGAGCTGACCGCCGCCGCCCGCGGTATCGGCGCCCTCAACTGGCTGCCGGACCGCGACCAGGTGGTGCGGCGGGTGCCGCTGCTCCTCGGCCTCGGCGGCGCGCTGGTGCCGAGCCTGTCGGCCGAGGCGCTGCGCATCGCCCAGGATGCCTCCACCTATGTGGTGCGCGGCTCCAATGCCAGCGGCGAGACCGCCTTCGGCACCGCCAGCGGCATCACCGGGCTCAAGATCGGCGCCCTGGAGGTGCCCACCGACCCGAAGGGCGAGATCCGGGTGCGCTACAGCGCCACCGATCCGCGCCGCTTCCTGCCGGCCCATGCGGTGCTGGACGGCACCGCCCCGGCGGGCGAGATCGAGGGCCGCATTATCCTCATCGGCGCCAGCGCCGCGGGACTGAAGGATACCCGCGCCACCCCCATCGACCCGGCGGTGCCGGGAGTGGAGATCCAGGCCCAGGCCATCGAGCACATGGTGAGCGGCGCCCACCTGGTGCGCCCGGACTGGGCGCGCGGCGGCGAGATGCTGCTCACCGCCGCCCTCTGCCTCACCCTCATTCTCGCCTTGCCGCGGGTGCCGGCGCTGGCCGCCGGGCTCTGGGGCCTCGTGGTGCTGGGCCTGCTGGGGGCGGGATCCTGGCTCGCCTTCACCCGCGCGGACCTGCTGCTGGATCCTCTCGGCCCGGCGAGCGGGGTGGTGGCGGTCTACATGTTCGGCGTGCTGGCGCTCTATCGCGAGGAGCAGCAGCAGAAGCAGTGGGTGCGGCAGATCTTCAGCCGCTTCGTCTCGCCCCAGGTGGCCGAGCGCCTCGCCGAGCATCCCGAGCGGCTGGTGCTGGGCGGGGAGACACGGCGCCTCACCGTCCTGTTCTCCGACCTGCGCGATTTCACCACCCTCTCCGAGAGCATGGACGCGCAGGCCCTCACCCGCTTCATGAACGGCTACCTCACCCCGATGACGCGGGTGGTGCTGGCCCATGGCGGCACCATCGACAAATATATCGGCGACGCCATCATGGCCTTCTGGAACGCGCCGATGGACGATCCCGAGCACGCCCGCAAGGCGTCGCTGTGCGCCCTCGCCATGGTTGAGGAATTGAAGCGGTTGAACGCCGAATGGGCGGCGACCGCCACCGCCGCGGGCCGCAGCTTCGCGCCGGTGCGGGCCGGGGTGGGGCTCGCCACCGGCGATTGCTGCGTCGGCAATCTGGGCTCCGACCTCCGGCTGGAATATTCCGCCCTCGGCGACGACGTGAACCTCGCCTCGCGGATCGAGGGCGCCACCAAGGGGTTCGGGGCCGATATCCTGGTGTCGGAGGCGACCCGGGCCGAAGCGCCGGATCTGCCCTTCCTGGAGGCGGACGTGGTGCCGCTGAAGGGCAAGGCGCGGGCGAGCCGGCTGTTCCTGCTCGCCGGCGACGCCGCCTTCGCCGCCGCGCCGGCATTCAAGGCGCTGGCCGAACGGCATGCGGCCTTCCTCGCCGCGCAGGCGGCCGGCGACATGGCCGCCGCCCTCGCCGCGGCGCAGGCCCTCGCCGCCGATGCTCCGCCCGCCTTGCAGCGTTATTACCTGCAAAAGGCCGAGCACTGCCGCGCCGGCCTTGCCCGGACCGAGGCCTGACGCCCGCTGACGCCGGATGCGGGCTGGGACAGGCGGGCGGAAAGCAACGGGACACCGTCGTGGCCAGCCTCACCGCGCTCCGGCGATTGCCCGCTCGCAAGGCGGGCAAGGGGGCAACGGCCGGCGTTCCGGACACGCCCGGCCATGACGGGTGACAAAGCGCCGGCGCAGGCCGGGACCACCGGTGCGCGCGACGCTTCAAGCCGTTTCGAGATACCGACAGGAGGTCGCGGGTGCCATAAGCCGTCCGGAGAGCCCTCCGGCGTGGATCCTTAAGCCCGCTTGCGCAGGATCTTGAGCCGGCCGAGCAGCTCCGCCGCCCCCTCCGGCGAGAGGTGGGCGATCTCCTGCGCCATCAGGTTGGCGAGCTCGGTCGCCTGGGGCGAGAGGCCGGCGGTATCCACCGTGACCCGCGGCCGCGAGACCGCCGCCCGCCGCTGCAGATCCTCGGCCTCGTCCCAGATCACGTTGAAATAGGCGATGATCCGCTGCACCAGCGCCCAGGTGGGCTGGCCGCGCTTGCCGTTCTCGAGGGCGGAGAGATAGGTGGGGCTAACGCCGATGGCGTGGGCCATCTCGGTCAGGGTCACCCCCTTCTGGGCCCGCAGCTCCCGCACGCGATGTCCGAACGGGGTCATCCGCCACGCCTTTCCCGGCCCTCCGCAAGCGACACCGGCCAGGGGTGCGACGGCCGGCCGGAGGCGCAGAAAAGCCGTCTCACACCATGATACCGGATTTGCCGGAAGATGCGAACCGGGCCGCTGCGTCGGTTGAAACCGAGTCCCGAGCCGGACTCCCTCTCCCGCTTGCGGGGCAGGTTGGGGGTGGGGGCATGGGGGTGGGACGAGGCCGCATCCTCTCCCAGCTTTTCGCGCCAGGCGGAGAAATGGTCCCCCTCCCCCGCAAGCGGGAGAGGGTTTTATCGCCGTGAACCGGAAATGCGGTTGCGAGCCGGCTCACGGCCGGCTGCGGAAGCGGCCCGATCGGCACCGAAATCCCTACGGGTCCAGTCGCACCGCGTCCGGAGACCGCACGCCATCACGCCGGTGACCGTGGCGCTTGCCCGACGCTGACCAAGTCCGCGCTCGCCAGTCCGCGCCAGCACCGCAGGCATCGCCTGCGGCGCTTGCACCGGACCGGTAACCCGAACCCCGCGCCCGGCATGCCGGGCACAGGGTCGCGGGTCATCAGGCCCACGAATCGTCGTCGCCCCAGCTCCCGCCGTCGTCGTAGCTGGCCTCCTGGTGGTCCTGCTGCTGGTCGGCATTCCAGAAGTTAGCCGGCTCCTGCTCGCTTTGGGGCGCGCCGCCGAGGGCCGCCTGGGCATCGCTGCCGAGGCTTCCGGCCGCATCGCCCGCCGGCTTGCCGAGCTCGGCCGCGGCCTGCTGGGCCACCGCGCCGCCGCCGCTGCCCATCATGTTCTTGATGCCCTCGAACAGAAGGGCACCGCCAGCCACGCCCGCCGCCGTCGCGAGGGCGCCCTGCAGGAAGCCGCCGCCACCGCCGCCCGGCGCCGCCTGCCGGCCCCAGGGCCCGGGCTGCTGGCCGGCGCCCATCTGGGCGCCCTGCTGGGGATAGGGCTGGCCGCCATAGCCGCCCTGCTGGGGCGGGTAGCCCTGCTGGGCATAGCCCGGGGGCACGCCCATCGGCGCGCGATCCGAGGCCTGCGCCCCGACGCGCGTCCCTGCGGAGGGCACCGAGCCGCGGCTGCCGCCGCCGAACAGGCCGCCCAGGAAGCCACCGGCGGCAGGACGCGACGCCTCCTCCTCGCGCCGGGCGAACTCGGCCTCAAGTTCCTCGACGCGCGCATAGGCCTGCTGGAGCGCATGCTCCTGCACCAGCACGGTCTGGGTGAGGGCATAGGGCGCGTACGGCATCTCGGCGAGCCGCCGGGCGATCAGGGCCTCGGCTTCCGCATCCCGCGGCTGGTTGCCAACGCCACGCATACGCTCGAACAGGCCGTCGATGAGGGTACGTTCCTCGGGGGTCATATCCGCCTCCGGTCAATGGGACGGGAGGGATATGAGACGGCCGGCGCGGCGGATGAAGGGCCGGCCGGATGAAATTTTTGTAACCTTACGTAAGGTCGGTCATCCTCACTCGGCAGCGTCCGCGGAGGCGCCAGACGCTGCGCCGCGCGACTGGCCGATGCCGCCGAAGCGGGCCTCCACATAAGCCTCCACCATCTGGCGGAACTCGTTCTGGATGTTGGCTCCGCGCAGGGTCGCGACCTTCTTGCCGTCGATGAAGACGGGGGCGGAGGGGGTCTCGCCGGTGCCGGGCAGCGAGATGCCGATATCGGCATGCTTGCTTTCGCCCGGACCGTTCACGATGCAGCCCATCACAGCCACATTCAGCCCCTCGACGCCGGGATAGCGCTTCTTCCATTCGGGCATGGAGGTGCGAATCATGTCCTGCACGCTCTGCGCCAGCTCCTGGAAGACGGTGGAGGTTGTGCGTCCGCAGCCGGGGCAGGCGGCCACCAGCGGCACGAAGGTGCGCAGCCCCATGGTCTGCAGCAGCTCCTGCGCAACCTGCACCTCACGGGTGCGGTCGCCGCCGGGCTCGGGGGTGAGCGACACGCGGACGGTGTCGCCGATGCCCTGCTGCAGCACCACGCCCATGGCCGCCGACGAGGCGACGATGCCCTTCGAGCCCATGCCCGCCTCGGTGAGGCCGAGATGCAGCGCATAGTCGGCGCGGCGGGCGAGTTCGCCATAGACGGTGATCAGGTCCTGCACCGCCGAGACCTTGGCGGAGAGGATGATACGCTCGCGCCCCAGGCCGATATCCTCGGCCAGCCCGGCCGAGAGCAGGGCCGAGCGGACCAGCGCCTCGCGGGTGACGGCGCGGGCGTCCGCCGGCTGCGGCAGGCGGGCGTTCTCGTCCATCAGCCGGGTCAGCAGCTCGCCGTCGAGGGAGCCCCAGTTGGCGCCGATGCGCACCGGCTTGTCGTGGCGGATCGCGGTCTCGACGATGGCGGCGAACTGCCGGTCGCGCTTGTCGCCGAAGCCGACATTGCCGGGATTGATGCGGTACTTGTCCAGCGCCTCGGCGCAGCCCGGGTGATCGGCCAGCAGCTTGTGGCCGATATAGTGGAAGTCGCCGACCAGCGGGACGTCGATGCCCATCGCCAGCAGCTTCTCCTTGACGTGGGGCACCGCGGCGGCGGCCTCGTCGCGGTCCACCGTGATCCGCACCAGCTCCGAGCCGGCGCGGGCCAGCGCCGCCACCTGGGCGACGGTGCCGGCGATGTCCGCGGTGTCGGTGTTGGTCATGGACTGGACCACCACCGGCGCCCCGCCGCCTACCATCACCCTGCCGACCTTCACGCCCACCGTCGGCCGCCGCAGCGCCGGGCCTGCCTCGCGCAGTTCGGGGGGGACCACCTGCGCGCACGGGCTCGCGGGCTCGGAACGGGTGGTGGGCACAGCGGTCATGGGGCAGCATCCTCGGTATGCATCCGCGCTCTTCGAGGTAGGCCGCGCGGCGGCAAGCGTCAACCTGCGCTGCGGCGCAACATGAGAGCCGGGACGGCCATGTTACATCGCATGAGCGAAGCAAATATGGACGGTGAATCCGGGCGCGCTCAAGACCTTGGTGGGCGGTTTTCCAGGCAGGGCGCGGCGCGGGGCACGCGCGCCGGCCCGGATTGCGCTCCGGCGAGCCGGCTCAAACCGCCGCGGCGGCGGTACGGCAGTGGGCACAGGTGCCCGCGACCTCCAGCACCCGCTGGCGCGGCGTGAAGCCCACCGCCCGCGCCGCCCAGGCGAGGTCCCGCCCCACCGCGTGGGAGGCCACCTCCCGGGTCAGCCCGCAGGCCTCGCAGATCAGGAACACCACCACCTCCCCCGCCTCGTGCGGATGGCCGCAGGCGAGGTAGGCGTTGCGGCTCTCGATGCGGTGGGCAAGCCCTTCCGCCACCAGGAATTCAAGCGTCCGGTACACCGACATGGGCGGCGCCTTGCTGTCGCCGGCGGCCAGCCGCTCGACGATCTCGTAGGCGCCGAGCGGCACATGGCTGTCGGCGAGCACCTGCATCACGTTGCGCCGGAGCGGGGTCAGCCGCACCCGGCGTT
>CALMSN010000331.1 GCA_937872325.1 uncultured Xanthobacter sp. | reverse complement strand
CGCGGTCGTTCCTTCGGTCGCGCGTGTGGGCATTCTGGGCCGGGACCGCACAGGGCGGGGCTCGGCCTGCGCATCCTGGCCGTCGCTGCCGTGTCTCGCGTCCTTCTCGCGTTTCCGATCCTCGTCGCCTTTCCGGCCGGTATTACCTTTCGGATGCTCTCCGCCTTTGGGATCCTGGTCGCTTTTACGGCCTTCGCCGCGTTTCCCGCTGGCCCCGACTTTCCGGCCCTTGCCGCCTTTTGCGCCGTCTCCGCCTTTTTGACCCTCGTCGCCTTTCCGGCCGTCTCCGCCTTCCGCGCGCCGGACCTTGAAGCCGCGGCTGGCGGGGGGCGGCGTCTCCCGGGCGTCCGCATCGCCGCGGGCAGGGTCGGCGGCGCCGGACGGCGAGACCCTGGGACCGCGGGTCCTGCGCGCCGCCACACCCTCGGTGGCGGGCGCCGGCGCGCCGGTTCCGCCCGGCGCGGACTGGTCGGCGGGCGATGCGGATGGGGGGCGCCGGGAGGAGGCCATTCTCGCCATATAGGGTGCGCCCCGGCGGTGCGCGATGGCGCGGCGGCATCCGGCGTCCGGACCGCGCGACGGCCCATCGTCCTTAATCGCCCGTCAACCTCGGCGTTGCATGGTGGGGGCCTGTTCCCGGGCCGCGCGCCCGTCCTCGCCTGGAGTTAGCCACCCATGATGTCGCGCGCCGACCGCACCGTGCTGAGCGAATGGTGGTGGACGGTCGATCGTGCCCTGCTCGGCGCCCTGTTCGCTTTGATGGTGATCGGCATCATCCTGTGCCTCGCCGCCAGCCCCGCTGTGGCCGCGCGGCTCAACATCCCCGACGCCTTCCACTTCGTGAACCGGCAGGTGCTGTTCCTGATTCCGGCCGTGATGGTGATGATCGGCACCTCCTTCCTCTCGCCGCGCACCATAAGGCGGGTGTGCGTGGTGGTGTTCGGCCTCTTCTTCGTGCTGCTGCTGGCGACCCTGGTGGTCGGCCCGGAGGTGAAGGGCGCGCGGCGCTGGCTCACGGTTGCCGGCATCACCGTGCAGCCGTCCGAGTTCATCAAGCCGGCCTTCGTGATCCTGGCCGCCTGGCTGTTCGCGGAAAGCTCGCGGCGGCCGGAGATGCCCTCCCAGCTCATGGCCATCGGCCTGCTCGGCATGGTGCTCGGCCCGCTGGTGAAGCAGCCGGACTTCGGCCAGAGCCTGCTCATCACCCTGGTCTGGGCCTCGCTGTTCTTCCTCGCCGGGCTGCGGTGGATCTGGATGATCGGCCTCGTCGGCGTCGGCGCGGGCGGTGGCTTCATCGCCTACATGACGGTGTCCCACGTCCAGAAGCGCATCAACCGCTTCCTCAATCCGGATTCCGGCGACACTTACCAGGTGGACGCGGCGCTGAACTCGTTCCGCAACGGCGGCTGGTTCGGCACCGGCCCGGGCGAGGGCACCATCAAGCGGATGCTGCCCGACGCCCACACCGACTTCGTCTTCGCGGTCGCCGGCGAGGAGTTCGGCACCATCCTGTGCCTGATGATCCTGGCTTTGTTCGCCTTCATCATCCTGCGCGCCCTCAGCCGGGCGATGCACGAGAGCGATCCCTTCGCCCGCTTCGCGGTCACCGGGCTTGCCATGCTGTTCGGGCTGCAGGCCTCCATCAACATGGCGGTGAACGTGCACATCGCCCCGGCCAAGGGCATGACGCTGCCCTTCATCTCCTATGGCGGGTCGTCGCTGATCTCGCTGGCCTTCGGCATGGGCATGCTGATCGCCCTGTCGCGCCGGCGCCCCGGCGCTGCGGCCCTGGCGGCGCTCAGCGAGCCGCGGGTGGTGGAGGGGCCGTCCCGGGCGGTGCCCGTCGCCCCCGCCGGCCAGACCGCCTGAGGGCCGGCATCGTGGGTGATCTCGTCCTTCTCGCCGCCGGCGGCACCGGCGGCCATCTCTTCCCCGCCGAGGCGCTCGCCGCGGCCCTGCACGCGCACGACATCGACGTGGATCTCGCCACTGATGCCCGCGCCGCCAGATATGCCGGCCATTTCCCGGCCCGCGAGCTGCACGTTCTGCCGGCCGATACGGTCCGCGGCCGCTCGCCGGTGGCCCTTGCCCGCACCGGGCTGGCGCTGGCCTCGGGGTTGGTCTCGGGCCTCGCCCTGATGCGCCGGCTGAAGCCGAAGGTGGTGGTGGGCTTCGGCGGCTATCCCACCGTGCCGCCGCTGCTGGCGGCGAGCCTTTCGGGCGTGCCGACCGTGATCCATGAGGCCAACGGCGTCATGGGCCGGGCCAACCGGATGCTGGCTGGCCGGGTGAGCGCCATCGCCACCGGCTTTCCCGATCTGTGCAAGGCCGATCCTGCGCTGGCCGCCAAGGCGGTGTGGACCGGCAACCCGCTGCGCCCCGCCGCGGTGGCCGCCGCCGCCATTCCCTTCGATCCGCCGCAGCCCGGCGGCCCCTTGCGCCTCCTGGTGTTCGGCGGCAGCCAGGGCGCGCGGGTGATGTCCGACGTGGTGCCGGACGCCATCCGCCTGCTGCCGCCGTCCCTGCTGCCGCGGCTGTCGCTGGTGCAGCAGGCCCGCGAGGAAGACCTGGGCCGGGTGAAGGCGGCCTATGCCGCTCTCGGCGTGGCCGCCGAGGTGGCGCCCTTCTTCGCCGACCTGCCGGTGCGGATGGCCGCCGCCCATCTGGTGATCGCCCGCTCCGGCGCGGGCACCGTGGCGGAGCTGGCGGCCATCGGCCGGCCCGCCATCCTGGTGCCGCTGCCCCACGCCCTCGACCAGGACCAGGCGGCCAACGCCCGGGCCCTCTCCGACATCGACGCCGCCCGGGTGCTGCGGC
>CALMSN010000330.1 GCA_937872325.1 uncultured Xanthobacter sp. | reverse complement strand
TCTTGCTTTTTCGACTCGCTGATCGCCGGGGGCCCGTGTGCCCCCCGCTGCCCGCGGGTAGAGCCGCATAGGGGGGGTGCCCCCGCCGCGACCATCCCCCCCGCCGGCCAGCGGCCGCCGCTCGATCCGCTGCAGCGCCTGCGGCACGTCGAAGCCCACCAGATAGCCGCCATCCCCGGTCAGCTGCACCGAGCCGGAGAGGTTCTGGGCGATGTCGTAGATGCTGTGGCCCTCGCCCTTCAGGTCGATCTGGAGAGTGCCCTGGCCTTCCAGGCGCTTGAGGCCGGCAATGTCATCCAGGGCCTTTTCGAGGTCGACGTCGGTGAGGTCGGCATCGGCCTGGATCCCGGCCCCGTAGGGCATGGTGCCGGTGTTCAGCCGGCCGGGCGGGGTGAGGGGGGCGCTGGCGCGGATGAGGCCGCCCCAGCCATTGGCCTGGCCCACCGCCAGCACCATCCGGCCGGCGGAGAGCACCGCGCTCGCCGCAACCGTGGTGAACACGGACCGCTCGCCGCTCACCTGGCCGGCGGAGAGCCGCAGGTCGAGGTCGAAGGCGTCGAGCAGCGCGAGGTCGATGGGCGCGCGATTCCAGCCGCTGCCATGGGCGTTCATCAGCTGGATGCGGCCATAGGGGTCGAGGCTGAAGCTGTCGGCGGCCAGCGTTCCCTGGATCAGCGGCCGTCCGCCGGAGAGCTGCATCAGCAGCGCCCCCTCGCCGCGATTGCCGTCCAGCTCGATGCGGGCATCGGCCAGGGTGAGGGTCGCCCCCTCCAGCCCGATCCGGGCGGAGAGATTGGTGGCGCCGAAGCCGTTCTGCAGGGGCGCGGTGGTGCCGACCCACTCCAGCAGCTGCCGTAGGGAGGGCGTCTCGGCGCTTAGCATTCCGTCGGCCTCGGGGCGGTCGCCCAGCGCGGCATTGCCGCGGAAACGAAGGTTCGAGCCGTCCGAGGCCAGGGTGAAGCGGGTCGGGACGGCGGTGCCGGCAAGGAAGTTTCGGGTGTCGTCCACCAGCAGGGCGATGCTCACCGGCCTGTCGCGCCAATGCAGGTCGACGGCCAGGGAGATGCCGCTCCGATTGCCGCTGCGATCGAGGCTGGCGACGATGCCGCCGATCAGCTCCTCGGTCAGCCCGCTCGGCGACCGCACAGCGATGGTGCCGTCGACGACGCGCAGATCGGGCAGATCGGACTTCGCCATCAGCGGCAGCATCGCCGCGGCAGCCTTCAGCAGGGTCGACTGTCCGAGCTGCGACAGGGGCGCGGCCGGCGCGGGGCCGCGGGCCGAGCGCGCCACGGGCGGGGCGGCGTCGCCGTTGCGGGTGAGGACGAGGGTGGGACGCTGCAGGGTCACATCCGCCACCTCGGCCCGCCCGGCGATGAGCGGCCAAAGCCGCAGGCGGGTGACCACGTCTTCCGCATCGAGGGTCTGCCCGGCCGGAAGCGGGAAGCTTACCTTGCCCAGGAGCACGCGGGGGGAGGGCAGGAGCCGCACCGTGGGCTCGCCCGAGATGACCGGGGCCTGGCCGGTGGCGGCGGTGATGGCGGCGGTGGCGGCGTGCCGCAGCTCCGCGGAGGGCACCAGCAGCGGCAGCGCGAGCAGGCACAGGACAACCAGCACCCCTGCACCGGCAAAGCCGATGGCGAGCACCTTTCCATAAGCCCGGATTCGCGCAACGCTTCGCAACACTCTCACCATCCGCTCTCGGCCACCGCGGGCCGTGCCACCTGAAGCCGGATTCGCGCCGGGACGGAAGCCCCGCGGCGGACCCGCCGGCCGACTGGGAACGGCCCGGCGCACCGGCGGGCGAGCGAGCCGCTTGCGTTCAACCGATCACTCCGACTGATGGCGCCCGATGGGATGCCGGGACGACGCGCCCGGCGCGAGCCGCTGGAGACTGCCGGCGATCAGGATCGGAGGGTTCCGCCGGCCCCGTCCGTGAGCGCCTGTCCCGCGCCGTGCGCGGGTCTGATGGAATGGGTGGACCATCGCGACGCTTCGTGTCGCTTTCAAGGCTGCCGGGGTGATGGACGCCGTCCGGCCGGGCCCGCAAATCCCCTCTTCCGCGTGCGGGACGGGGAGGGCGGGGGCCTGCGCCGTCGGCGCAAAACCGGCACCCGGCCACGGCCCGCCGATGGCTCTCACGGCGGGCTGCCCAAGGCGGCCGCGGGGCGCGGGCCTCCGGTGGGGCGAGGATGATCGGACACGTCGATGCCCGGCGTCGCCTCGATGCGCATGGAGGCTGAGAGACGGGCCAGGAGAATCACCGGCCCCAGCCCCACCACCACGATCAGCAGGGCCGCCAGGGCGCCGTCCTCGTAGGTGCCGCGGGCGGCCTCGCCATAGATGTGGGTGGCGAGAGTCTCAAGGCCGAGGGGGCGCAGCAGCAGCGTCGCCGGCAGCTCCTTCATGGCGTCGACGAACACGAGCAGGGCGGCGGTCGCCACCGCCGGCCGCAGCAATGGCAGATGGACCCGCCGCACGGTCTGGGGCGCGGTGCAGCCCAGGCTGCGGGCCGCCATGTCGAGGTGCGGCGAGAGCTTGGCATAGCCGGCCTCGATGCCGCCCACCGGAATCGCCAGGAAGCGGATCGCCAGCGCCAGCACCAGGGCGGCGCCCGACCCCGACAGCAACAGGCCGGTGGAGATGCCGAAGGTGGAGCGCATCGCGCTGTTCAGCAGGTTGTCGAAGCCCGCCATTGGTCCCAGCAGGCCGATGGCCAGCACCGTGCCCGGCACCGCATAGCCGAGCGAAGACACCCGGGCGAAGGCCGCCGCCGGCGCGCCGCCGCCCATGCGCTGGGCCAGCGTCACCAGCATGCCGAGCCCGAGCGCAAGAGTCGTGGCGGCGATGGCGATGATGGCGGTGGTGAGCGCCTCGGCGAACACCTGCTCCCGCAATCCCGCCTCCATGATGCGGCGGACCGCCGAGACGGCGAGATGCAGCATCGGCACCGCGAAGCCGAGCAGCACCGGTACCGCGCAGAGCAGCACCGCCCCGGCGGCGGCGATCCCGGTGAGCGGGGTCGGCGGCTTGGGCCGCACCGAGCCGGTGGTCACGAAGCGTCGCGACTTCCGCGCCGCCCGCTCGGCCAGGATGAAGCCGAGCACGATGACCAGCATCACCAGCGCGATCTGCGCCGCGCCGGGCAGGTTGGAGCGGTTAACCCAGGTGGCGTAGATCGAAACCGTGAGGGTGCGGATGCCGAGGAATTCCGAGGCGCCGATATCGCCCAGCGTCTCCAGCAGCACCAGGATGAGGCCGGCGACGATGGCCGGCCGGGCCAGCGGCAGGGCCACCGCATAGAAGGCGCGCAGGCGCCCCGCCCCCAGCGTGCGCGCAACCTCCAGCGCCGCCGCCGATTGCAGGATGAAGCTCGCCCGCGCCGAGAGGTAGATGTAGGGGTAGAGCACCGCCGACAGCACGAAGATGCAGCCCGCCGTGGAGCGCACATCGGGCAGGCGCAGGTCGCCCGGCCGGGCGTAGCCGAGCAGGAACCGCACCGCCCCCTGCACCGGCCCCAGCGGATGCAGCACGTCCAGATACGCGAAGGCGACGATGTAGCCCGGCACCGCCAGCGGCAGCAGCAGGGCCCATTCGAACACCCGCCGGCCGGGAAAGCTGCAGGTGGCCACCAGCCAGGCGCACGGCACCGCCACCACCAGACAGGAGACGCCCACCCCCAGCAGCAGGAGGCCGGTCTGGGTCAGGGCGGCAGGCAGAACATAGGCGATGAGATGGGGCCACAGGTCGCCGGAGCCCTCGGCGGCGATGGCGCAGAGGGCGGCGAACTCGATGTGGGCGACCATCGCGGGG
>CALMSN010000329.1 GCA_937872325.1 uncultured Xanthobacter sp. | reverse complement strand
CGACAGGCCGCTGCCGAGCCACGGCTCGAGCAGCCGCGCGGATTCCTCGCGCGTGTAGGGACGCACGCTGGCAATGCCGGGAAACGCGCGCGCGATCTCGGCTGCTTTCAATGTCGCCGCATCGAGATCTCGGTCGGGCGCTGGCCGCACCTGGATCGTCACCTCGCGGGCGACGTCGGAGCGCCACTGCCGGGCCATGCCGCTGACCGCGAACACGCTGCCGACGGTGAGCGCGGCGAGGAAAGTCATGATGGCGACCACCGCCACCAGGGCCCGCCCGGCGACGGTGGCGCGGGGGACGATGGGCGACTGGCCGCGCGGCCGGCCGCGGCCTTCGCGCGCGGCCGGCTCGGCCTTGGCGTCGGGCTTGGCGGCGCTCGGGCGGGCATCGCCGCCTTTGGGGTCGCCGCTTTTGGCATCGGCCGTCATCGGTGCCTTCCCCTCGGCCCGGAGGGCTGCTTCGGCGGCGCGCGGGGCGGGCGGATCAATCGTAGACATAGAGGCGGCCGTCCGCGATCACGAGCCGGCGGGCATCATACTGGTCCATGAGCGCGATGTCGTGGGTGGCCAGCAGCACCGAGGTGCCCGACTTGTTGAGCTCGATGAACAGGTGCAGCAGCCGGCGGGCGAGGGTGGGGTCGACATTGCCGGTGGGTTCGTCGGCCAGCAGCAGCTCGGGCCGGCCGATCAGCGCCCGGGCGATGGCGGCGCGCTGCTTCTCGCCGCCGGAGAGGACCGGCGGCAGCACGTCCATGCGATCGCCCAGGCCTACCCAATGCAGCAATTCGGTCACCTCGCCGCGGTAGCTCTGCTCGTCCTTGCCGAGGATGCGCAGCGGCAGCACCACGTTCTCGTAGGTGGTGAGGTGGTCGAGCAGGCGGAAATCCTGGAACACGATGCCGATCCGCCGGCGCAGCACCGCCACCTCGTCGGGGTTCAGGCTGGAGGCGTCGCGGCCGAACATGGTGATCAGCCCGCGGGTCGGCTTCAGCGACAGGAAGAGCAGGCGCAGCAGGGTGGTCTTGCCGGCGCCGGAGGGGCCGGTGAGGAACTGGAAGGAATTGGGCTCGATGCCGAAGGTGACGTCCTTCAGCACCTCCGGGCCCATCCCGTACCGCAAGCCGACATTCTCGAACCGGACCAACGGCTGCGTCCCCCGCGCGAATCGCTTGATGCCACTGCTGCGATCATAGAGCAGGCGGACACGCCCGCCACAAATCCGGCACAGCCCGCGCCGATGCGGGGCGACGGCCGCAGCCGCCCGGTCGGCGGGATCTCCTGCCGGACGCCCGTCCGACGCGCGGGGGAAGGCGAGGCGGGTTGCTGACGGGAAAGGCCGCGCCCCTTGCGGTCTTCCCCGCAATGCGTGGACAACCGCAGTCTGCCGCCGGCCTGTCTGTCGCCACGGTCGGTCCGCAGGATCCGAATCCCGGAAAATCCGGGCGCCGGCCGGGAGTAGAGTCCGCAAGACCTTCGCCCGGAACCCGATTTCACGCCGACCCGTCACCGCCGGCCCGCCCGGCTTTACGCCCGCCGGAGCGCAGTCCATGCTGACGGACCCGAAGCGAGGAGCCATGCCGCAGACCCAGCCCCGAGTCGCCGTCCTCTACGACGCAAACCGCATCGCCGCCCGCAATCAGGCGCTGGCCGCCGAGATCGCCGCCGTGGCGCCCGAGCGCCTTCTGGCGGTGGCGATCCTGAAGGGCTCCTTCATCTTCGCCGCCGACCTGCTGCGGGCGCTGCACGGCTCCGGCCTCGCGCCCGAGATGGAGTTCATGCACCTGTCCTCCTACCGCCAGGCGACCATCTCGTCCGGCCAGGTGGACATCCTGCGGGACGTGGAGAGCGACGTCCGCGACCGCGACGTCCTGCTCATCGACGACATCCTGGAATCCGGCCGCACCCTGGCCTTCGCCAAGGACCTGCTGACGGCGCGCGGGGCGCGGCGGGTGATGGTGTGCGTGCTGCTGGAGAAGCCGGGCAAGCGGGCGGTACAGATCGAAGCGGACTTCGTCGGCTTCACCTGCCCGGATCTGTTCGTGGTCGGCTACGGCATGGATGTGGCCCACGCCTTCCGGCAGCTGCCGTTCATCGGCCATATCGAGGGGCTCGGCTGACCGGCCCCTCGCGCGCGGCCTCGAGGGCGCTGCGGCGTCAGCCGGGATCGGCCACGTAGCGGGCGGCGTCGATGCCCACCAGGGCGCAGGCCTCGTCATTGTCCGAGGTGTCGCCGGAGATTCCCACCGCGCCGACCACAGTGCCCTCGCCGTCGCGCACCAGCACGCCGCCGGGCACCGGCACCAGCGAGCCGCCGATGGCCGAGGTGGCGGCGGCGATGAAGTAGGGCTGCTCCTGCGCCCGCTTGAACAGCGCCCGCGAGCCCATGCCGAGGGCCAGGGCGCCGTCGGCCTTGCCGCGCGCGATTTCCGGGCGCTTCAGGCTGGTGCCGTCCTCGGCGGCGAAGGCCTTGAGCGCGCCGCGGGCATCGAGGACGCACACCGCCAGCGGGTTCATCGCCTGCTCGCGGGCATGCTGGAGGGCGCCTTGGATGATGGTCTGGGCTTCTTCGAGAGTCATCTGGGCCAACGGGCTTCTCCTGCCTCGGGGGAGGGGCCGGTGGGCCGCTCCGGTCGTGAGTGCGCCTCGCCGCGACGGCGCGGGCCGGGACCGGTCTAGAGCAGGGGCGGATCGGATGGCAACGCCCTCGCGCCTGGGCGGGGGCACTTCCGCCACCGCCCGGCCCCGCAGGCAAGGGTTGACGGGCGCCCCCCACCGCCGGGAAATAGGCCCGGTCCAGAGGAGGCCGACACCATGACCCCGACGCGCCTCAGCCGCGAGCCCGGCCACTACCGCAAGTTCCTCGCCGTGGTGGACGACACCCCGGAGTGCGACCGCGCCGTCTATTATGCCAGCCGGCGGGCCGCCAACTCCCAAGGCGCCCTGGTGCTGCTGGGCGTGGTGGAGCTGGAGGGGGTGAACCAGCAATGGCTGGGCGTCGGCGACCTGATGCGCGTCGAGGCCTATGAGGAGATGCAGGAGCGGCTCGACAAATATGCCGCCCGCGCCCGCCAGGTCGCCGACGTCACCGCCGAGTTGGTGCTGCGCGAGGGGACGAAGGCGGAAGCGCTGGCCGCGCTCATCGCGGAGGACCGCGACATCGCCATCCTGGTGCTGGCCGCCGGCACCGGCAAGGACGGGCCCGGGCCGCTGGTGACCCACCTCGCCTCGGCCCAGTCCTTCCACTTTCCGGTGCCTGTCACCATCGTGCCCGGCGCGCTGACCGATTCCGAGCTCGACGCGCTCGCCTGAGGCGGCGACGCAACCGGGACTCGGGCGGCGCCGGCCGGAGGCTTGCACTTCGGGCAAATTCAGCTATATTGCGCGCATCCCCGGATGGGGATCCTCAACGCCATCGCAGCCGAAGGTGATGAGAGTGGGCCCCGCCGGGACCCGCTCCATTTTCGCTTACGCGCACTTTGGCCCCAGCCGTCCCGGAGGGACATGACCGACACCGCCATCCTGGCCGACGACCCGAACGAGCCGCGCCTCATCATCGAGACCGGCGTGGCCGCGCGCGTGGCCGCCATCGCCTCGGCTGTGATCGGCGGCCTCGGCTATCGCCTGGTGCGGGTGAAGGTCACCAATCGCGACGGCGGCACCGTGCAGATCATGGCCGAGCGGCCCGACGGCTCGATGGCCATCGAGGACTGCGAGGCCTGCTCGCGCGCGCTCTCGCCGGTGCTCGACGTGGAGGATCCCATCCACGGCGCCTATCGCCTCGAGCTGTCCTCGCCGGGCATCGACCGGCCGCTGGTGCGGCTGTCGGACTTCGTGCGCTGGGCCGGGCACGAGGTGAAGATCGAGATGACCCACCCGGTGGGCGGGCGCAAGCGCTTCCGCGGCCTGCTGCTGGGCACCCGCGACGCCGAGGCGCTGGTGAAGCGCACCGATGCCCGCGCCGACGAGGAGCCGACCGTCGCCCTTCCGGTGGCGGACATCGGCGAAGCCAAGCTGGTGCTTACCGACGCCCTCATCACCGAGGCCCTGCGCGCCGCCAAGGCGGCCGAGCGCGAGCTGGCGGACGCGGGTGAGGATGACGCGGCGGACGAGGGCATTGACCTCGACGACGTCGCCTTCGAATCCGATCCCATGGAGGCGGACGAGCCCGACGCCAATGCGCGCGTCGTGCCTGCCGCCAAGGGCAAGGCTGGCAAGGGGAAGGCCGCCGAAGAGAAAGCCCCCAAGGAGAAGGCCGCCAAGGGCGCCGCTCACAAGGGCAAGGCCGCTTCCGGCAAGTCTGGCCCCGGCAAGTCCGGTTCCGGCAAGACCCGCGTGGGCAAGCCCAAGGGCACCAAGCCCAAGTCCAAGACATCCAATGCCAAGGCGAAAGCCGGGGCCTTGAGCCTGAAGGAGACGCACTGATGGTGGCTGTCAGCGCCAATCGACTGGAGCTTCTGCAGATCGCCGACGCCGTCGCGCGCGAGAAGACCATCGACCGCAGCATCGTCATCGCCGCCATGGAGGATGCCATCGCCAAGGCCGCGCGCTCGCGCTACGGCCAGGAGACGGACATCCACGCCGACATCAACCCGAGGACCGGCGAGCTCAGGCTCGCCCGCCACCTGCTGGTGGTGGACGAGGTGGAGAACACCGCCACCGAGATCACCCTCGACGGCGCCCGCCGCCACAATCCGGCGGCCCAGGTGGGCGACACCATCGCCGACACCCTGCCGCCCTTCGACTTCGGCCGCATCGCCGCCCAGTCGGCCAAGCAGGTGATCGTGCAGAAGGTGCGCGAGGCCGAGCGCGACCGCCAGTATGACGAATACAAGGACCGCATCGGCGAGGTGGTGAACGGCCTCGTCAAGCGGGTCGAGTACGGCAACGTGGTGGTGGACCTCGGCCGCGGCGAGGGCATCCTGCGCCGCGACGAGCTGCTGCCGCGCGAAACGGTGAAGACCGGCGATCGCATCCGCGCCTATATCTACGATGTGCGGCGCGAGCCGCGCGGGCCGCAGATTTTCCTCTCGCGCACCCATCCCCAGTTTATGGCCAAGCTGTTCGCGCAGGAAGTGCCGGAGATCTACGACGCCATCGTCGAGATCAAGGCGGTGGCCCGCGATCCCGGCTCCCGCGCCAAGATCGCCGTCATCTCGCGCGACCAGTCGGTGGATCCGGTGGGCGCCTGCGTCGGCATGCGCGGCTCGCGTGTGCAGGCGGTGGTGAACGAGCTGCAGGGCGAGAAGATCGACATCATCCCCTGGAACCCGGACATCGCCACCTTCATCGTCAACGCCCTCGCCCCCGCCGAGGTGGTGAAGGTGGTGCTCGACGAGGATCGCGAGCGGATCGAGGTGGTGGTGCCCGACGCCCAGCTTTCGTTGGCCATCGGCCGCCGCGGCCAGAACGTGCGCCTCGCCACCCAGCTCACCGGCTGGGACATCGACATCATGACCGAGCAGGAGGAGAGCGAGCGGCGCCAGAAGGAGTTCGCCGAGCGCACCAAGATGTTCGCCGAGGCCCTCGATCTCGACGAGATGATGGGCCAGCTGCTCACCTCCGAGGGCTTCACCTCGGTGGAGGAAGTGGCCTACGTGCCGCTGAACGAGCTCGCCTCCATCGAAGGCTTCGACGACGACACCGCGACCGAGCTGCAGTCCCGCGCGCTCAAGCACCTCTCCGACGTGGAGGAGGCGCTCGACACCCGCCGCAAGGATCTGGGGGTCGAGGACGGCGTCAAGGATGTGCCCGGCGTCACCTCCAAGATGCTGGTGGCGTTCGGCGAGAACGACATCAAGAGCGTCGAGGACCTGGCCGGCTGCGCCACCGACGACCTGATCGGCTGGACCGAGCGCAAGGACGGCGAGACCGTCCGCCATGCCGGCGCCCTGGACGGCTTCGAGTTCAGCCGCGAAGACGCCGAGCAGCTCATCATGCAGGCTCGCGTCGCCGCCGGCTGGATCGCCGCCGACGATGTGGCCGAAGCTGATGCCGATGCCGACGACGGCGATGCCGTCGCCGACGACGTCTGAGACAGGGAGATGACCCACGGTGCTCGCGACGATGGACGAGGGGGACACGGACGAGGGGCCGCGCAGCGTCGCTGCGGCGCGGGCGCCGTTGTCACGCCTGTGCCTCGCCAGCCGCGCGGTCACCCCGGTCGCCGACATGCTCCGGTACGTGGTTGCGCCGGACGGCAAGGTGGTGCCCGATCTCGCCCGGCGGCTGCCGGGGCGGGGCGCCTGGGTCACGGCCACCCGCGCCGCCCTTGAGACGGCGCTGAAGAAGAAGGCGTTCGGCCGCGCCTTCAAGGGGCGCGGTATCGCCGATCCCGGCCTTCCGGACCTGGTGGACGCTCTCATCGACAAGGACGCCCGCGCCGCCCTGTCCCTCGCCAACAAGGCGGGGCAGGTGGTGACCGGGACCACCAAGGTGGAGGCGGCCCTCGCCTCCGGCGGTGTCGGAGTGCTCCTCCACGCCGCCGACGCGCGCCCGGACGGGGTGCGCAAGCTGAACGCCTTTGCCCGGCAGGTAGAAGCTGCCGGGGCACGACAGGTCAGGATCGTCGATTGCTTCGGCGGCCTCGAATTGGACTTGGCGTTGGGGCGGTCAAATGTGGTACATGCGGCGCTGCTCGCGCATCCGACGACCGCAGGATTTCTCGGGCGCTGCCAGAAACTCGCGCAATGGCGGACCGGCGGGTCCGCTATGGCGCCGGTGGATGGCGGCCTGAACGGCGATCGCGCGCCCGTTCGGATGCAGGAAACGGATACGGAATGAACGACACCAAGACCCCCGGCGACAAGACGCTCCACCCCGCCCCCGGCAAGACGCTCACCCTGAAGCGCCCGGTGGAGCAGGGCACCGTGCGCCAGAGCTTCAGCCACGGCCGCTCCAAGGCGGTGGTGGTGGAGAAGGTGAAGCGCCGCGTCATCGCCCCCGGCGAGGCGGCGCCCGGCCATGCGCCCGCGGCCCCCGCCGCGCCGGCAGCGGGTCATGCACCGGCCGGCGTCGCGCCGCGCCCGGCCGCTCCCTCCGCCGCGCCGACGCCGCCGACCGCCGCGCGTGCCCCGCAGCCCGTCGAGACCCGCGCGCCGGCGACGCCGCCCGTTCGCGCTGAGGCTCCGAGCGTGACCGCGCCTGCTCCCGCCGAGGCCGCGGTGCCGCCGGCACCCGCCGCGCCGGCCGCCCCGGCTGCACCGGTGGTGGAAGCGACTCCGGCTCCGGCCGCTGTCGCCGAGGTCGCTCCGGTGTCGCCGCCGGTTCCGGAGGCGCCTGCCCCGGTCGCAGCCGCCCCGATTCCTTCCGTTGCCGAGGCCCCCGCTCCGGCGGCGCCGACCGTCGCCGCTCCGGCTGGCGCGCCTGCCGAGGCCGCCCGTCCCGCTCCGGCGGCGCCGTCCGCGGCCGCTCCGACCGCCGGCGCGGCTCGTCCCGCGTCGCCGACCGCCCCGCGTCCGGCTGGGTCCGGCCCGTCCCAGTCCCGTCCCGGCGCCGCTTCCGTGCGTCCCGGTTCCGGTGCGCCGTCGCGCCCCGGCGCGGCCCCCGGCCGTCCCGGCCAGGGCCAGGCCCCACAGCGCGCTGGTGCCGGCGCCGGCGCCGGTGGTTCCGACCGTCGCTCCGGCGGCCCGGCCGGCCGTCCCGGCAACCAGCGTCCCGGCGGTTCCGGCGTGGTTCTGCGCACCCTGACCGAGGAAGAGCGCAACGCCCGCGCCAGCGCCCTGGCTGATGCCCGGGTGCGCGCGGTCGAAGAGCAGCGCATGGCCGAGGAGCGCCGCGCTGCCGAGGAGGAGGCCCGCCGCCGCGCCGAGCGCGAGCGGATCGAGCGCGCCGAGCGCGAGGCCGCCGAGGCGCGCAAGCGCGAGGACGAGGCCCGTCGCGCCCAGGAAGAGGACAAGAAGCGCAAGGCCGAGCAGGAAGCCCGCAAGCGCTTCGGCGAGGATCAGGCCGCCTCCGGCGCCACCGCGCGTCCGGCCGGCGCGAGCCCGTCCGCGCCCCGTCCGCTGACCCCGCGTCCCGCCGGCACGGCGGAGACCGAGGATGAAGAGCGTCGCGGCGCGGTCCGCCGCGGTCCGGGCGCGCGCCCGGCTGCCCCGGTCAAGGTGCCTCGCGCCCCCGCCGGCCAGGAGAAGCAGCGCGGCCGCCTCACCCTCGTCACGGCCCAGTCCGGCGAGGAGGAGCGCCAGCGTTCCGTCGCGTCCTTCCGCCGCCGCACCCAGCGCATGACCGGCCATCGGCAGCAGGAGAGCAAGGAGAAGATCTCCCGCGAGGTGATCCTGCCCGAGACCATCACCATCCAGGAGCTCGCCAACCGCATGTCGGAGCGGGCGGTGGACGTGATCCGCATGCTCATGAAGCAGGGCCAGATGGTGAAGATCACCGACGTGATCGACGCCGACACGGCCGAGCTGATCGCCGAGGATCTCGGCCACACCGTGCGCCGCGTCTCGGAATCCGACGTCGAGGAAGGCCTGTTCGACACCCCCGACGCGCCGGAGACCCGGGTGCCGCGTCCTGCGGTGGTGACCATCATGGGCCATGTCGACCACGGCAAGACCTCGCTGCTGGATGCCATCCGCAGCGCCAACGTGGTCTCCGGCGAGGCCGGCGGCATCACCCAGCACATCGGTGCCTACCAGGTGACGTCGCCGTCCGGCAGCAAGATCACCTTCATCGACACCCCTGGCCACGCCGCCTTCACCGCCATGCGCGCCCGCGGCGCGCGGGTGACGGATATCGTGGTGCTGGTGGTGGCGGCCGACGACGGCGTGATGCCGCAGACCATCGAGGCCATCAACCACGCCCGCGCGGCGCGGGTGCCGATGATCGTCGCCATCAACAAGATCGACAAGCCCGACGCCAAGCCCGAGCGGGTCCGCACCGAGCTCCTCCACTACGAGGTGCAGGTGGAGACCATGGGCGGCGAGACCCTCGAGGTGGAGGTCTCCGCCAAGCAGCGGCTGAACCTCGACAAGCTGCTGGAGGCGATCGCGCTGCAGTCGGAACTGCTCGACCTCAGGGCCAATCCCGACCGCGTCGCCGAAGGCACCGTGGTGGAAGCCAAGCTCGACCGCGGCCGCGGCCCGGTGGCGACCGTGCTGGTCCAGCGCGGCACGCTCAGCGTGGGCGACATCGTGGTGGCCGGCGCCGAATGGGGCCGCGTGCGCGCCCTGATCGCCGACACCGGCGCCAACGTGGATTCCGCCGGCCCGTCCTTCCCGGTCGAGGTGCTGGGCTTCAACGGCACCCCGGAGGCGGGCGACCGCCTCGCGGTGGTGGAGAACGAGGCCCGGGCCCGCGAGATCACCGACTACCGCCAGCGCCAGAAGCGCGAGAAGGCGGCGGCCCGGTCCGCCACCATCCGCGGCTCGCTCGAGCAGATGATGAACCAGGCGAAGGCGTCGGGGCGGAAGGAATTCCCCCTCATCATCAAGGGCGACGTGTCGGGCTCGGTGGAAGCCATCATCGGCTCGCTCGAGAAGATCGGCAACGACGAGGTGCAGGCCCGCATCATCCACTCCGGAGCGGGCGGCATCAACGAGAGCGACGTGACGCTGGCGGAGACCTCCGGCGCCGCGATCATCGCCTTCAACGTGCGCGCCAACAAGGAAGCCCGCGACGCGGCCGACCGGGCGGGCATCGAGATCCGCTACTACAACATCATCTACGACCTGGTGGACGACGTTAAGAAGGCCATGAGCGGCCTGCTCGCGCCCATCAACCGAGAGACCATGCTGGGCAACGCCCTCATCAAGGAGATCTTCCTGGTCTCCAAGGTGGGCAAGGTGGCCGGCTGCCAGGTCACCGACGGCAACGTGGAACGCGGCCAGCATGTCCGCCTCATCCGCGACAACGTGGTGATCCACGAGGGCAAGCTCGCCACGCTGAACCGCTTCAAGGATGCGGTGAACGTGGTGCATGCGGGCCAGGATTGCGGCATGTCGTTCGAGAACTACCAGGACATGCGTGCCGGCGACGTGATCGAGTGCTATCGCGTCGAGGTGATCCAGCGCTCGCTGTGATCCACGCGGGCGCGGACCGCTTCAGCGCGTCTTGCACGCACTGAAGCGGTTTTGAGCATCGAGTGATGCCGTTCGCCCGAAGCCGGATTTCCGGCCGGCGCGGACGGCAGGCCTCCCACGCTTGCGGGTGAGGGGGCCCGGGGAAAAATTTCCCCATCGGCCCGAACGGCCCGGCGGGCGCGCGCCATGCGGCGTCCCGCCTTTGGCCAGGTCCTCCTCCCGCTCGCGGCAGGGGGCGCGGGTTGCGTGGCCGGGCGATCGCCGGCCACAAGAGTCTCACCGGAGCGGCGCGGTCCAAGCCCGTCCGCTCCATCTTCGGGTGGCGGCCCATTCGATGCCGCCTGGCGCGCCTCGGCGGCCATCTCGCAGGTTCAAGCACGCGCATGCCCAGCGTCACCGTCGCCGACGGCCCCTATGATCTCACCTATCGGCTGACCCGCGCCGACATCGCGGCCTGGCTGGGGCTGCGGGCGGAACTGCGCGGCCTCGCCAAGCTGGCCCTGCTGGCCCCGCTCATCGCGCTGGGGTCAGCCCTCGGCTACCTCGAGGATACCGAGGTCGGCCAGGCGCTGGGCCTTGGCGAATACTGGGTGCAATTCGCGATCCTGCTGGTGGCCGTGGTGGCGCTCTATGGCTTCGCGGCGCTGTTCATGAGCCTCGTCCGCCGCCGCGCCATCCGCCTCGCCGCGGTGCCGCCGGGCGAGATCCATCTCGTCGCCGGCCGCGCCGGGGTGCGGGTGACCCATGCCGGGCGCACCATCTCCCATGACTGGGAGGAGATCCTCGCCGTCACCCTCGGGGCGTCCCACGTCTTCCTCGCCACCGGCCCGGAAGCGGCGATCATCGTGCCGGAAAGCGCGTTCGAGGACCGCGAGCACATGCTGCGCTTCGCGGTGTTCGCCGATGCGGCGATGCATGCGGCCAGCGAGCAGGCCGATGCGCGCCTTCAGGTCGTGCAGCGCGCCGGCAGGCGATAGGGCAGGAAGGTGCGCGCGCCATGTCCGCGACGGTTCGATCCCCTATGAAATGGCGCAGGCCCGGCGTCCCTCCCGCGGCGACGGGGCCGGCTGCCGCCCTGACGCTGGGCGGGCTGCTGTCGGCCGCCGCCACGCCCGCCTTCGCCGAGGTCTGCGACAAGGTCTCGCCGGACTGGCAGCGCGGGGATGGCCCGGTGGGGCTGCTCGGGCCGGCGCTGATGGTGGCGCTGGTCGCGGTGCTGCTCCTGGGCTGGCGCACCGGCAGCGCGTGGATCGCCTTTCCCGCGACGGCGGCGTGCCTGCTGCTGGCGCTGGTCTCGGCGGGGGCCCTGCTCGGGGGCCGCGCGCCCTACGCCGCCGCGGCCGCGGACGGCTGCCGCGCCGCCTCCCG
>CALMSN010000328.1 GCA_937872325.1 uncultured Xanthobacter sp. | reverse complement strand
AACGGGGTGCGGCGCCATCATCAGCGGCGACACGCAACGCCGAGGCATGAGGCGCGGCAAAGCCGGAAGCCGCGCGGCGGACAGCGGTGCCGCCCGGAGCCGGACCGCCGGCATGGCGCGCCTCAAGGCTCTGCCCTCCGCCTCAGGCCGCGGCCGGGCGCGGCAGGCGGGCGCGGGGCGGCAGCGCCGGCGCCTTCACCATCATCCGGCAGAGCCGGCCCAGGGTCTCGCGCATCTGGTGGCGATGCACCACCATGTCGAGCATGCCGTGGTCGCGCAGATATTCGGCCCGCTGGAAGCCTTCAGGCAGCTTCTCGCGGATGGTCTGCTCGATCACCCGAGGCCCGGCGAAGCCGATCAGCGCGCCGGGCTCGGCGATCTGGATGTCGCCCAGCATGGCATAGGAGGCCGTCACCCCGCCCGTGGTGGGGTTGGTGAGCACGACGATGTAGGGCTTCCTCGCCTCGCGCAGCATCTGGATGGCGGCGGTGGTGCGCGGCATCTGCATCAAAGAGAGGATGCCTTCCTGCATCCGCGCCCCGCCGGAAGCGGCGAACATGATGAAGGGGGTGCCCTTCTCCGCCGCGGTGACGAGGCCCTTCACCACCGCCTCGCCGGCGGCCATGCCCAGCGAGCCACCCATGAAGCCGAAATCCTGCACCGCGATGGTCACCGGCAGCTCTTCCAGCAGCCCGGTCGCGACCTTCACGGCATCCTGGTAGCCGGTCTTGGCCCGGGCGTCCTTGAGGCGGTCGATGTAGCGGCGCTCGTCGCGGAACTTCAGCGGATCGGTGGCCACCTCGGGCAGCGGCACCTCTTCGTAGGCGCCGTCGTCGAAGGTGGCCTTCAGGCGGGTCACCGCATCCATCCGCATGTGGTAGCTGGAGGCGGGGATGACGTAGAGATTGGTCTCGAGATCCTTGTGGAACACCATCTGCCCGGTCTCGGGGCACTTCACCCAGAGCTTCTCGGGCACTTCGCGCCGCGCCAGGAAATCACGGATCTTGGGGCGGACGACGTTGGATATCCAATTCACGGGCGATCTCCGGCGGCGACCCGGAACGCATCGAGCGATTCAATCCCGGACCTTCTCATCTAAAGGCAAGCGGGAGACGGCGAAAGTGCGGCGATGACGCAATGCACACGCATCCGGCGCCGCCAGTGAGGCGGGGCGCCGGTGACACCGCGGCGCAATGCCCGCCGAAACGCGCCGTCGCAGTGCCGGCAAGGTCGCGGGCGGAGACTGGCCGGCGGGAGAGAGGGCACCGCCTCTACCCTTGCCGGGGGCGGGAAGGATGTCTTGCCGGCCTGTCCTTCCGGCCGGCGGGAACGTGGCGCTTCGTGCCTTCCGCCCGAAGCCGACGCCCCGCGCCCCCGCGCCACGCCCCGGGAGCGCGCGGCCCCTGGGGTTTGGGGCCGCGCGCTTCGCCCGGAACGCTTGACGCGCCGGGGCCGGGAGCCGACAAGCCCGCCACACCCGATCCTGCCCCGCGGACCCCTGCCGATGCTCGAAGGCCTGCCTCCCAACGATGCCACCCACGTCATGCGCGTCGATGCCCCGCGCCCGGCGGCCCTGCGCATCGCCGACCTGATCTCCGAGAGCTTCGACCCCGCCGACGTGGCGGTGTCCAGCTTCATGCGGACCGAGGAGGACTGGAGCGTCGAGGTCTATGCCGGCGCCGCCTTCGATGCCGAGCGCCTGCGCGAGCTGGTGGCGGTGGCCGCCGGAGAGGAGCTGGCCGCCGCCGTGCGGTTCGACGCGGTGGAGGAGAAGGACTGGGTCGCCGCCAGCCTGGAGGGCCTCGCCCCGGTGCGGGTGGGTCCGTTCGTGGTCCATGGCGGGCATGACCGCGACCGGGTGGGGCCGAACCAGATCGGGATCGAGATCGAGGCCGCGCTCGCCTTCGGCACCGGCCATCACGGCACCACCCAGGGCTGCCTTTCCGCCATCGCGCTGGCGGCGGGGCGGGGCCGGCCGCGCCGCATCCTCGACATCGGCACCGGCACCGGAGTGCTGGCCATCGCCGCCGCCCGCCGCCTGCGCCGGCCGGTGCTCGCCAGCGACATCGATGCGGTGGCGGTGCGCACCGCGCGCGCCAACGCCGTGGCCAACAAGGCCGCCCCGTTCGTCACGATGGTCCATGCGGCGGGCGCGCAGGCGCGGGTCATCGCCCAGCACGGGCCCTACGACCTGATCCTGGCGAACATCCTCCTGCCGCCGCTGAAGCTGCTGGCCCGGCCGCTGCGGCGCCTGCTGGCCGAAGGCGGCACCATCGTGCTGTCGGGGCTGCTGGAAGCGCAGATCCCGGCGGCCCTCGCCGCCTACCGGAGCCAGGGGCTTGTGCTGGCGCGCCGCGAGGTTCGGGAGGGTTGGGCCTCCCTTACCCTGCGCGCCGATCCGGCGGGCCGCCGTCCGGCCTGAGGCCGGCATCTGAGTCCCCGCCGGCCAGCGGGGGGACGCCCCCGGACCGGGCATGGCCAAAAAGAAATCCCCGCCGGAGCCGTGGACCGGCCCGCGACGGGGATATGCCTTGAACGCAAAGGGTTACGCGTACAATCGTCGCCGGCCCGCAGCCAACCCGCGGGCGGAAGACACGCTCACCCGCGGCAAACCCGCGGGATCTCGACGATCAGACGATCGGGTCGCGCCCGTTCACCTGGACGTAGCGATCGTATTCAGCCCGCGCCTGCTCGACGCGGGCGGCCACGGCCGCCTCCATCAGGCGGCGAAAGAAGCCCTTCGCCGGCTCGCGGACGACCGCCTTCGCGGGCATGGACTCGCGCGGGGCATAAGTCTTTTCGGAATACGTGACGGCGCTCATGGGAGGCCTCCTGCAAAACACCGAACTTCGGTGTTGATGCAGTGCAATATATATCGCGGCGCGTGGCCGCAGAACGCATCGGGCAGCATGGCTGCCCTGCATGCGCCGCAACCACGGCGGGCCGTCCCGTTAAGGGTCTGTCAGGATCTTTGCGCCTTGGCCCGCCGCCATCGAGCGGGCGGCAGGCGGGGCCGGAGCCGGGATCAGGAATGCGCCGGCATGTTCACCTGGCGGCCCAGCCCCTGGGGCTGCGGCAGGGCGGCGTGGGCAGCCCGCATGGTGGCGATGCGCTCCAGCACATCGTCGGGGAACGGCACCACCCGCCGGGTCTTGAGATCCACATGCACCGCCATCTGCTCGGCGGTGGCGGCGATCCACCCCTCGCCCGCATGGTGCAGGCAATGGAAGAGATGGATGCGCTTCTCGTCATAGTCCACGAGCCGCAGCGCGACGCGGACCGGCGCATTGCCGGGCACCTCGCGCAGGTAGCGCACGTGGGATTCCACCGTGAACACCGATCCGCCCCGTGCGGTCGCATAGCGCGGGCCGAGCCCGAGCAGGCGGGCGGCCTCGTCCACGGCACGGTCGAACAGGACATTGTAATGGGCGGCGTTCAGATGCCCGTTATAATCCGTCCATTCGTTGTCGACCCGCACGGAGGAGGCGACGAAAGGGGCGAAGAAGACGGGTTCGAAGTCACCTCGATCCAGCATGAGAGCCTCGCCTCGGTCTTTAGGAATGGAGATGCATTCAGTTTGGCGCGGGAATAGGCATACGTCACGCCCTCGTGCCCGGGCTTTCCGCCCCTGCGGCCTGCAGGAGAACGGCCTGCGCCGCGATTCGACCGGATGCCGGAGGTATGGCGCGGGCCGGAGCACGCCGGGAGCGGCCGGCCGCTCACAGAGAAGTTAAGGAAAAGTAAATGCTTGCTGCAGCCGCGAAATCCACTGCCGACGCCGCCGAGCGTGTCGCTGCGGCCACAGCGGAACTGAAATCGATACTCGATCACAAGATCGTGACAAGCTCTGCCGTAAGGGAACAGCACGCCAACATCACCACCTACCTGCCCAATCAGCCGGCAGATGCGGTGGTTTTTGCCGAGTGCGTAGAAGATGTGCAGGCGGTGGTGCGGGTGTGCGCGGCGCATGGCGTGCCGGTCATCCCGTGGGGCGCCGGCTCCTCCCTCGAAGGCCAGGTGAACGCCCCCTACGGCGGCATCTGCATCGACCTCTCGCGGATGAACCGCATCCTGGCGGTGAATGCCGGCGACCTCGACTGCGTCATCGAGCCCGGCGTCACCCGCAAGCGGCTCAACGAGGAGCTGCGCGACCAGGGCCTGTTCTTCCCCATCGATCCGGGCGCCGACGCCTCGCTGGGCGGCATGGCCTCCACCCGCGCCTCCGGCACCAATGCGGTGCGCTACGGCACCATGAAGGACAACGTCGTCGCCCTGAAGGTGGTGACCGCCGGGGGCGAGGTCATCAGCACCGCCACCCGGGCCCGCAAGGCGTCGGCCGGCTATGATCTCACCCGCCTGTTCGTGGGGGCGGAGGGCACCCTCGGCATCATCGTGGAGATCACGCTGCGGCTCTACGGCATCCCGGAGGCGGCTTCCGCCGCCGTCTGCGCCTTCCCCAGCGTCGGCGCGGCCTGCGATGCGGTCATGGCCACCATCCAGAGCGGCATCCCGGTGGCCCGCATCGAGCTCCTCGACGAGGTGCAGGTGCGCGCCTGCAACGCCTACGGCAAGCTCAGCCTCGCCGAGGCCCCCACCCTCTTCCTCGAGTTCCACGGCACGGATGCCGGCGTCGCCGAGCAGGCGGAACGCTTCGCCGCGCTGGCCGCCGAGCAGGGCGGCGGCCCGGCCGCCTTCGCCACCCGGGCCGAGGACCGCTCCCGCCTCTGGCAGGCCCGGCACGATGCCTATTGGGCCGCGCTCCAGCTCCGGCCCGGCGCCAAGGGCATCGCCACCGACGTCTGCGTGCCCATCTCCCGCCTCGCCGAATGCGTGGTCGCGACCCAGCAGGACATCGCGGCCAATGGTCTCATCGCGCCCATCGTCGGACATGTGGGCGACGGCAACTTCCACACCGTGATCCTGGTCGATCCCGACGATGCCGCCGAGATGGCGCGGGCCAAGGCCTATATGGCGCGGCTGGTGGATCGGGCGCTGGCCATGGGCGGCACCTCCACCGGCGAGCACGGCATCGGCCAGGGCAAGATGGCCTACATGGCGGCGGAGCACGGCGCCGGGGCGCTGACCGCCATGGCCGCCATCAAGACCGCCCTCGACCCCAAAAACATCATGAATCCGGGCAAGATCATCCCCACCTGAGGTGGTGGCGCGGGCCGCGGCCTCGGGAAGGGCGACCTTCGCGCCCTTTTTCTATATAGGGCGTGAGGGCGGACGCGGCGACGGCCGGTTCCGCCGAGCCGGGAGACGTGCGTGCAGGGGATACTGATCAGCCTCGCCACCGCGGTGATCCTCGCCATCGGCGGGGCGTTCGCCGCCCCGTTCGTCGTCGACTGGAACACCTGGCGCGGCACCTTCGAGACCCAGATGGCCCGGGCCCTGGGCATGCCGGTGGTCATCCGCGGGCCGATCGCCGCCGAGATCCTGCCCAGCCCCAGGGTGGTGCTGCGCGACGTCACCGTCGGCGACGTGGTCTCCACCGGCGGCACGGTGCAGGAGGTCAAGGCCGAGCTCTCCCTCGGGGCCCTGATCCGCGGCGAGCTGGAGGCCACCGGCGTCGCCCTGTTCCGACCGCGGCTGCGGCTGGTGCTGGACAGCGCCGGGCGCATCGCCCTGCCCACCGGCGGCGGGCGTGGCAGCACCATCGGCATCGCCCGGCTCACCGTCGCCGACGGCACCCTCGACCTGCTCGACCGCGGCTCCGACCGCACCTTCGCCCTCACCGGCCTGGAGCTGCGCGGGGAGGCCCGCTCCCTTCTCGGCCCGTTCCGGCTCGACGGCAGCCTGGCCGCCAGCGGCGCCGTCTACAACGTGAAATCCAGTCTCGGCCGGATCGGCGCCGACGGCAGCGGCCGGCTGCGGCTGACCCTGGAGCCGTCGGGCGAGCCCTATGCCTTCGACGCCGACGGCAGCCTCGGCTTCGCCGACCTCCACCCCGCCTTCAGCGGCAAGGCCAGCCTCGCCCGCAAGGGCGGCGCCGGCCTCGACAGCTGGCAGCTCTCCGGCACCGGTACCGCTACCACCGCGGCGATCACCGCGGAGAGCCTCGACCTC
Source organism: uncultured Xanthobacter sp. (assembly GCA_937872325.1). Lineage (GTDB taxonomy): Bacteria > Pseudomonadota > Alphaproteobacteria > Rhizobiales > Xanthobacteraceae > Xanthobacter. The sequence goes on along the minus strand of CALMSN010000328.1, from coordinate 2,610 downwards.
GCCTTCGGCGGCGCCGACCTGCCAGCGCAGTTCTCCGGCACCGGCAAGCTGACCCTTGGCGCCGCCCCCGCCGCCGAGGCCGAGCTCACCGCCCGCAGCTTCGATCTCGATGCCCTGCGCGCCGCCGCCCCCACGCCGCTGGTGCGCAGCACGTCCGGGCCGCTGGCGGAGATCGCCGCCGCCCTCGCCGCCTTGCCGGTCCCCGGCGGGCCGTCGCGCCTGCGCCTCGCAGCCGACCAGCTCATGCTCGGCGGTACCATGGTGCGCGGCGCCCGGCTGGATCTGGCCGGCCAGCCCAGTGGCTGGCGCATCGCCGCGGCCGACGCCCAGCTTCCCGGCCGCGCCGCCCTGCGCCTGTCGGGACAGGCGCTGCGTCCGGCCGGCGCCCAGCCGGACACCTTCGGCGACGGCTTCGAGGCCGATGTCACCCTGAGCGCCGAGGATCCGGCTGCCTTCCTGCGCTGGGCCCTGCCGCAGTCCGGCACCCCCGCGGGCGCCGCTTCCGGCGCGGCGCCGGCCGATCCCCTGCGCGACGTGGCCGCCCTGGCTAAGGGAACGCTGAAGCTGTCGGGCCGGGTCGCGGCGCACGCCGACCGGTTCTCCGTCACCGGCCTCGACGGCAGCCTGGGCACGGGCCGCATCACCGGTGCCGTCTCCGGCACGCCGGAACAGGCGGGCGGCTTCGGGCTGGATCTCAACCTCGGCCTTTCCGGCGTCGACCTCGATCCGGTGCTGGCCGCCCTGCGGGCCGCGGCCCCGGCCGCCGGCCGCAACCTTGCGCTGCGGCTCGCGCTGGAGGGGCAGAGCCTCACCCTCGCCGGGCTGCCGCTGAAGAAGCTCAGCCTCGATGGCAGCGCCCGGCAGGGCACCTTGCGGCTCGGCAAGGCGGTGCTCGACGACTGGGCCGGCCTCAACGCCTCCACCAGCGGCCGGCTCGACGGCTATGCCGGCCGGCCGGAAGGCGAGTTCCTCGTCACCCTGGCCGGCTCCCGGGCGGACGGGCTGGTGCCGCTGGCCCGCCTGCTGGCGGGCCCTGAGGCGGCCGATGTCCTCACCCGCCTGCTGCCGCTGGCGGCACCTGTGAAGCTGGCCGGGACCATCGGCTGGAAGGATGGCGGCGGCCAGAGCTTCGCCTTCGACGGCAACCTCGGCAGCCTCGCCGGCGATCTCCGCTTCGCCCGGCCCAGCCCCGGCGAGCCGGTGCGGATCGCCCTCTCCGCCGATGCCGCCGATGCCGGCCGGGTGCTCGCCGCCTTCGGGGTGGACATGCTCAGCCCCCGCCTCGGCGCCGGCAAGCTGCGCTTCGACCTCAACCCGCTGGGCCCGGATGCGGCCAACCTTTCCGGCCGGCTGGAGCTTGCCGGCCTCACCGCCACGGCGGAAGGCGCCGTGCGCTACGCCAATGCCGCCGGCGGCGCCCGCATCCTGCCGGAGGTGGCGGTGCGGCTGGAGGCCGGCGATCTCGGCCGCATCCTGCCGCAGGCGGCGGCCGCCGCCGGCAATGCGGCGATGCCCGCGGCCCTCGGCTTCGTGGTGGTGCGCGGCGATGCCGCCGGCTGGCGGCTGGAAGGCCTCTCCGGCTCCCTGGCCGGCGCGCCGGTGAGCGGCCGGTTGGACTTCGAGCCCGGCGCGGTGCCGCGCCTCGGCGGCAGCCTCGCCTTCGACAGCCTGTCGGTGCCTCGCCTCCTCGGCCTGTGGGCGGTGCGTGCCGCCGACGAGGGCAACACCGCGTGGAGCACCGCCCGGTTCCAGCCGGCGGCGATCTCCGGCGTCACCCTCGCTCTGGACCTCAGCGCCCGCGAGCTGGCGCTGCTCGGCCCCTACACCCTCGCCGACGCCCGGCTGCGGCTGGCCGGCGATGCCGCCGACCTGGCGGTGCGCGAGGCCTCGGGCAGCTTCGGCGGCGGCCGCGCCGGCATGAGCCTGCAGGTGCGCCGCCGCGGCGACGTGGTGCAGGCCGACGGCCGGCTCCAGCTCGACAAGGTGGACGCCAACGCGCTCCTCGCGCCGCTGAAGGGCCGCACCCCGCCCCATGGCCGGGTGAGCCTCGCCCTCGACCTCGGCGGCAACGGTCGCACCCTGCAGGCGCTGGTGCAGTCCATCGCCGGCCAGGGCACGCTCGCGGTCACCGACCTGATGGTGGATGCCGTTGCCCCCGTCGCCCTGGAGGCCGTCCTGGGCGAGACTGCCGGCCTCGCCAACCCGCCGGACGAGCGGCGCACCGCCGGCCTGCTGGAAAAGGCGTTCGCCCGCGGACCGCTGGTGGTGCCGGCGGCCGAGGCGACCATTTCCGTGGTGAACGGCCTCGCCCGCCTCACCCCGACCCGGGCCATGGCGGCGACGGGCCCCGCCGGCCCCATGCGGGTGGGCCTGTCCGGCAGCCTCGACCTCGGCCGGCTGCTGATGACCGCCGGCATCGAGCTGGAGGCGGAGGCGCCGCCGGGCGCGACCCCGCCCGCCGCCGCCGTGTCGTGGCGCGGGCCGCTGGCGGCGCCGGAGCGCCGCATCGGCGCCAGCGCCCTCACCAGCCTCATCGCCATGCGCCCCATCGAGCGCGAGACCCGCCGGCCGGAGGCGCGCCAGCTCCAGGGCCCGAGGCCCGGGACGCCC
>CALMSN010000327.1 GCA_937872325.1 uncultured Xanthobacter sp. | reverse complement strand
CTCGGGCCCGGAGGGGGCGGCGGCCCGCGCGGGCGGCACACCCATCTGCCGCTGAGAGGCCTCCTGCCGGCCGCCATGGCGCGTCATCGGCTCCGCCTCTGTTTTGGGCGCGGTCTCGGGTCCGGCGGGAATGCCGGCTTCGGCCGGCTCGTCTGACGCCAGCGGTGAGGCCTCCTCGGCCGCGCTGGGCCGTGGGCTGCGCCGCTGGCGAACCCGCACCCGCGTCTCCCCGGATGGAAGCATGGCGCGCCCCACCCCGAGGCCGGCCACCGCCATATAGATGACCGCATAACCCGGCATCTGAAGGGAAAAGTCGATGCTGGAATGGATAAGGCCGAGAAGCCCCATCAGCATGGCGGCAAGAATGTAAGGATCATGCGGTCGGCGGATGATGCCTCGCACCAGCAGCACGCCGCAGGCGATCACGAAGACCCCGACCAAGAGCGCCAGCGGAACACCGCCCTCGAACGCAAGCTCAAGCGGCGTCGAGTGACCAATGTTCCAGATGCCCAGAATGCCCAGATCATCGGTGCGGAAGAACGGGAAGACTTCCGCGAACGTGCCCAGCCCCACCCCGAGCAGCGGCCGCTCGAAGATGGACCGGAGCATGATCTCATAAGCAACCAGACGCTCCTCGCTTTCAAAGCCGGCGAGCGCCTGACGGGCCCGCCACTGCTGCCCGGAAAGGACGAAGACCAATGCGAAAAGCCCGAGAGCGCCAATCACCAGCGGCAGGCGCGAAGGCATGCGTGGCGCCATGAGGGCCAACACGGCGCCCGCCGCGATGAGGATGGTGAAGGTGACCCCGCCGCGTGACAGCGTAAGCGGCAGAAGAATGAAGAACAGCAGCAGGGCACCCGTGAGGACCCAGCTTTCGAGCCGGTTCAGCGCAAGGAATGCGTTGCGCATGCTCCGCCCCTCGCGCAGCGCGGTCATGTAACGCGTGAGCAGCAGCGAAAGGCAGAGAAGAAGTCCGCTGCCGATATAAGTGCCTGACGTATTACGGTTTATGAATACAGTGGTCAGCGATCCGCCCTGATCGTACGGCCGCAGGCTGCGGATGCCGAATGCCAGCGCGATGCCGCCCACGATGGCCGATATCGCGGTCACGCTGATTATGGCCAACACCGTCATGCGGGCCCGCTTCTCGTTGCCCGAGAACATCAGGCCGCAGGCGAAGACGGCGCCGAACAGCAGAGGTCGGCCGAGAAAGAGCAGCGGAGCGTCCTGTATGGCCCCCGATAGCGGCGGCAACGTCTCACCCAGCGCCTTCGATGCCAGAGCCCAGATCGCGTCGGGCTGAGGCCCCGGTGAGATGGACTGCAGCAGCGCCACAACGCCATACGCGATCATCACGCCGCCCAACGCGAGCAGCAACCGCGCCGCGCCAGCCCTGAGCCCGCTCCCATCGGCGAGCAGCAGAGCGAGGCCGAAGACGGCGGTCCAGATCACGATCCAGAACAGCCGAACCGACCCAAAGGGAATCGGCGCCAGCACCACGCCGAGAAAAAACAGCCCGAACGCGGCGTGGTCGCGCCACCGGTTGAGGAGCCCCACCGCGCGGGCCGCAGGCGCTACCGATGCATCGATCATCTCAGCATCCCCGCCAACCGGCGGCATGCTTCCCGACGGATGGCCGCAACGGCATCCCTGAAGTCGCCACTGCCCCTGCGCGGGAAAGGGCGATCGACGGGAAAGAAACAATCAGCGCCATGGACGTTGTCCTTCCGGCTCCACCAGCGGCAGGTCGATATAACCGCCGAGGCGACGGATATAGGTGGCTACCCGCTTCTGGTGTTTCTCGTTGAGCTGGCTCAGCTGCTCCACGAGAAAGGTCGCCTGCACGGGCGTAGCGCGGATGACGAAGAGGGCGAGGGGGAACAGCGCCCGTTCCTGCGCCAACTGGCGGATCTGCTGCCCCAGCCGCGCCTTCTGCCTCTCGTCAAGCCGGTCGAACAACGGCAGGAGCAGTTCCACACGGCGCAGGATGGTCAGTTTTTCCCGCGGCCCGGTGAGGTCGGACATGTCCACGTAAGCGAGAATACGCTCGGGATTGTTATCGCCCTGCGTCTCCACGAACGCCAGAATGGTCCAGGTCAGCGACGAATAGGGATTGCAGCGCAATGTCATGAGCGCTGCCGCGTGGGTGGCGGCGAGACGCTCGATCCGCATCTGCCGCCGCGCCGGGTCCTCGGCGGCAGCGGCCTTGGGAGGAGCCGGCGCTGTGGCCGGCTGGCCCGGGATCGGTGACGACTTTGCCGCCTGCTGGTCCGCTTCTTCTGCGATGTTCTCCTCTTCGTCGTCGGACGAGGGGGAGCCGAGGTTCAGGTAGGGCGCGCTGCGCTCGATGCGGATGAGGGGGCGGCCCTCGCGCTCTGCCGGCCGGCAGGGCCGCGCTTCGGCGAACGCCGATGTGGCGTTATCCAGCGCTTCGAGGATCTCAGGCTGAAAAAACTGGAGAACAGCAACCCGGCCGCCGACCTGGCTGAGGTCCTCCTCCTGCCAACGGCTGATGACGGGGACCATGATGGCCACCCAGAGCAACCCCGCCCCCGCCAGCGCGATGCTGACCGCACGCCCGGCGAACCTCAGCATGCCAGCCTCTCTTTGCCGATATCGCTACGAAATGGAAAGGTAGACACGGCGCCACACGACACGCATTCCGGATTTGAAAGTCGTGCCGTGCTGAAAGTATCTTCAAGCAAATTGAAAGCCGGTTCGCACAAATAAACGACCCAAATGAGAAGGCATAAAATGCCTTCCAAATTCAATGATGCCACGGCAAGCCGCGTTTGACGACCGGCGTTCCTCATAGCGGTGCTTTTTCGCAGGTCACGGAAATGCATCATCTCCTCGTCCCGTCGCAAAAGCATGCAGAACACCGCAGCGGAGTTTGGCGGCTTGCTTCGTCCCGGCCAGCGTCCCTTCGCACGCGACGGGTACCGAGGAAAATCCGTCGCTAACGGCTCTTCGCGCGGAACAGGGCTTCGATCTTCAAAAACCGCTTCGAAGATCGATTATCGGGATGAGCCCGTACTGGAAGCGGCATCTGGGTCCGTGTGCACGATTGTCGAGAAACTCCCAGAAAATCGCAGGCCCCGGACCGATGGGGCGCGCTCGAGAGCGCTGCCCGATCCTACGAAGCCATTATCAGGCGGAGACGATCACTCATCGTTCCCGTACTTCGCCTGATACTTATAGTAATAATAGGTCTGACCGTAATTTTCAAGCTGACGCAAGGACTCGAGGTCTACCTTGTTCAGCAGGCAGCCGATCACCTTCTCGTAGATCTTCTGGTTGGTGTTCAGCACCGTACGAACGAGGTCGCGGTTGCTGCGGCTCCAGTCGAGCACGTAGACATAACCGTCCACAAGATGGGTCGAGGCCAAGGCATCGGCGACCGGCGCGATGGGCGGCAGATCTATGACGATGTAGTCGACCCGCTCCTTGAGGGAATCGATGAGCTGCCGCATCTCCCGAGATGCCAGGATTTCGTTGGTGTGGAAGACGTGGCCCGGGACGGCTGCGGGAATGAAAAGCAGCTTGGTAACCGGATCCACCACCGACACCTCCTCGAGGGTCGCGGTTCCGGAGAGCAGCTCCAGCACACCGGTCTTGGCGCCAGGCGTGATGCGGCGGGTCAGCGTCGGGTTGCGCAGATCATAATCCAGAAGAAGGCAGCGCGCACCGCCATGAGCGATCAGCTGGGCCATATTGGCCGCAGCGGTCGACTTGCCTTCCTTCGGCAACGTGGAGACGAAGCCGAGTATCTTGGTCTTGCGTCCGATGCTGGAGACATCCGCGCTGACCTTAACCGCGCGCAGCACCTCGGAGAACCGTGAGAACGGATCCGATACCACGTGACGCAGCACGCCGCTGGTCGACTCGAACGCGCCCTTCTTCGGACCATCCTTGGGTTCGGCGGGCTGCGGCATGAGCGGAAGGACGCCCAGGCAGTCGAGCCCCAGATACTGTTCGACGTCGGCTGGCGTACGGAAGGTACGGTTGCGCCGGTCGCGGATCACAGCAGTACCACCGCCAGCCAGCAGGCCAAGAAGCAGGCCACCGGCGATGATGAGGCCGGTCTTCGGCTCCGACGGATTGAGCGGGGCGGAGGCGTCGGTGATCAGGCGAGCCTCGGTGATGGGGAACGACTGCTGCTGCGTCGCCTGCATGAACCGCTGCAGGAAGTTGTCATAGAGCGTGCGATAGGACTGCGCGGTGCTTTCAAGCTCACGAAGCTCCACCTGGGCCTGACTGGTGAGCCGGCGCTCGGCGATGAGCCTATCGGCGCTCGTCACCAGCGAAGCTTCGCGGGCCTTGGCAATCTCCAGATCACTCTTGTAAGTCTCAGCGATCTGATTCAACTCGTTGAAAATAGCGCGCTGCAAGCCTTCCATTTCGGAACGCAGGTTTACCACCGCCACGTGATTGGTGCCGTAGCGCTTGGACCACTCGGCCTCACGCTTGGCCGCGTCGAGATACTGAGTGCGGAGGCGAACGATGACCGTGTTCTGCAGGACATCGGACACAGCCTGATCGCTGGCGCCGAGGCCGGCACCTTCCTTCATGATCGACTGAACGCGATCATAACGGGCCTGCGCCTCTGCCAGCTGGGTCCGGGTGGCGATGAGCTGCGTGTTCAGCTGCGCGAGTTGCTGGTCGCTGATCAGGCCCTGGGCGGTGTCGACGATGTCGTGGCTGGCCTTGAAATCGACCACGGCCTTATCGGCTGCGAGAGCCTGGTCGCGCAGCTCGCCAATACGCTCCTGCAGCCATACGCTCGCGCGGCGGGTGGCCTGGAACTTGGATTCGAGCTGGTCGACGATATAGGCCTCAGCAACCTGGTTCGCGACCTGCGCCGCGCGGAAGCTATCGGGCGAAACGTAGGAAATCTCGATCACATACGAGACGCCGACGCGGCTGACCTTGAGATTGCGGGAGAAATCATTGATAGCCTGCCGTTCGCGCTCATAATCGCTCGCCGGGGCCACCGGAAAGATAAACCCGAGAACGGAGCGAATGAAAGACGGCGGCGGGACAGGCTCATCAAGGATCTTCAACTCCTTGATCACGGCCTGGGCGATCCGTTCCGACTTCAGGATGACCACCTGGCTGTCCACCATGGCGGAATCCATGAGGCCGCCGGTGCCGGAACTGGCCAGCTGACTGATATCCAGCGAGCGCATCTGCTGGGAATCGATGAGAAGCTGAGCGGTCGAGGTGTATTTCGGGGTGGCCAGAGCCACCAGAACTGCCGCAAGACCTACAATCAAAGCAACGATGGCAGCAACAATCCAGATTTGCCGCCGCAAAACCTTATAAATCTCAAAAAAATCAATATTTGCGCCGCCCGCCCCTCTTGCATCCAGTTCTTCTGATTGAGAGTTGACGCGCAGCATTGCAGAATCAATTCCTTAGAATGAAAAAGGCCGGACGCCGCCCCAAGCGCCGCCGCCCCTTTTGACCAGCGTAGCAAGAGGGTGGCGCACCACCCTCTTCCGCCCCCTCCAACTCGACACTACACTCTTGTCGAGATCACTTGAACGGGCTGACCGGGTGACCGGCGTCGATCAGATCCTGCGAGAGGTCGCGAGCGGCATCCGGGTTCTGGGCATACAGCGCCGCCAGCAGGGCGTTCGCGGAAGCCAGGTCCATCGCCCCAACGATCTCCACCGCGCGGGTGGGGTTACGGGTGTACATGCGATCGATGCGGGTCGCAGCCCGAGCCGGGTTGCGCGCAACCTGACGCTCGAGGCGGCTGGCCTGCAGCGACACAAAGAACGAACCCTGAGCATAAACCGGCGGCACGGTGGTGCCGACGAGCGCAGCCGAAATAATGGCGACCTTGAGCAGTCGCTGTCCCTTCACGCCTTCAAACATGAAATCGCCCTCCGTTAGGTGAATAGGATTTACCACACGGCATACTGCGCTGCAACCGGCACCAGCGAATAAGCGTCCATAGGCAAAATATGGGAAAAAATTCCGCTTTCAAAACATATAGATATTCGAATAAAGCAAATTTCGGGCCAAACTTTGCGGTTGATGATCCGGTTTTGGACTACCGCCACTTTTCCGTTGCCGCCCCGCCGTCTGCAAAGCTCGGCTTTTGCATCTGCTCCAAATATAAGCAGAATGACCGAGGAGAAAGAGATGCCGCTGCGCGAACCTGAAGCGAACCGACAGCCGCAGGTGCGCTGGATCAGGGTCTGGGACCTTCCAATCCGCCTATTCCATTGGACGATCGTGATTCTCGTCCTAGCCTCCTACGTCACCGCGCGGACCGGGCACATCGAATGGCACTTCCGCTCCGGCTACGCGATTCTGGCGCTGGTGCTGTTCCGGATCGGCTGGGGAATCGCCGGTAGCGACACCGCGCGGTTCAGCGGCTTCGTGCGCGGGCCGCGCGCCGCCCTTCGGCATCTGCGGGAAGTGCTGCATCCGGCTCCGGAAAGGCTCTCGCACGTTGCCGGCCATAATCCAGCCGGGGCTTATATGGTGGTAGCGCTTCTCGGCCTGCTCCTGTTCCAGGCCGTCACCGGACTGTTCGCCAATGACGGCCTGATGGTCGAGGGGCCGCTGGCCATCTATGCCGGCGGCGCCCTTTCCGATCGCCTGACCAAATGGCACGGGCTCGGCTTCGATGTGATCGTCATAGCCGTCGGCATCCACGTGCTGGCGATTCTGGCTTATGCCGTGCTGGTGCGGACCAACCTCGTGCGCCCGATGATCACCGGATGGTCCCGGCTGCCGGCGTCGATTTCGCAGCCGGCCATCGCCCCGCTGTGGCGGGCGGCGGCGCTGCTGGGGGCGGCGGCCGCGCTGGTCTGGGGAATCGCCAGCCACGGCTGACGGCGCGCCTCAGCGGCTTTTGAACCCCTGATGGCAGGCGCGGCACTCCCGCATCACGCCGGTGAAAGCCGCCCCGAAGGTCTTGGGGGTGCTGACGTCGGCGTCGGTCAGCGCCTTCAGGAAAGCCGCGTTGGCGGCCTCGAAGCCGGGACGATCGGTCCAGACCGCGGACGTCGCCTTGGTCTTCCCGCTCTCGCTGCCGGCGGGAAAAAGCGCCGTGAAACCGCTTCCGCCTTCGCGCAGGGCCTTGAAGATCCCGGCCGCGCTTTCGGCATCGAACGCTGTCCGCCCCTTCGCCATCGCGACGGCGAGTTCCGCTTGCTCGTCCATGCGCTTCATCACCGCCTGGCGCTCGCCGATCGGGTCGCTCTGGCCGGACGCCAGCGTGAGCGGGGCCGCGGCGAGGGTGATGGCCAAAATGGGAAGCAAGAACGCGCGACGGGGAACAACTTGCATGCCGGTCTCCATATATTTTGGCAGGCGCCAGCTATAGCAGCGGCACCCCGGCCGCTGGCCACCGGCTCAGATCACGCTTGCGCGAGCGCGCGCAGGTGCCGCGCAGCAGATTCGCGGGTCCGTATTGCAGCGCCCGCGCTCCGCACCTGCACTCATTGCGGTGCGGAATAGCAAAGGTCACGCTGTCTGCAAACTCAACCATTTGGCGCCGGATAGAAAATATTGCATTGCAATATGGGGAGACCACCGGCCGGCAAGGTTGAAATGCGGCGCAGCATCCCACTCAGCTCCTGCAGCCTGTGTTGGCGCCCCGCCCCCTGTTGCAAAAGCCCTGCGGTTCATTACGGATTGATTGTAGATCGAAAGCGACTTTTTTGATGTTTATTAAAAGATGTTACTTATTTCCATCTAATATTCTTTGAACTTTAAGTCTTTGTTTATGAGCGTTAAAATAGTTTTACAGCCTAAATACTCACTTGCCCGACGCCCCTCCCCGGTGATAATGAAGACCTACTCAAGCGCGATTTCTTTCGTTTGAAGGCTTTGAGTAAGGGGCTACCATTGTCCTCCGACAACGCTCAGATCAAGGTCGGCAGCGGCGCCTATGGTCGCGACCGGTTGGCAGGGTTCGATTACGCCTCGATAAGTCCGGTGTTCGTGACTTTCGACGTCATCACCATCCTGCTCCTTGCCTTTTTCGTCGGCCTGCTGTCCCCCAGCTCGACCGACGTGCCGTTCGACTTTCCCGGCCCCATCGGCCTCGGCCTGCTGGCCGCGGTAGGCTATGCGCTGGCGAACCATGCCCGTGGGCTCTACCAGCCATGGCGGATGGTCCGGACCTTCGATCAGGTGCGCGCCGCAGCCTTCACCTGGATCCTGGTGATGCTGTTCTCGGCCACCGTGATCTTCTGCCTCAAGTATGGCGACCTTGCCTCCCGCGTCACCACGGGCACCTTCGCCCTGTGCGGCCTCATCGCGCTTCCGTTGGTGCGCTGGCGCACGGCGGCCTGGCTGCGCGGCGCTCTCGCCGGCGGGTCCGTGCGGGGGCGTTCGGCCATCCTCGTGGGCGAGGAAAGGGAGCTATCGCGCATCAACCCCTCGCACCTGCTCAGCCGCCTCGGCGTCAGCGAGGTCCGCCGGTTCTCGCTGCCCACCTCGACCCGCCACGGCGGCGGCCACACCATGGCGGCGATGCTGGGCGAGCGGGGCAGCCTGCCCGAGGACGAGAACAAGATCCTTGCCGCGGCGGTGCAGTTCGCCCGGCAGAACCGGATCGGCGAGGTGGTGCTCGCCATGCCTTGGGGCGATCTCGACCGGCTCGACGCGGTGCGCGCCCGGCTGCGCGCCCTGCCGCTGCCGGTGAAGCTGCTGCCCGATGAATCGGTGAACCAGCTGCTCAACTTCCCCCGGGTCGATTTCGGCCCCTCGGTGGCCATCGAGGTGCAGCGCGCGCCGCTGTCGCGCTTCGAGCTGACGCAGAAGCGGGCGCTGGACCTCGTGGTCTCCAGCGTGGCCCTGATCACCCTGCTGCCGCTGTTCCTGATTATCGCCATCGCCATCCGGCTCGACAGCAAGGGGCCGGTGATCTTCCGCCAGCGCCGCAACGGCTTCGGCGGCCGCCAGTTCACCATCTTCAAGTTCCGCTCCATGACGGTGATGGAAGATGGCGGCGTGGTGGTGCAGGCCCGGCGCAACGACAAGCGGGTGACCCGCGTCGGCCGCTTCCTGCGCTCCACCAGCCTCGACGAGCTGCCGCAGGTGCTCAACGTCCTCTTGGGCGACATGTCCATCGTCGGACTGCGGCCGCACGCCATCGCCCATGACGATGCCTATTCCAAGCTGATCGCCGGCTATGCGTTCCGCCACCACGTCAAGCCCGGCATCACCGGCTGGGCCCAGGTGGGCGGCATGCGCGGCGAGACCGCCCAGCTTGAGCAGATGGAACGCCGGATCGAGATGGACCTCTGGTACATCAACAACTGGTCGATCTGGCTGGACATCCGCATCATCCTGAAGACCTTCCTCGAGGTGTTCAACAAGCAGGTCTACTGATCCTCAGGCCCAGCCGCCGGGTCGGGAGCCATACGGGCCGCAGCCTCGCCGCTGCGGCCTTTTCATTTGCACGCACCGGCAACGGCAGGAGCGCACGGCCGAAAGGCCCCTGCCCCGCAGACCGTTGCGCGGAGCTCCCCGCCTTTGTCGGCGGGCTGTGCGGACCAGACTCCGCTGCGACCACCCGCTCGTCCGCCGAGGGATGCCATAGCCGATCGGCGACGGTCTTCGGCTGGTGCCGCGTGGGTGGCGCTCAGGCGCCGCCGGGCTTGACCAAAGACGCATAAGTCATCGTCCCGGGCCGTTGGCATCACCGCTCGACGCGAGGCCGCCACGCCCCGAGCTCAGCGCGTGGCAGTGCGGGTGCAGAAAAAGCAGTCAATCACCAGGCCGGAGCATTGCATGCGCCCCGATGGGCGCGGGCGACGCTGCGGGGCGGGATACGGCTCCCGATCCCGGCCGGCACCATCTCCCGATGACTTTGCAACCGGCAGCCCGTCCCCGGATCGCTCCAGCGACGGGGAGCAGGATGAGCCGTCCAGGCTCAGGCGGTGCGGCCGGCGACGTCCGCCACCATCGAGGCCACCGCATCGTGGGCGGCGGACAAGGTGGCCTCGTCCCGTGCCCGCACCACGAGGCTGGTGTTGAAGCGGCCGGTCTGCTCGTCCTTGAACGGGTAGGAGCCGATCTGCACCTGCGGGTAGCGCCGGGCGATCGCGGCGAGAGGCGCGGCGATGTCGCCTTCCTTGGCGTTGGCCAGGATGCTGCGCGAGAGCATGGGCCCGCCCTTCTCCAGCTCGGGCAGCACCGCCTCAAGCATCGACTGCATGATCCGCGGCACCCCCGCCATCACGATCACATTGCCGATTCGAAACCCCGGGGCCTTGGACACCGCGTTCACCACCAGGCTGGCGCCGTCGGGGATGCGCGCCATCCGCAGCCGGGCCTCGTTGAGATCCTTCTCTGCGATATATTCGAGCAGCAGCGCGCGGGCGCGCGGATCCACGTCGATGGCGACGCCGAAGGCCCGGGCCACCGCATCGGCGGTGATGTCGTCGTGGGGGGGGCGGAGTTCCCCGGGGGTGAAGACGGAGGTGGAGCGGGCCCGCCGCGCGGTCCCCCCCGCGACCACGTCGTCCTCCACGTCGGCGACGACACGCACCTCCTTGAGGTCGATCCCCACCTCAGTGAGGCGCCCGGCGATGTGGCCTATATTCTGGTCCTTGGTGCGTCCGGAGAGCACCTCGTCGCCGATCACGAGCAGCCCCGCCGTGACCTCGCGCCCATCCGATGCCTCTGCCATGGTCGTCTCCCTCCCCGCATCCGCGGTCGCAGCGCCGCGGGTGCGCCGGAATGCCGGGCGCCGCGCCCGGCATGTATGCCATTTGCCGGTGCCGCGGGCCGAAAATGCCCAAGACGTGGTCACGCACTGCATAAATCAAGCACAAGCGCTACGGCCTCCGAGCCTTCCCCCTTTAGCACTTCTTTGGCACCATGGTGGCACACAGTTCGAGACAGGGCGGGCGCCGGCCCGCTCCCCGCCCAAGCCCGCCTTTGGCTGCCAGCGTAAAGCGAGATCTCATATGCCGCATGCGTTCGACGAAATGACCGGTGCAGACGGCGCGGTGCGACCGGCCTACGAAACGCTGCAGCAATGGCTTTCCTCGGTACCGCGCGACGTGCTCGACCATCGCCGCAAGGAAGCCGAGTACATCTTCCGCCGCATCGGCATCACCTTCGCGGTCTACGGCGAGCAGAACTCCCAGGAACGGCTGATCCCGTTCGACATCGTGCCGCGCATCATCACCCAGCCGGAATGGACCCGCCTCGCCAAGGGGCTGGAGCAGCGGGTGAAGGCGCTCAACATGTACATCCGCGACATCTACTCCACGCGCGAGATCCTGCGCGCGGGCAAGCTGCCCGAGGAGATGGTGTTCCAGAACCCGGCCTTCCGCCCGGAGATGAACGGCCGGCGGGTGCCACACGACATCCACGTCCACATCGCCGGTATCGACATCGTGCGCACCGATCCGGACACCTTCTACGTGCTGGAGGACAACGCCCGCACCCCATCCGGCGTCTCCTACATGCTGGAGAACCGGGAGATCATGCTGCGGCTGTTCCCGGAGCTGTTCTCCATCCACAAGGTGGCGCCGGTCGAGAACTATGCCGACAACCTGCTCGCCACCCTGCGCTCGCTCTCGCCCCATGGCGGGCATGAGCCGAACGTGGTGATCCTCACCCCCGGCATCTACAACTCGGCCTATTACGAGCACTCCTTCCTGGCCGACAAGCTGGGCGTGGAGCTGGTGGAGGGCCGGGACCTGTTCGTGAAGGACGAGACCGTCTTCATGCGCACCACCGAGGGGCCGAAGCGGGTCGACGTGATCTATCGCCGCCTCGACGACGACTTCCTCGACCCGCTGGTGTTCCGCCCGGACAGCGTGCTCGGCGTGCCCGGCCTGATGAGCGCCTACCACGCCGGCAACGTCACCCTCACCAACGCGGTGGGCACCGGGGTGGCCGACGACAAGGCGGTCTACTCCTACATGCCGGAGATCATCCGCTTCTATCTCCACGAGGAGCCGCTGCTGCCCAACGTGCCCACCTGGCGCTGCCGCGAGGCCGACCACCTGAAATACGTGCTGGAGCACCTGCCCGACCTGGTGGTGAAGGAAGTGCACGGCTCCGGCGGCTACGGCATGCTGGTAGGCCCCAGCGCCGACCGGGCGCAGATCGAGAAGTTCCGCGAGAAGCTGATCGCCGATCCCAACAACTTCATCGCCCAGCCGACCCTCGCCCTGTCCACCTGCCCCACCCTGGTCGAGCAGGGCATTGCCCCGCGGCATGTGGACCTGCGCCCCTTCATCCTGTCCGGCTCCGACAAGGTGCGCATCGTGCCGGGCGGCCTCACCCGCGTCGCCATGAAGGAGGGCTCGCTGGTGGTGAATTCCAGCCAGGGCGGCGGCACCAAGGACACCTGGGTGCTCGACGCCTGAAGCCATCTGGTCCGGGGGCCGCCCAGGCTCCCGGACCTGCCACGGTTCCCCACCGCGTGAAGCGCCCGCTGCCCGCCCCGTTTTCTCCCTTCTGATGGGCTTTCCATGCTCTCCCGCACCGCCGACAATCTCTACTGGCTCACCCGCTACGTGGAGCGCGCCGATTGCCTGGCGCGCATCCTCGACGTGTCCCAGCGCCTCGCCTACACCCCGGTCACCTATGGCGGGTCCACCAACGAGTGGGGCTCCGCGGTGCTCACCGCCGGCTGCGCCGAGAGCTTCATCGCCCGCTACGGGCCGCTGGAGGAGGCGACCGAGGAGAACGTGGTGTTCTACCTCGCCTTCGAGGCGGAGAACCCCTCCTCCATCCGCAACTGCTTCGAGGTGGCGCGCACCAATGCGCGCTCGGTGCGCACCGCGCTGACCTCCGAGATGTGGGACGTGATCAACTCGGCCTGGATCGAGCTGCGCAACTTCCCCAACCGGCCGCTCGACCGCGAGGAGCTGGCCAATTTCCTCGCCTTCGTGAAGGAGACGTCGCTCCGCTTCGACGGCGCCACCTTCCGCACCATGCTGCGCAACGACGGCTACTGGTTCGCCCGCTCCGGCGCCCAGATCGAGCGGGCCGACAACACCGCCCGCATCCTCGACGTGAAGTATCACGTGCTGCTGCCCGAGAAGGAGCGGGTGGGCGGACCGCTGGACTATTTCCAGTGGGCCTCGATCCTGCGCTCGGTCTCGGCGCTGACCGCCTTCCACTGGGTCTACCGCGACAGCGTGAAGCCCTGGCTGGTGGCCGACCTGCTGATCCTCAACCGGCAGATGCCGCGGTCTCTGGCCGCCTGCTACGATGCGCTGGCCCGCAACCTCGACGACATCGCCTCCGGCTACGGCCGTCAGGGGCCCTCGCAGCGGCTGGCCCAGGGCATGCTGGCGCGGCTCACCAACCGCTCGGTGGACGACATCTTCCAGGCCGGCCTGCACGAGTTCATCACCGATTTCATCTCCGACAACAACAAGCTGGCCGCCGCGATCACCGATCAGTACCTGACCTGACCCGACGCCCGCCCCGCATGCCCGCTGCCGGCGTCCCGCCGGGCGGGCACCTGCAGACCATGGTGGAGGAAGATCCATGCGCGTGCGCATCCGCCACGAGATCACCCAGTCGTTCGAGCCGGACACGCGCAATGCCGCCGTGACCCTGCATCTGTCGCCGCGCTCCCATGAGGGCCAGTTCATCCAGCGCTGGGTGCTCGACGTGGACTGCGACAGCCGGCTCTATGGCCACGAGGATGCCTTCGGCAACCTCTGCCACACCTTCTCGGTGGATGGTCCGGCCGACACCCTCACCGTCATCGCCCAGGGCGAGGTGGAGACCCGCGACACCACCGGCGTCGTCCGCGGCACGGTGGAGCGCCTGCCGCCCGAGGTCTATCTGCGCCAGACCGAGCTCACCCATCCCGGCGAGGCGATCCACGCCTTTGTCGAGGAGCTCGACCTCAAGGCCAGGCCCGACCCTCTCAGCCGGCTTCATGCGCTTATGGTCGCCATCCACGAGGCGGTGCGCGAGGGCGAGGGGCCGGCCGTGGCCGAGCCGCTGACCGCCGAGGCGGCGCTGGAGGCGAAGCTGGCCTGTGCTGCGGGCATCAGCCCCCTCTTCACCTCCGCCGCCCGCCTTGCCGGGCTGCCGGCGCGCCATGTGTCCGGCTACTTCGCCCTCGATGAGGTCGGCACCACCCGCCACTGGGCCGAGGCCTACGCGCCGGAATTCGGCTGGATCGCCTTCGACAGCGGCAAGAATCTCTGCGCCACCGAGAACCATGTCCGGCTCAGCGTCGGCCTGGATGCGGTGTCGGTGGCGCCGCCGCGCGCCATGGGGCTGCGGCAGCAGGAGGTGGTGAGCGCCCTGGAGCCCCGGCGGCAGGCCCAGAACCAGGCGCAGAGCTGAAGCGGACAGGCGCCGGTGCCGCACGGGAGGGCAGCCCGGCGGCCTTGACCTCGCGCTCGGCCCCTGCACAGTGCGCGCCGAACCGCTGCAAAGGATCTGCCCATGAGCGTCGAACCGCGCGCCGAGCCCGGCCCCGCCCCGGCCTACGACACCGCCAACATCTTCGCCCGCATCCTGCGGGGCGAGCTGCCGGCGCACAAGATCTACGAGGACGACAAGGCGGTGGCCTTCCTCGACATCATGCCGCGCGCCGCCGGCCACGCTCTGGTGATTCCGAAGGCGGCGGCCCGCAACCTCCTCGACATCACGCCGGACGACCTCGCGCATGTGGCGCGGGTGGCGCAGAAGGTGGCCAAGGCCGCCAAGGCCGCCTTCGCCGCCGACGGCATCACCCTGCAGCAATTCTCCGAGGCCGCCGGCGGCCAGGAGGTGTTCCACCTGCATTTCCACGTCATCCCGCGGCATGCCGGCATCGCCATGAAGCCGCCGGCCAGCGTGATGGAGACGCCGGAGATCCTGGCCGACCACGCCGCCCGCCTCCGCGCCGCCCTCGCCGGCTGACCCCGGGGCGCCGTCGCTCCCTCCGGCGGGGCCGCCCGCCTGCTCCCCGGGCGCCGGCCTGACCTGCCCCGGGCGCAGCGCCGGGAACCCCCGACGGATCCCCATCTGCAAAGCTCGGGCAGGTGCGGCCGGCCCCTGTGGCCTTGTGGTCACTTGCATCGGCGCGGCGCATCGGTCACAAACCCGTGACGATGACGTTGGGGTGCCACGCCCGCCACGGCATCGTCACGGTGCGGCGTCGCCGCCGACGCCGGTGCAGCGGCGCCCTCCCGCTGGTCCGCCCTGCCGGAGCCCGTGATATCGCCCGTCGGGCGTCGCGACCGCGCCGGCATCGATTTCTCCGCGTCCTTGCGGCGCGCATCTGATCGGGCCGTCGATCCATGGATCTTGCCATCATCGCCTTGTCCGCGCGTCCGCTTGCCGCCAGCGCGGCCCGAGCCGGCTTCGCGGCGCTCTCGCTGGACCTGTTCGCGGACCTCGACACCTGCACCCATTCCGCCCGCTGCGTGCGGGTGCACAAGAAGAACGGCTGCAGCTTCGACGGCGACGACCTGATCGCGGCCCTCACTACCCTGTCGCCGGAAGGGTTGCCGGTGGTACTGGGGGCGGGCCTCGACGACGACCTCGCGCTGATGGCGCGGATCGCCGAGCGCAATCCCATCCTCGGCAATTCGCCGCAGACCCTGCGGGTGCTGAAGGATCCGCTGGCGATGTCGGCGCTGTGCGCCCACCTTGAGATTCCGTTCCCCATGGCGACCCTCCAGGCCGGCGCCGATTTCGGCGGCAGCCCGGTGCTCGAGAAGAAGATCGGCGGCGCCGGCGGCGCCCACATCCGCCGCCATCCGCCCGGCCATGCCGCCGCGCCGGCGCCGGGCCACTTCCTCCAGCGGGAGGTACCGGGCACGCCCTATTCCCTGCTGCTGCTGGCGGGCGGCGGCCGCTCCTGCGTGGTCGGGGCTGCGCGCCAGTGGCGCTCCGGCGATGCAATCCATCCCTTCCGCTATGGCGGCTCGGTGGGTCCGGTGACCCTGCCGGAGCCGTTTGCCGCCGACATCCTCGCCGACATCGAGCGCCTGGTCCGCTCATCCGGCCTCGTGGGCCTCGTCTCGGCGGACGTGATGGTGGACGATGCCGGCTGGCACCTGGTGGAGGTGAACCCCCGCCCCAGCCAGCTGCTGGACATCTTCGACGTAGACCCGCTGCCGCCCCTGATGGGGCTGCACATCGCCGCCTGCGGCGGGCCGCCGCCGCCGTGGCTGCGCGACGTCGCGGGCCCCGGGCAGATCGCCGCCGGCGCCCAGGTGACGGTGACGCGGCGGCTGCGGCCCGGCGTTTACGTCCTGTTCGACGGCGTGCCGGACCACCACGGCGTCCCCGGGGTGGCGCGCGGCATCTCCCGCGTCTTCCGCGTCGCGGGCGACACCGGCGCCGCCCCGCCGGCCGCCGACGCGGTCGTCACCGCGGGGGCGCACGGGTTCGACGTCCCGCCGCTCCCCGGCGG
>CALMSN010000326.1 GCA_937872325.1 uncultured Xanthobacter sp. | reverse complement strand
GAGGGGCGTTGCCTGCCAGGGATCGGCGCCTCCCCCGCTTTTCTCGCGATTCGAGGCCCGTGTGACCGAACCGGTATCCAGTGATGCGACGGGGATCCTGGCCGCGGCCAGCGCTGGGGATCCCGCCGCCGCGGACCGGCTCCTGCCCCTGGTCTACGACGAATTGCGCGCACAGGCGGCGCGGTACTTGCAATCCGAGCGACCCGACCACACGCTCCAGGCCACGGCCCTGGTGCACGAGGCGTACCTGCGGCTGATCGATCAGACCCGCGTGCAGTGGAAGGACCGCGTGCACTTCTTCGCGATGGCCGCGGTCATGATGCGCCGGGTGCTGGTGACCCGCGCCGGCCGCCCCGATGCCGCCGCTCTGGCCGGCGCGGACTGGCACCAGGCCCTCGGGGCCGGGATGGCGGGGGTGCGCGACGACGTGGTCGCCTTCATCGCCGAGGCGCCCTACCTGCCGCCGGGCCTGCCGGATGCCGACCGCATCGCCCGGGCCGAGGTCGTGGCCGGGGTGCGGCGCTGGATCCGGGGCAACGCATGATCGCGTTCCAGTGGCTCTGGGCCTTCGCCCTCCTGCCCCTGCCCTTCCTCGTGCGCCGGCTGCTGCCGCCGGGGCCGCCCACCCGCGCCGGGGCGCTGCGGGTGCCGTTCTTCGATGATCTCGCGGCCGCCGGGCTGGTCACAAGGGGCCGCCGCCGGGGGCGGACGTGGCGGCTGGCGGCGCTCGGCCTCATCTGGCTGCTGCTGGTGACCGCCGCGGCCCGCCCGGCCTATGTGGGCAGGCCGGTGGCGCTGCCGGTGGAGGGCCGCGACCTGATGCTGGCGGTGGACCTCTCCGGCTCCATGGGCCGCGAGGACCTGTCGCAGACCCTGCGGCCGGTGGACCGGCTGACCGTGGTGAAGCGGGTGGTGGACGATTTCATCGCCCGCCGGAAGGGCGACCGGGTGGGGCTGATCCTGTTCAGCAGCCGGGCCTACGTGCAGGCGCCGCTGACCTTCGACCGCAACGTGGTGCGCGAGCTGCTCGCCGACGCCACCATCGGCATGACCGGGCCGGAGACCGCCATCGGCGACGCCATCGCGCTGGCGGTGAAGGTTCTGCGCACCCGGCCGCAGGATGAGCGGGTGCTGGTGCTGCTCACCGACGGCGCCAACAATTCCGGCGTCCTCGACCCTCTCGACGCCGCCGCGCTGGCGCAGCACGAAAAGGTGCGGATTTACGCCGTCGGCGTCGGCGCGGACGCCTTCGCGGTCGGGCAGCGGATCGTCAATCCCTCCGCCGACCTCGACGAGGCGGCGCTGCAGAAGATCGCCGAAATCACCGGCGGGCGCTATTTCCGCGCCCGCGACCAGAAGGGGCTCTCGGCCATCTACGACGCCATCCAGCGGATGGAGCCGGCGGCCGGCGACCCGGTCTACGTGACGCCCTCCGTGTCACTGTTCCAGTGGCCGCTGGGGGCGGCGCTGGTGGTGGGCCTCGCTTTCGCCGCCGCCCTCGCCGCGCCGCGCCTGCGAGCGCGCGAGGCCCGCCCGGACGACGCCGGCGAGGCCGCGCCCGCCGCCGGGGGACAAGGGTGATGGCGGCCTTCCATTTCCTGCGGCCGGAATGGCTGCTTGCCCTTGTGCCGGCGTTGCTGGTGGCCGGGCTGTGCTGGCGGCGGCTCGCGGCCGGGGACGGGGCCTGGACGCGGCTGGTGGATCCCCACCTGCTGCGCCATCTGGCGCTGGCGGAGACCGGCTCGCGCCGGCGCTGGCCGGCCCTCCTGCTCCTCGCCGGCCTGGCGCTGGCGACCCTCGCCATGGCCGGCCCGGCCTGGGAGAAGCTGCCCGTCCCCGCTCTGGAGCGGCGCGAGCCGACCGTGGTGGTGCTGAGCCTCGCCCAGTCCATGAACGCCACCGACCAGCCCCCCTCGCGCCTCGCCGTCGCCCGCCACAAGGTGGAGGACATCCTGAAGCGCATGCAGGGCGCCCAGGTGGGGCTGGTGATCTTCGCGGATGCGCCCTTCGTCGCCGCCCCCCTCACCGAGGACGGCCGGGTGGTGGGGCAGATGCTGCCCGAGCTCGCCACCGACCTGATGCCGGTGCTCGACAATCGGCCCGACCTCGCCATCGCCAGGGCGGCCGAGCTGCTGAAGGGCGCCGGGGCGCCGAACGGGCGCATCGTCCTCGTCACCGACGAGACCGGCGACGTGGCCGACCGGACCGAAGCCGCGGCCGCCGCCGCCGCGCGGGAGGGCTATCCGGTGAGCGTGATCGGGGTCGGCAGCGCGGCCGGCAGCCCCCTGCTCACCTTCGCCGGCACGCCGATCCGGGCCGCCGACGGGTCCGAGCTGCGCACCCGCATGGACGCCGCGGCCCTCACCCGCCTCGCGACGGCCGGCGGCGGCGTGTTCGCGCCGCTCTCCGCCGACGACCGGGACCTCGACCGGGTCCTCGCCGATGGCCGCATAAGGTCCGGCGGGATGGTCGGCGAGCCGGACGGGCTGAGCGTCGACCAGTGGGCGGACATGGGCCCCTGGCTACTGCTCCTGGTGGTGCCCATGGCGGCGCTGGCCTTCCGCCGCGGCTGGATCGCGGTGCTGCTGCTGGCGGCGCTGCCGGGCACCCTGCTTCTCCCCCGCGCGGCCGCGGCGGCGGAGGCGCCGGAGCGCTGGCGCAATCTCTGGCAGACGCCGGACCAGCAGGGTGCCGACGCTTTCGGCCGGGCGGATTTCGGCGGGGCGGCGACAACGTTCGAGGATCCGGAGTGGCGTGCGGGATCGCTCTATCGCGCGGGCGACTATGAGGCCGCCGCCGCGGCCTATGCCCGCGTGCCCGGCGGCGACTACAACCGCGGCAATGCCCTCGCCCGCGCCAACCGGCTCGAGGACGCGCTCGCCGCCTACGACGCCGCCCTGAAGGCCGATCCGGACCATCTCGACGCCTTCCACAATCGCGAGCTGGTGCGCAAGCTGCTCGAGAAGAAGAAAGACGAGGAGCAGAAGCAGGACCAGCAGAAGAAGGACCAGCAGAAGCAGGGCGGCGGCGGTGGTGGCGGCCAGGACAAGGACGGCCAGGGCAAGCCTGACCAAAGCAAGCCTGACCAGGGGAAGGGCGGCCAGAGCGGCGGCCCCAACAAGGAGGGCCAGGGCAAGGACAGCCAGGCCGGACAGGGCCCACCCAATCCCGCCCAGCCGCCGGACCAGAACAAGAGCGACCCGTCGCGCAAGCCGGGCGAGCGCAAGCCGGAAGACCAGAAGCCGGGCGACCAGGGTCCCGGCACGCCGCCGCCGCCCCGGCCCGGCGAGGGCGCCAACGACCGCGCATCGCCCGACAAGCCGCAGGATCCGGGCGCAGCGGGGAAGCCAAACCCGCCCCCGCCCCGGCCTCAGTCGCCGCCGCTGGCCCCACCACCCGCGGGCGGGCAGACGCCGCCTCAGCCCCAGGCCCCGCCAGGGGAAACCAAACCCCCGCCAGGGGAAGCCAAAACCCCGCCAGCCGAAGCCAAGGAGCCGCCGGGGCAGCCACAGCCTCCGCCCGGGGAAACCAAAACCCCGCCGGGACAGGCCAAGTCCCCGCCAGGGCAGGACAAGTCCCCGCCGGGACAGCCCAGACCGCCGGCTGATCCGCCGGCCGCGGCGTCGCAACCGCCGCAAGCGCCGCCTCCCGGGTCGGCCGGTGCCGGGCCGCGCCCGCCCGCCGATGGGCCGCCGCCGCAGGATGGCGCTGCCGGGCGCATCGTGCCGCGATCCCAGGCGGAGGCGGACCAGACCCGCGAGCAGATGCTGCGCATGGTGCCGGATGATCCGGCGGGGCTTCTGCGCGCTCGCATCCGCAGCCATTATGAGAACCGGCCCCCCGCCGGCGAAGGCGGCCGGGTGGCGCCATGAGAAGCTTCACCAGGATCGCCATGACGGTGCCGCGGCCCGCGCTGAAACACCTGCTCGCCCGGGCCCTGCTCGGCCTCGGGCTGCTGGTGCTCGGGCTGGCGCCGGCGGCGGCGGCCAGCTTCACGGCCAGCGTGGACCACGCCCTGCTCAGCACCCGCGAGACGTTCGACTACGTCCTCAGCCTCGCCGGCGCGGGGGAGGCGCAGGCGCCGCCGGACGTGTCGGGCCTCGCCCGGGATTTCGAGATCGTCAGCCGCAGCCGGCGCGAGCGGACCGACCGGCTGGATGGGCGGCCGGTGAGCGTCCAGGAATGGGTGACCACCCTCGCGCCGCGGCGCCCGGGCCTGTTCACCCTGCCGGGCGTGACCGTGAACGGGCTCAGCTCCGGCGCGGTGAAGGTGCAGGTGGTGCCCGCCATCGGCCCCGAGGAGACGGGCGAGCAATCGCTGTTCGCCCGCGTCGACGCCGGAGACGTGGCCCCCTATGCGCAGGGCGTGGTGCCGGTGGTGGTGCGTGTGTTCGACGGCGTCGGCATCCGCGGCGGCGGCTTCGCCTCGCCCACTGCCGAGGGCGGCACCCTGACCCCCGAAGGCACCCAGCGAACCTATGTCCGGGCCATCGGCAAGCGGCACTACACCGTCATAGAGCAGAGCTACCTGCTGCAGCCCCAGAAGAGCGGCCGGATCGAGATCGACCCGGTTCCGGTCGCGGTAACCCTGCCCGGGCGGCCGAGCCAGGCCGCCGTCGGCATCGCCAACCTGCTCGGCCGGCTGCCCTTTTCCACCGATCCGGGAGAGGATCTCAAGCTGACGACCCGGCCGGTCTCCATCGAGGTGAAGCCTCGCCCGGACGGCGCCGAGGGCTGGTTCCTGCCGGCCCGCGCGGTCAGCCTGACGCAGAGCTGGTCGGCCGATCCCGCCAAGGCGAAGCCGGGCGTCGCCCTGACCCGCACCCTCCGCCTGAAGGCCCGCGGCGCCGGGCCGAACCAGCTTCCCACCCTGCCGGTGACCGAGGTGGACGGAGTGCGCCAGTACGAGGATGCCAGCCGCACCGACCGCATCACCATCGACGGCGAGAGCGGCGCCGAGCTGGTGCAGACCCTCTCGGTGGTGCCCACCCGCGCCGGCCGGATCACCCTGCCGGCCATCACGGTGGGCTGGTGGAACACCGATGCCGGCCGGCAGGAGCAGGTCGGCCTGCCCCCCGTGGTCATCGATGTCGCGAACGATGCCTCGCCGCCCGTCGCCGCGGGCACCGCCGGATCGGCCGGCCCGCCGGCGCCCACCGCGGGACCGGACCTGCCGGAGATGACGGGCCTGCGGGAGATGGCTCTTCGGCACGGCTGGCTGCTGGCAGCGACGATCGCCGTGGCGCTGGTCGGAGGTCTCGGGGCGGCCTCGGTTCGACGCCGCCGGGCGGCGCGCGCACGGGCAGAATCGACGGCAGCGGTGCCGGCGGCCCGGCCCGCCCGCAGTCCGCACCGCCGGGCGACACGCGCCCCCGTTTATGCCGACGCGGCTGCGGCCGAACGGGCGCTGGGCCTCGCTTGCCGGGCGGGCGATGCGACGGCGGCCCACGCCGCCTTCCTCGCCTGGCTGCGGCTTTCAGCCGGCGATGGCGGCGCCGGGCTGCGGACGGCACCGATGAAGGCGGCGCTGCGCGATCTGAGTCTTGCGCTTTATGGAGCCGAGGGCCGGTCGTGGCGGGGGCGGGATTTCCTGGCGGCCTTCAGCAGCGAGAAGCGGGCGCGCCGCCGTGTCGCCCGCGGCGCGCGACAGGCGCGCATCGCCCCGCTGTACCCGACCGGATGAGGCCGGGGGGGTCCACAGGCCTCCCCATTTTCGGGAAAAAAACACTCTATAATCAGTTCGTTAGATCGTTTCAGCTTTTCCATGAATCACTGAAACGATCTAAGGGTGCCGGCGCGCTTCCCGTGAACGCCCTTCAGTGCGCCGTTTCCGGCCCGCCGATCGGCTTGTGCAGGGTGGTGTTGGCCAGCCATACATCGCCGCGTGGCACGGAATTGCGGCGCTGGGGCACGTAGCCCCGGTGCTGGAAGAAGCCGAGGGCGGTGTCGCTGGCATCCACGCTCATCCGCCGCTCGCCGCGGCTGGCGGCGAGGGTCTCGGCCGCATCGCACAGCAGCCGCGCGATCCCCTGCCCCGCCGCCTGGGGATGCACGTAGAGCATCTCCACATGGGCATTGTCCTTCACCGCGACGAAGCCCACCGGCGCCCCGCCGGCCACCGCCACCAGCGTGAGCAGGCCGCCGAGGCGGGCAGCGAAGGCGTCGGTGTCCTCGGCCGCGGCGGCCCAGGCCTCCTGCTGCTCGGGGCTGTAATCCTCGCCGGTCAGCTCGAAGATCGAGGCCTCGAACAGGGCCGCCAAGGCCGGGCCATCGGCGGGCTTGAACGGGCGAAGGCCCGGCTTGGCGCCGCTCATCGCGAGACCTCCCAGCTGGTGGTGCCGTCCTTGTTGTCCATCAGCGCGATGCCCTTGGAGGCCAGCTCCTCGCGGATCTGGTCGGCACGCTTGAAGTCCCTCGCCTTGCGGGCGGCGAGGCGCTCGGCGATGAGCGCGGCGATGCTCGCCTCGTCGAGGGCGACGGCCGCCTTCTGGCTGGTCCGCCAGGCGCTGTCGGTACCGTCCAGCAGGCCCAGCAGGTTGGCCGCGCCCTTGAACCGGCGGCGCAGGGCCGGGTCGTCCTCCTGCTCGGCAACCTCGGCGAGGTGATGCAGGTGGGTGATGGCGGAGGGGGCGTTGAGGTCGTCGGCGAGGCGCTCGGCGATCTCGCTCTCGAACGGGTTGTCGGGGCCGGTCTCGGCCTCTGCGTCGCCGACGATGCGATACCACTTGTCCAGGGTCTTGGCGGCAAAGCCCAGGCCCTGGCGGGTCCAGTTGATGGGCTGGCGGTAGTGGGTGGAGAGCATGGCGAGGCGCAGCACCTCGCCGGGCCACTCGTCCAGCAGCTCGCGGATGGTGACGAAGTTGCCGAGCGACTTCGACATCTTCTCGCCTTCCAGCATCAGGAAGCCGTTGTGCATCCACACCTGCGCCATCACGCCGGTCTGGAAGGCGCAGCGCGACTGGGCGATCTCGTTCTCATGGTGCGGGAAGACGAGGTCGATGCCGCCGCCATGGATGTCGAAGGTCTCGCCCAGGTGCCGCCACGACATGGCCGAGCACTCGATGTGCCAGCCCGGCCGGCCGGGGGTGGCGATGCCGCAGGGCGAGGGCCAGCCCGGCACCCCATCGGGGCTCGGCTTCCAAAGCACGAAGTCCGTGGGATCGCGCTTGTAGGGCGCCACGTCCACCCGGGCGCCGGCCACCATCTCGTCGAGCGGGCGGCGCGAGAGCGCGCCGTAATCAGGCATCGAGGGGACGTGGAACAACACGTGCTCCTCGGCCACATAGGCGTGGCCGGAGGCGACCAGGCTCTCGATGAGGGTGCGCATCTCGGCGATGTGCTCGGTGGCGCGCGGCTCGACATCCGGCCTCAGGCAGCCCAGCGCCGCGGTGTCCTCGCGGAACCAACGGTAGGTCTCCTCGGTCAGGTCGCGGATGGAGATGCCGCGCTCGGCGGCGCGGGCGTTGATCTTGTCGTCAACGTCCGTGATGTTGCGCACATAGGTGACGTGCCCGGTGCCGTAGAGCCGGCGCAGCAGCCGGTAGAGCACGTCGAAGACGATGACCGGGCGCGCATTGCCGATATGGGCGTGGTCGTAGACGGTGGGACCGCACACATACATCCGCACATTGTGGGGATCGAAGGGCCGCAGCGGGTCCTTGGCGCGGGTCAGCGTGTTGTAGAGCCGCAGCTCCATGGCACATCCTCGAAAATCGAAAGGCTTCGGGCCGGACTGCGCCGCGGCGGGCGCGGCCGCGGGATCTCGACGCCGGAAAGGGCCGGAGGGACGCCCAGCCCCGGAACACGCCCTGGCTCAGCCGCGACAGGCCGGCACGTCGCCGAGGGCGCAAGAAATGGCGCAAAAGATGGGGAAGGCTGGGCCGTTCATGGCGCGGGACAATGGGTCGAGCCCAGGCGGGCGTCAAGCGGTTTCGGCCGCGCGCGCGGCCGCCCGCGACAGGGTGCCGGCGGTACTCCCAACCTGCCATGCGGCACCGCGGCACCGGCCTTTGGCCGGGATGCCTTTACAAATGCTTAACGCCTTGACCCCATAATGTTGCCACGGCTATGCGAGAGGCATGGTGCATCGCGTGACGAGTCGATTGCCGCTGGCGGGGGTCAGCACGGCCGTCATGCACCGGATGCGGTGGCTCCCGGGCCGTCGCATGTTCAGAAAGGCTGATCCCTTCATGTCGCGCATCACAGCGCTCGTTGCCGCGATCACGCTGGCCATGCTGGCCACCCCGGTGCTGGGCCTTGCAGGCGCCGCCACCGCCCGGGCCGAGACCCGGATCTTCCTCATCGACAATTCCGAAGGGTACGGCGTGGACGGCTGCCTGGCCTCCGGCGCACCCTGCGGCGAGCGCATCGCTGCGGCGTGGTGCCGCTCCCACGCCTACACCTCGGCGATCGATTTCGGCCGGGTGGACGGCGAGTTCACCGCCTCGGTCCGCGCTGCCTCGACTGCGCCGGCCTGCACCGGCGCCGCCTGCCCCACCGTGGTGGCCATCACCTGCTCGCGCTGATGCCGGCCCCGGCCGGACCGGGCGCCAGCCGGTGCCGGACCGAGCCGGCACCCGTGTGCGTGCGTTGAAAGCTCAGTTCACGTAATCGGCGCACTTGGGCACGTCGCCCTGCCCGCCCCACGGCATGATCGGCACCGTGGAGGTGGAGTTCTGCGGGCTGCCGTCGATCAGCTTGTCCGAATAGACCAGGTAGACCAGCACGTTGCGCTTAGTGTCGCAGCCCCGCACGATCTGCATCCTCTTGAAGAACATGGACCGGCTCTCGCGGAACACCACGTCGCCCTGGCTGAACTTGCCCTTGAACACGATCGGTCCCACCTGGCGGCAGGCCAGCGAGATGTCCGACTTCTCCTCCGCGACCCCGAACATGCCGGACACGCCGCCCTTTTCCGGCACCGTGTAGTGGCACGCCACCCCGCCCGCCAGCGGGTCGTCGAGGCCGTAGACGGCGAGCTTGTCGTCGGGGGTGAGAAACTTCCACACCGTGGATTTCTTGAAGATCGGATCGGGCTCCACCGCGCCGGCCGGCGTCGCCGCCACCAGCACGGCGCCCGCGAGCGCGGCGCACGCCAGCCGCGTCATGGACCCGAAACCACCGGAAAAACCGCCTCGCGTGAACAACGCCATCGTGAAGACCTCGCGCTTTGCGTCTCTGATATGGGTGCGCGCGCCGAAAGAAAAACCGCCGGCATTGACGTTCCTGCGCCCACATGACACGCCTGCGACGCTTTTTCGGCGGCGCGGGCAGCCGTCGCCTCGGGCCGGAAGACAAGAAGACCGTTCAAGGAGCAGTTCCATGGATATGAAGCGCCGGCAGCTCATTGGCGCATCCGCCACCGCCCTCGCCGCGGGCGCCGTCGCCCCGGCTTTGGCGAACCCGGTGGCCGCCCCGGCGGTGGCCTCGGGCCAGCCGGAGTTCAAGTGGCGCCTCACCTCCTCCTTCCCGCGCTCGCTCGACACCATCTTCGGCACCGCCCAGACCTTCTCGCGCATGGTCGCCGAGGCCACCGACGGCCGGTTCCAGATCCAGACCTTTCCCGCCGGCGAGCTGGTGCCCGGCTTCCAGGCGCTCGACGCGGTGTCCAACGGCACGCTCGAATGCGCCCAGACCGCGACTTACTTCTATACCGGCAAGGATCCGGCGCTGGCCTTCGGCACCGGCGTGCCGTTCGGCTTCAACTCGCGCCAGCAGCATTCCTGGTGGTTCTTCGGCGGCGGCGCGGAGATCATCAACGGCATCCTTGGCAAGTACAATGTCACCTCCATCCCGATGGGCAATTCGGGCTGCCAGATGGGCGGCTTCTTCCGCAAGGAGCTGAACACCCTCGACGACCTGAAGGGGCTGAAGTTCCGCATTGGCGGCATCGGCGGCCAGGTGCTGGCCAAGCTCGGCGTGGTGCCGCAGCAGATCCCGCCCGGCGACGTCTATGCGGCGCTGGAGCGTGGCACCATCGATGCCGCCGAGTTCGTCGGCCCCTATGACGACGAGAAGCTCGGCATCGTGAAGGTGGCGAAGTACTATTACTATCCCGGCTGGTGGGAAGGCGGCGCGATGCTGCACTTCGTGGTCAACATGGAGCAGTGGAACACCCTGCCCAAGCACTACCAGGCCATCGTCCGGCAGGCCTGCGAGGCGGCCAACAACTGGATGCTGGCGAAGTACGATTCGGTGAACCCGCCGGCGCTGCGCCGGCTCGCCCACCAGGGGGTAGAGCTGCGCCCCTTCCCGCCGGCCATTATGGAGGCCGGCTACAAGGCCGCCTACGAGCTCTATGGCGAGATCGCCGCCACCAATCCCGCCTTCAAGGCGGCGCTGGATTCCATGACCGCGATCCGCTCCGACCAGCTCATGTGGTGGCAGATCGCCGAATACGCCTTCGACAGCTTCAACATCCGCAACCGCGGCAAAAGCTGAGGCGGAGCACGCAGATGCCGGAACGGGAAGGTAGCCACAGTTTGGTCACCATCTCGCGCGCGCCGCACGCTATACAGGATCGAACCGGTCGGGGCCGGCGCGCAGCAGCGCGATCGCCTCGCAACCGGGCCGTTACTCGGCCGGCTCGTTCCGGCAGGACGTTGAGAAGGTGGGATGGGCGTTCTTCGACTGCTTGGGCGCGGGTCTGCAATCAAGGTCATGGCCGGTGACCGCGTGACGCCGGTTCACCGGCTCGCCGCGGCGGTCCGCCGGCTGGCGCTGGCGCTGCCTTTGGTGGCGGCCGCCGGTCCGGTCTTGGCGCAGGGCGCTTGCCCGCAGCTCGAGGCATCGCTCGCCGCCCTCGACCGCGGCGCCAATTCCGCCAGCGCCCAGCAGAACCAGGCCGCCCGCTACCGCGCCGATCTCGACCGCCTCACCGCCCAGTCGCGCGGCATGCGCTGCGATGCGCCGCGCGGCTTCCTGATCTTCCAGGGGCCGCCGCCCTCGCCCGAGTGCGACCAGATCAGCGACCAGATCTCCCGCCTGCGCTCGGCGCTGGCCGGCATCGAGCGCGGCGGCGACAATTCCGGGCAGCGCCGGGCGCTTCTCAACGCGCTGGCGCAGAACAATTGCGGCCCGCAATACGCCGCCGCGGCGCGCGCCGGCCAGCCGCAGCAGCAGCGGCCGCGCAACTTCTTCGAGGCCATCTTCGGCGGCCCGGTGCAGACCAACTCGGAAGAATCATCCCCCGATATCGATATGATGCCGGTGGAGCCCGAGAAGCCCAGCTATTCGCGCACCGTGTGCGTGCGGACCTGCGACGGTTATTTCTTCCCCATGGCGTCGTCTTCCAATTCCAGCCGCTTCGCCAGCGACGATGCCTTGTGCAAGCGCCTCTGCCCGGGGGCGGAAGCCCAGCTCTTCACCTATAGCGACGACATCCGGCGCGCGGTGAGCATCTCGGGCACGCCCTACATGTCGCTGCCCAACGCGTTGCGTTACAAGAAGGAATTCGTCCAGTCCTGCACCTGCAAGCCGGTCGGCCAGTCCTGGGCCCAGGCGCTCGCCGGGCTGGAGGACAAGACCACGCTGCGCAAGGGCGACATCCTCGTCACCGAGGAGCAGGCGAAGGAGATGTCGCAGCCGCGCTTCGACGCAGCTCCCGGCACCAAGGGCAAGACCGCCAGCCGCGCCCCAGCCCCCGGCGATGCGCCCGCGGCCGCCCAGCAGAGCACCGCCACCGCGGCGGCCCCACTCGCCCCGGCCTCGGAGCAGCCGGGCCAGCGTCCGGTGCGGGTGGTCCCGCTGCCCCGCTCGCAGAACGCCCTGCCCCAGCCGGCAGCGCAGTAGCGCCCTGCGCGCCTGACCGCTCCGGCGGTCGGGCTTTGGCCGGATCGCTCGAAGGCCTCCAAATCTCTCCAGCCTCGCCCGGCTCCTGACGGAAGCCGCCGGCTTCGTTGGCAGGCGCTGTCACTGCGTCGGGCCGGCGGGAGCTTGGCCTGGACGCCGCAGCTCATCGGCTCGGGATGACGCCCCAAAGGGCGAAGCGCGGTAACCCCCCCGCCGCAGCCGCAAGACCGGCGGCGCGCCGCGGCGCCCGGCAGACACGACGGCGCGGAGCAGAGCTGTCACAGTTTCCCAAACTCTCAGCCGTGACGAAAAGTACAGGCGTTATCGGGACGCGTTTGCACGGCGCAACTTGGTCGAGCTCCGATCTGAAAGGCGTTTCCAATCCGCTTGGGATTGCCGACCGCGGGGTAAGAGGCGGTAAACACGCTGCCGCAGCCGGCGGACCAGGGGCGAGCAGCGACTCCGGGCAGAGACGATGGCCCGGAGCAGAGCCGTCACCGTTTCCCAACCTCCCAACCCTGGCGAAAACGACGAGCGTTATCGGCACGCGCCTTCACGGCGCGACCCGGCCGAGCTTCGATCTGAAAGGCGTTTCCAATCCGCTCGCGGTCGCCAACCGCAGCGAGGCGCGGTGAGCACCCTGCCGCGGCCGGCGGACCAATAGCGCCCAACACTTCCCGTCGGCGATCGCAGCCAGCATCCGCACTGCCACACCTTCCCTACCACCGCAGCCCGGACGCAAGCTGCCGGTCCTACCGGCTCACGCTCTCACGGCATCAGGCCGGCAGCGGCTCTGCCTGAAAAGATGTCAGGTCATCGGCCTGACGGCGCTCTCTCTTGACCGCGACAGGCATCGACCCCGCTCGGAAGTGAGAGGCCGCGGCGCCTCCCCATCGGCCCTCGGATCAGGCACAGGCGCCCGCCAGGCGGCCGGCGACCCGCGCCGGGCCCATCAGGGGTAGCAGCGCGGCCAGTTCGGGCCCGATGTCGCGGCCGGTCAGGGCGCGCCGCAGCGGATGGAACAGGGCCTTGCCGGAGCGCCCGCTGGCGGCCTTCAGGGCCTTGATCCAGATGCCCCAGGTGGCGGCGTCCCACGGCTCCGGCGGTAGCGCGTCGGCGGCAGCGGCGAGGAAGGCTCCATCCTCCGGGGCGATCTGGCCGGCCTGCGCCGTGGCGATGATCGCCCACCAGTCGGCGGCCTCGGCGAAGCGTGCCAGATTGCCCCGCACCGCCTCCCAGAATGCCGCCCCGCCGCCGATCCCCGCCGCCGCGAGGCGAGGCGCGGAGACGGCGAACGGCATGGCGTGGAGGGTCCGGGCGGTGAGCAGGGTGAGATCGTGCGGATCGAACCGGGCGGGCGCCCGCGAGATGTGGGCGAGATCCACCATGGCGGCGAGGGCATCGAGGTGCTCCACCGCCTCCACCGCATGGGAGGTGCCGGTGAGCACCGCGGCGGCGGCCACCGCGAGGGGTTCCTCGCCCGCCTCCCGCAGCGCCCGAAGGGAGAGGTGGCCGAGCCGCTTCGAAAGCCCCTCCCCGCTCGGCAGCACCAGCAGGTTGTGATGGGCAAAGCGCGGCGCGACGCCGCCCAGCGCGGTCATGATCTCGATCTGGACCGCGGTGTTGGTGACATGGTCCTCGCCCCGCACCACGCCGGTGACCCCGAGATCGAGATCGTCCACCACCGAGGGCAGGGTGTAGAGGAAGGAGCCGTCCGCCCGCACCAGCACGGGATCGGAGAGGCTGGCCGTATCCACCTGCTGCGGGCCGCGGACGCCGTCGTCCCAGGCCACCACCCCATGGGCGAGGCGGAAGCGCCAGTGCGGGGTGCGGCCCTCCGCCTCCAGCCGCGCGCGGTCGGCGGCGGTGAGGGCGAGGGCCGAGCGGTCATAAACCGGCGGCAGGCCGCGGGCGCGCTGCAGGCCGCGCTTCAGATCGAGCTCGGCCTCGGTCTCGTAGGCCGGATAGAGACGGCCGGCGGCGCGCAGGCGATCGGCGGCGGCTGCATAGAGCGCGAGCCGGTCCGACTGGCGCACCGCGAAATCGGGAGGGATGCCGAGCCAATCCAGGTCGGCGGCGATGGCGGCCGCGAATTCCGGCCGCGAGCGGGCGGCATCGGTATCATCGAGGCGCAGGATGAAGGTGCCTTCGCCGCGCCGCGCCAGAAGCGCGTTGAGGAGCGCGGTGCGGGCATTGCCCACATGCAGAAGCCCGGTGGGCGACGGCGCGAAACGCAGGACGGGACGGGTCATGAAGCGGGCCACGCAGCACACGGACAACGGCGCAAGGCCATAGACCGAAGGCGACCGCGCGTCGATACCGCAGCGAGCGCGGTCAGGCGGCTGGCCATCGAGGAGACCGGGTCGCGGCGGAAGGACGGGCAAAAGCAAACGGGGCGGCACAGTGGCCGCCCCGCTCGCATCGGTCGAGGATCAGGGCCGCGGCGGGCAGTTCGGCCCGACGCATTGCTGGCGGCCACCCTGCTGTCCGCCACCGCCCTGGCGCTGTTGCTGCATCTGCTGCTGGCGTTGCTGCTGCATCTGCTGACGCTGCTGCTGCATTTGCTGCTGCTGGTTCTGGCGCTGCTGCATCTGCTGCTGACGCTGCTGTTGCATCTGCTGCTGGCGGTCCTGCTGCTGCTGGCGCTTCTGCTGCATCTGCTGCTGGCGTTGCTGCTGCACCTGCTGACGCTGCTGCTGCATCTGCTGCTGCCGTTCCATCTGCTGGTTCTGGCGCTGCTGCATCTGCTGCTGGCGATCCATCTGCTGCTGCTGACGCTGCTGCAACTGCTGCTGCCGCTGCTGCTGCATCTGCTGCTGGATCTGCTGGCGATCCTGCAACTGCTGCTGACGCATCTGCTGCATCTGCTGCTGACGCTGCTGGGCCGGCGTCATGCCGCCCGGACCGCCCGGGCCGCCCGGGCCTCCCGGACCACCCGGCCTGACGACACCACCCGGACCACCCGGGATGCCAGGACGACCGGGACCCGCGCCCGGGCCACCACCCGGACCACCGGGCATGCCGGGACCACCCGGGATGCCAGGACGACCGGGACCCGCGCCCGGGCCACCACCCGGACCGCCGGGCATGCCAGGACCACCACCCGGACCACCGGGGCGGCCCCGCCAGCCCCCCCACCGGGCCCCCCGGGCATGCCGGGACCGCCAGGGCCACCCCCCGGACCACCGGGCATCCCAGGCCCGCCAGGACCACCGCCCGGACCACCGGGCATTCCAGGTCCGCCAGGACCACCGCCCGGACCACCGGGCATGCCGGGTCCGCCAGGGCCACCGCCCGGACCACCGGGCATGCCGGGGCCGCCAGGGCCACCACCCGGACCACCGGGCATGCCGGGGCCGCCAGGGCCACCACCCGGACCGCCGGGCATACCGGGGCCGCCAGGGCCACCACCCGGACCACCGGGCATGCCGGGGCCGCCAGGGCCACCGCCCGGACCGCCGGGCATGCCAGGTCCGCCAGGGCCACCGCCCGGGCCGCCGGGCATGCCGGGGCCACCCGGATAACCGGGGCCGCCCGGACCGCCGGGATGACCAGGTCCACCCGGATAGCCCGGGCCACCCGGGCCACCTGGGTAGCCCGGACCGCCGGGACCACCGGGATAGCCGGGACCGCCCGGATAACCCGGCCGGCCCGGCGGCGGACGCCAGCCGCCGGGAGGCGGCGGGGGCTGCATTCCCGGAGGCGGCAGATAGCCGGACCGCCACCAGCCCGGCGGGCGCGGGCCCATCGGCGGCGCATTCCAGCCGGGCCGCGGCCGCGGCTGGTAGGCCCACCAGCGCGCCCGATCGGCGTACCAGGGCCGGCCTTGATAGTAGCGATTCCAGTAGTCGGCGGCGGCGAAGGCGACCACCGGCAGGCCGAGGGCGGCGAGGCCCACGTCGGGAAGCAGCTGCACGCTGTATCCGCCACCGCCGCCGCCGCCACCGGGCACGGCCTGCTGGAAGCCGAGATATTCGCTGTAGACCCAGCCGCGGGATCCATCCCAGGTGACATCGCACCAGGATTCATCCTGAAGGCAGCCCTCGATCTCCACCGGCGAGCCATCGGGAATGACGCCCATGCTGGGGTATTCCGTATCCGGACCAGTCCTAATATTGACGTTCGCCGTCGCGAATCCCGGCGCAGCCTTGGCGCCCCCGGCGCCGGCCACGGCGAGCCCGGCGGCAACCATGCCGGCAAGTCTCAGCACCTTCATGGACATCACTCCCATCCGACCCAAACGAGTCGAGCGCGCCACTCTAGACTGCCTGCCATGGCGTTTCATGTACAAAGCCGCGGCGTTTCACGAGCACAACGAAGGCGCTATTGCGTCACGCGATGGTGAACGGAACGACATCGCGAACGTTCTCGTCGATGCGGATATCGCGGTTGAACGGCGGGAAGGCGCGCAGGTCGCAATCGCCGCGCGGGCAGATGCGGCACGACACCCCCAGATGCGCCACCGAGGCCCCCTTCAGGTCGAGGCCGTCGGCATAGACGATGTCGTGGGCGAAGGCGGTCTCGCAGCCGAGCCCCAGGGCGAAGCTGCGGGCCGGCTGGCCATGGCGCGGCGGCGGCGCGCTCACCGCCCGCGCGAGGCAGATGTAGCGCACCCCGTCCGGCATCTCGCCGAGCTGGACCAGCGTGCGCCCGCCGGTGTCGAACGCCTCGTGCACGTTCCAGGCGGCGCAGGCTCCGCCATGGCGGGCGAACTGGAAGCGGGTGGCGGAATGGCGCTTGGTGATGTTGCCCGCCCGGTCGACCTTGGCGAAGTAGAACGGCACCCCCTTCGAGCCCGGCCGCTGCAGGGTCGAGAGGCGGTGGCACACCTGCTCCAGGCTGGCGCCGGTGACGGCCACCAGCCGGTCGAGGTCGTGCCGCAGGGTGCGGGCGAGGTCGAGGAAGCGCCGGTAGGGCAGCATCAGCGCGCCGGCGAAGTAGTTGTGCAGGGCGAGCCGGCAGATCTCGGCGGCGATCTCGCTTCGGAAGCCGGCATCGGCCACCGTCTTGGCCACCAGGTCGCGATGCTCCAGCCGGGCGATGACAACCGCGATGCGAAAGGCCCGCGCCGCCGGCGGCAGCATGCCCGACAACGCCAGCCGCCGGCCGCGCGGATCGAACACGGCGAGCGGCAGCTCCGGATCCGCCCGGCCGATCTCCACGCTCACCTTGTGATGGCGGGCCAGGTGCTCGGCGAATGCGGTGGCCGGATCGGCGGCATCGAGGATGCCGAGGCCGGTCGCCCGCGCCTCCGCCGCCCGGTCGAGCCCGTCCACGTAATTGTCGATGTAGTGGAAGAAGTCGCGCACCTCCTCGTAGGGCACGAGCTTCGGCTCGGCGGCGCCCGAGGGCAGGCCGTCGGCCAGCATGTCGTCGAGGGAGGCGCGCCACTCCGCGGTGCGCCGCAGCGCGACGTGCATCCGCAGGAAGGCATGGGCGAAGGCCGGCGACAGGTTGGCCACCGCCTTGGCATCCTGCAGGCCGAGGTCGAGGTCGCGGAACAGCGGATCGGCCGCGCTCTCGCTAAGGTCGGCCACCAGCCGGTCGAGATCCTCGGCGCCGAAGCTGGTAATGTCGACGGCGAAGGTGCGGGAGATGGCGATAAGCACCGAGGCGGTAAGCGGGCGCTGGTTGCTCTCGATCTGGTTGACGTAGGAGGCGGAGACCGAAAGCCGCTGCGCCAGCTCGCTCTGCTTGAGCCCAAGCTTCTCCCGCAGCCGCCGCACCGCATGGCCGGCATAGATCTTCTGGCGCATGTCGCGTGTTCCACCCCGTCCGCCTGGCGCGGGCAGGCTCAACCGGAGCAATTAATAATGTAAATTTTTCACAAGTTACAAATTGATTTTTTTACACATTCAAAGAACGTGCATTTCCTGCTAGCCAGCCAGATACCAGATGCCGGTTTTACCGGTTCCTCGCCACAGGTAGCCCGCCACGGGCAAGCCACCACGGAAGGTGCATCCATGAAGGACATTCTCGAGGAGCTTGAGAACCGGCGCCGGGTGGCCCGCCTCGGCGGTGGCGAGAAGCGCATCGAGGCGCAGCACAAGCGCGGCAAGCTCACTGCCCGCGAGCGCATCGAGCTGCTGCTGGATCGCGGCACCTTCGAGGAATACGACACCTTCGTGCAGCACCGCTGCGTCGATTTCGGCATGGCCGAGCAGAAGATCCCCGGCGACGGCGTGGTCACCGGGTGGGGCACCGTGAACGGCCGCAAGGTCTTCGTCTTCGCCAAGGACTTCACGGTGTTCGGCGGCTCCCTCTCCGAGGAGCATGCCCGCAAGATCACCAAGATCCAGGACATGGCCGTGAAGGTGCGCGCGCCCATCATCGGCCTGTTCGATGCCGGCGGCGCCCGCATCCAGGAAGGCGTCGCGGCGCTCGGCGGCTACGGCGAGGTGTTCAAGCGCAACGTGCTGGCCTCGGGCGTGATCCCGCAGATCTCGCTCATCATGGGCCCGTGCGCCGGCGGCGACGTCTACTCGCCGGCCATGACCGACTTCATCTTCATGGTGCGCGACACCTCCTACATGTTCGTCACCGGCCCGGAAGTGGTGAAGACGGTGACCAACGAGACCGTCACCTCCGAGGAGCTGGGCGGCGCCAAGGTGCACACCTCCAAGTCGTCGGTGGCCGACGGCGCCTACGACAACGACGTCGAGATGCTGCTGGAGACCCGCCGTCTCATCGATTTCCTGCCTTCCAACAACATCGAGGGCGTGCCGGAATGGCCCTCCTTCGACGAACCGGGCCGCGACGACGCCAGCCTCGACACCCTGGTGCCGGACAATCCCAACAAGCCCTACGACATCAAGGAGCTGATCCTGAAGGTGGTCGACGAGGGCGACTTCTTCGAGATCCAGGCGGCCTATGCCCGCAACATGGTGACCGGCTTCGGCCGCATGGAGGGGCGCACGGTGGGCTTCGTCGCCAACCAGCCCATGGTGATGGCCGGCGTGCTGGATTCCGACGCCTCCCGCAAGGCGGCCCGCTTCGTGCGCTTCTGCGACGCCTTCGAAATCCCGATCGTCACCTTCGTGGACGTGCCCGGCTTCCTGCCCGGCACCTCGCAGGAATATGGCGGCCTGATCAAGCACGGCGCCAAGCTGCTGTTCGCCTATTCGCAGGCGACCGTGCCGCTGGTCACCGTCATCACCCGCAAGGCCTTCGGTGGCGCCTATGACGTGATGGCCTCCAAGCATGTGGGCGCCGACGTCAACTACGCCTGGCCCACCGCCCAGATCGCGGTGATGGGCGCCAAGGGCGCGGTGGAGATCATCTTCCGCTCCGACATGGGCGACGCCGAGAAGATCGCCGCCCAGACCAAGAATTACGAGGAGCGCTTCCTCTCGCCCTTCGTGGCCGCGGAGCGGGGCTTCATCGACGAGGTCATCACCCCGCACACCACCCGGCGCCGGCTTGCCCGGGCGCTGGCCATGCTGCGCACCAAGAAGCTGGAGCAGCCGGCCCGCAAGCACGACAACCTGCCGCTGTGACGCGTTCCGCTCCCCTGCCGGGGAGCGCCCCCTCCCCCGCAAGCGGGAGAGGGCTTTGCCACTGGCGCCGCATCGCTCTCTCTCCCGCTTGCGGAGGAGAGCTGGGGTGGGGGCCGCCGGCAAAGCTGGGAAGAACGGCCAGATTCCTGAGACATTCAGCGCCCACGGCGCAGGAGACACGTAAATGTTCACGAAGATCCTGATCGCGAACCGCGGCGAGATCGCCTGCCGCGTCATCAAGACCGCGCGCAAGATGGGCATCAAGACGGTCGCCGTCTATTCCGATGCCGACAAGGATTCGCTCCACGTCGAGATGGCCGACGAGGCGGTGCATATCGGCCCGCCCCAGGCTGCCCAGTCCTACCTCATCGCCGAGAAGATCGTCGAAGCCTGCAAGCTCACCGGCGCCGAGGCGGTGCATCCGGGCTACGGCTTCCTCTCCGAGCGCGCCTCCTTCCCCAAGCTCCTGGCCGAGAACGGCATCGTCTTCATCGGGCCGAACCCGCATGCCATCGAGGCGATGGGCGACAAGATCGAGTCCAAGAAGGCGGCGGCCGCCGCCAAGGTCTCCACCGTTCCCGGCTATCTCGGCGAGATCGCCAATGGTGAGGAAGCGGCCAAGATCGCCGACGAGATCGGCTATCCGGTGATGATCAAGGCCTCCGCCGGCGGCGGCGGCAAGGGCATGCGCATCGCCTATTCCCGCGACGAGGTTCAGGACGGCTTCGACCGCTCCAAGTCCGAGGCGAAATCGTCCTTCGGCGACGACCGCATGTTCGTCGAGAAGTTCATCGTCGATCCGCGCCACATCGAGATCCAGGTGCTGGGCGACAAGCACGGCAACGTGGTCTATCTCGGCGAGCGCGAGTGCTCGATCCAGCGCCGCAACCAGAAAGTATTGGAAGAGGCCCCCTCCCCGCTGCTCGACGAGGCCACCCGCAAGAAGATGGGCGAGCAGGCCGTCGCCCTCGCCAAGGCGGTGGGCTACGACAGCGCCGGCACGGTGGAGTTCGTCGCCGGCCAGGACAAGAGCTTCTTCTTCCTGGAGATGAACACCCGCCTGCAGGTGGAGCATCCGGTCACCGAGCTGATCACCGGCGTCGACCTCGTCGAGCAGATGATCCGCGTCGCCGCCGGCGAGCCGCTGACCTTCACCCAGGACGACGTCAAGCTCACCGGCTGGGCGGTGGAAAGCCGCATCTATGCGGAGGATCCGTACCGCAACTTCCTGCCCTCCACCGGCCGCCTCGTGCGCTACCGGCCGCCGGCGGAAGGCAAGACCGGCCCGATCACCGTGCGCAACGACACCGGCGTCTATGAGGGCGGGGAAATCTCCATCTTCTACGATCCGATGATCGCCAAGCTGGTCACCCACGCCCCCACCCGCGCCCAGGCCATCGAGGCCCAGGCCGACGCGCTGGACGCCTTCGCCATCGACGGCATCGGCCACAACATCCCGTTCCTCTCGGCGGTGATGTCGCACAAGCGCTGGCAGGACGGGAACCTCTCCACCGGCTTCATCGCCGAGGAGTATCCGGACGGCTTCCAGGCCCGCGCGCCGGAAGGCGAGCTGGTGCACTACCTCGCCGCCGTCGCCGGCGTCGTCGACCACATCCAGAACACCCGCAAGCGCAAGATCACCGGCCAGACCTCGGGCGTCACCTGGCACATCGCCAAGCGCCGCATCGTCCATCTCTCGGCCGGCGACGCCGTAATCGCGACCCCGCTCGAGGTCGAGGCGGTGGACGGCGGCTTCAAGGTGCAGGTGTTCGACGCCGACGGCACCCCCGGCCACACCCATCTCCTGCGCTCGAGCTGGAAGCCGGGCGAGGTGGTGTGGTCCGGCACCATCGATGCCGACCAGGTGGCGGTGCAGGTGCGCCCCATCCCCAACGGCTACACCCTCGCCCATCGCGGCATCTCCACCAAGGCGCGGGTCTATACCGAGCTGTCGGCCAAGCTGTCGGCGCTGATGCCGAAGAAGGAGAATGCCGGCGGCGGCAAGGAGCTGCTCTGCCCCATGCCGGGCCTCGTCGTCTCCGTCGCTGTGGTTCCGGGCCAGGAGGTGAAGAGCGGCGAGTTGCTCGCCATCGTCGAGGCCATGAAGATGGAGAACGTGCTGCGCGCAGAGCGGGACGGCACCATCAAGGCGGTCCACGCCAAGGCCGGCGACAGCCTCGCCGTGGACGCAGTGATCCTGGAATTCGCGTGATGATTGCGGCGCGGGCTGTTCCTTTCCGCCTCGGCGGGCTAGGCAGAAGGAGCGGGCACCGCGCCGCATTCAACGCGGCCGGGAGCAAAGCATGACCAAGAGCCTGAGGCTGAAGCGGACGAGCTATGCCCTTTCCCTGGCTGCTTATGCCGCCGCGTGTATCTTGCTGAGCGTATTTGCGGAAAACCTCGGGCTTCTGCCTTACATGAAAAACATAAATGCAGGCCTGTCTGCATTTTTTGTTATAGCAGCTGCTGGCCGACTGCTTGATGCCGGCTTTCGCCTCTGGGCCAGCCTTATTTGCATTACACTTTTTATGTTTGCGCTTCCATTTATTCTATTTTTTGGATACGGAATGCTTATCGGCCTGCCCAAGGTCAAGGCAGAAGCTGATGCACTGATGTTTAATGTAGCCCTCATTGGAGGGGTCGGCCTACAGGTCATCGTGGCAGGCTTTTGCCTCCTGTTCCCCTCTGCCGCGCCCAAGGCCCCACCACAGGACTCCCTCCTCGACTGGACGCCCCCGGGCTACGTGCCGCCAACCGAGCGTCAGGAGCCGAGGTTCTGACCATGCGCCTGCTCTCTCACCTCCTCTCCCGCTTCGTCGAGAAGGGCCGGCTGACGGTCATCACCGCCGATGGCCAGACCCACGCCTTCGGCTCCGGCCAGGATGGGCCGTCCGTGACCGTGCGCATGCACGACAAGAAGCTGGAGCGCGACCTGTTCTTCAATCCGGAGCTGGTGGCGGCCGAGGCCTATATGGAAGGCCGCCTCTCCTTCGAGGACGGCGCCGGCGCCTTCGAGCTGCTCAATCTGTTTTCGGTGAACCGCAAGGGGCTGGGCAGCCATCCGGTGCAGCAGGCGCTGCGGCAGGCGTGGCGCTCGGTGCGCCGGTTCCAGCAGGCGAACCCCATCGGCAAGGCCAAGGAGAACGTCTCCTCCCACTACGACCACCCGGCCGAATTCTACCGGCTGTGGCTGGATGAGACGATGGCCTATTCCTGCGCCTACTTCACCCATCCGGAGCAGCCGCTGGTCGAGGCGCAGCGCAACAAGTTCCGCCACATCGCGGCGAAGCTGAACATCACCCCCGGCATGCGGGTGGCCGAGATCGGCTCTGGCTGGGGCGGGCTCGCCATCTACATGGCGAAGGAATGCGGTGCCAAGGTCACCGCCATCAACGTCTCGCCCGAGCAGCTCGCCGAGAGCCGGCGGCTGGCGCAGGCCGCCGGGGTGGCCGACAGCATCGACTTCCGCGAGGTGGACTATCGCGAATTGAAGGGCAAGTTCGACCGCGTGGTCTCCATCGGCATGATGGAGCATGTGGGGGTCGCCCACTTCGACGATTACTTCACCACCATCCGCAACCTGCTGGATACGGGCGGCTTCGCGCTGGTGCACGCCATCGGCCGCATGTCGCCGCCGGGCACCACGGCGCCCTTCATCCGCAAGTACATCTTCCCCGGCGGCTACGTGCCGGCGCTGTCGGAAGTCTTCGCCGCGACGGAGCGCACCCACCTGTGGGTGGACGACTGCGAGGTGCTGCGGCTGCATTATTACTGGACCATCCGCGCCTGGCGCCGCAACTTCATGGACAAGCGCGCCGAGGTGGACGCCATGATGGGCGAGCGCTTCGGCCGGATGTGGGAATTCTACCTCGCCGCGGTGGAGCTCGGCTTCCTCCACGGATCCAACATGGTGTTCCAGCTGCTGCTCTCGGAAAGGCGCGACGACGTGCCGGTGCTGCGCGACTACATGGTGGACGGCGAGCGCGCCCTCGCTGCCCGGGAGGCGCGCCGGTGAGCGTCGCCGCCCGCGTCGGCCGCATCCGCGGCGTCGCGGCAATCATTCTCGCTTGGCGCCCTGTCGCCGAGCCGTTTCCGTTTTGCGTCCTACCGGAGGCCCAGCCATGACGTCCCTGCCCTTCGCCACCGATCTGCCGCCGGTCACCCGAGAGGACTGGCTGAAGCTGGTGGAGGGCGTGCTCAAGGGCGCGGCCTACGACAAGAAGCTCGTCACCCCCACCTACGAAGGCCTCGCCCTCGATGCGCTGCCGCCGCGCAAGGTGGATCCGGCAATCGTCGCCGGCCGCGCCGCCGGCGCGCCCTGGACCATCGCGCTGCGGGTCGACCAGCCGGATCCGGCAGGCGCCGGCGCCCAGGCGCTGGAGGATCTCGACGGCGGCGCCTCGGGCCTCGACCTGGTGTTCGCCGCCTCGCCCCAGGCCTACGGCTTCGGCCTGCCCGAGGGCGCAGATCTCGATGCGGTGCTGAAGGACGTGCTGCTCGACCTGATCGATGTGCGTCTCCTCTCCGGCGGCTTCCGCGGCGCCGAGGTCGCGCAGTCCTTCGCCGCGCTGGTCGCCGCGCGCGGCTTCGATCCGGCGCAGGTGAAGATCTCCTTCGGCCTCGATCCGCTGGGCGATCTCGCCGCCACCGGCGCCTTGCCCGCGCCGTGGGCGACGCAGGCCCGCACCTTCGCCGATGCCTCGGCCCGCCTCGCCGACAAGGGATTTGCCGGCCCCATCGCCCGTGCCGACGGCGCGCTCTACCATGCCGCCGGCGCCTCGGATGCGCAGGAGCTGGCGGTGGTGCTGGCCACCGCGGTGGCTTATCTGCGCGCCTATGCCGAGGCCGGCGTGCCGCTGGACATCGCCGCCGGGCGCATCGAGGCGGCGCTGACCGCCGACGTGAACCAGACCGCCACCATCGCCAAGATGCGCGCCATCCGCCTGCTTTGGGCGGCGGTGCTGCGCGAGAGCGGCGCCGCCGCCGCGCCGCTGAAGCTCCACGCCACCACGGCCTGGCGCTCCATGACCCGGCGCGACCCCTACGTGAACCTGCTGCGCACCACCATCGCCGCCTTCGCCGCCGGCGTCGGCGGGGCGGACGGGGTGACCGTGCTGCCCTTCACCCAGCCCATCGGCCTGCCCGACGGCTTCGCCCGCCGCCTCGCCCGCAACACCCAGGTGATGCTGATCGAGGAATCCAACGTCCACCGCGTCGCCGATCCGGCTGCCGGGGCGGGCGCGGTGGAGGCACATACCGACGGCCTGTGCGAGAAGGCGTGGGAGATCTTCCGCGCCATCGAGGCCAAGGGCGGCCTCGCCACGGCGCTGGAAAGCGGATGGCTGAAGGGCGAGATCGCCGCCGTCGCCGCCCGCCGGGCCAAGGACGTGGCGACCCGCAAGGCGCCCATCACCGGCACCTCCGAATTCCCCATCCTGGTGCAGGCGGTGCCCGAGGTGCTGGCGCCGGCCCCCGCGCCCGCCCCGGCGCCGGCCGGCGCGTTGGCCGCCCATCGCATCGCCGAGCCGTTCGAGGCCCTGCGCGATGCCGCCGAGGCTGCCGCCACGACCCCGTCCGTCTTCCTGGCGACCCTCGGCACGGTGGCCGACTTCACCGCCCGCGCCACCTTCGCCAAGAACTTCTTCGAGGCCGGCGGGCTGGCCGCGCCGGTGCCGGACGGCTTTGCCGACCGCGCCGCTCTCGTCGCCGCCTTCAAGGCCTCGGGCACGGCCTTCGCGTGCCTTGCCTCCTCCGATGCGGTCTACGCCGCCGAGGCTGCGGAGGTCTCCGACCTCCTGAAGG
Source organism: uncultured Xanthobacter sp. (assembly GCA_937872325.1). Lineage (GTDB taxonomy): Bacteria > Pseudomonadota > Alphaproteobacteria > Rhizobiales > Xanthobacteraceae > Xanthobacter. The sequence continues at coordinate 5,155 of CALMSN010000326.1, read as the reverse complement.
AGGCCGGCGCCACGACGGTATGGGTTGCTGGCAAGCCGGCCGAAGAGGCGGCGCTGAAGGCGGCCGGCATCGGCGGCTTCATCTTCGCCGGCTGCGACGCGCTGGCAACGCTGAAGCAGGCCCAGGCCGCCGCCGGCCTTGCCGCCTGACCCGCGCCATCTGCGCTCCGAAAGGATCCTGAGACCACCATGCCTGTGCCCCGTTCTTTCCGGACCCGTTTTTCCCTGATCGCGACCGGCCTTCTGCTCGCCTGCCTGACCACCCCGGCCGCGGCCTCGCCGGACGGCACCTGGAGCGTCAAGACCTCGGCGGAGACCGGCGCCTGCCAGACCAATTTCGACTTCAAGGTCGCGGTGAAGAATGGCAAAGTGACCTATGCTGGATACTGGCCGGTGAAAGCATCGGGCGGCATCAACAAGGTCGGGGTGGTGCGGATGGTGCTCGCCCACGGCGGGCATAAGGTGACGGCCACCGGCCTCGCCCGCGGCGACGAAGCATCCGGCGATTGGACCTCGCCGCACCCGTCCTGCGCCGGCAGCTGGATGGCGCGGCGGGTGTGACGGCGCGGCGCGGGCCCCCAAGGCGCCACCCCCGCGCCGGTCACGCAACGCGCCGACGAGGCGCGGCGGATTTTATTGGCGCCCCTGGCGGGTTTTCCCGGGCGGACGGCCGAACCGGCTTCGGCATGTGGACTGACAGGGGAACGACATGAGCCAGATCCCGAATTTCGCCGATATCGCCTGGCGCGCCCCCCGCCCCGAGGCGCCCGCGGCCGGCGCGGAGCCCTGGACGACGCCCGAAGGCATCCCGGTGAAGCCGCTCTACGGCGCCGCCGACATCGCCGATCTCTCCTTCGTCGATACCTATCCGGGCATCGCGCCGTTCCTGCGCGGGCCGTATGCGGCCATGTATGCCACCCAGCCCTGGACCATCCGGCAATATGCCGGCTTCTCCACGGCGGAGGATTCCAACGCCTTCTACCGGCGCAACCTCGCCGCCGGCCAGAAGGGCCTGTCGGTGGCCTTCGACCTCGCCACCCATCGCGGCTATGATTCAGACCATCCGCGCGTCGCCGGCGACGTGGGCATGGCCGGCGTGGCCATCGATTCCATCTACGACATGCGCACGCTCTTCTCCGGCATTCCGCTGGACCAGATGAGCGTATCCATGACCATGAACGGCGCAGTGCTGCCGGTCCTGGCGCTCTATGTGGTCGCGGCGGAAGAACAGGGCGTGCCCCACGCCAAGCTTTCCGGCACCATCCAGAACGACATCCTCAAAGAATTCATGGTGCGCAACACCTATATTTATCCGCCCACTCCCTCCATGCGCATCATCTCGGACATCTTCGCTTACACGTCGAAGGAGATGCCGCGCTACAACTCAATCTCCATTTCCGGCTACCACATGCAGGAAGCCGGCGCGACGCAGGACCTGGAGCTGGCCTACACGCTGGCGGACGGCGTCGAATACGGCCGCGCCGGCGCCGCCGCGGGCCTGCCCATCGACATCTTCGCGCCGCGCCTCAGCTTCTTCTGGGCCATCGGCATGAACTTCTACATGGAGGTGGCCAAGCTCCGCGCCGCCCGCCTCCTGTGGACCCGGCTGATGAGCGACCTCGGCGCCAAGAACCCGAAGTCGCTGCCGCTGCGCACGCATTCGCAGACCTCCGGCTGGTCACTGACCGCGCAGGACGTGTTCAACAACGTGATGCGCACCGCCATCGAGGCAATGGCCGCGACCCAGGGCCAGACCCAGTCGCTGCACACCAACGCCCTCGACGAGGCGCTAGCCCTGCCCACCGACTTCTCCGCCCGCATCGCCCGCAACACCCAGATCCTGCTGCAGCAGGAGAGCGGCACCACCCGGCAGATCGACCTGTGGGGCGGCTCGGTGTTCGTGGAGAAGCTGACCGCGGACCTCGCCGCCAAGGCCTGGGCGCACATCCAGGAGGTGGAGGCGCTGGGCGGCATGGCGAAGGCCATCGAGGCCGGCATCCCCAAGCTGCGCATCGAGGAAGCCGCCGCCACTACCCAGGCCCGCATCGACGGCGGGGCGCAGACCGTGGTGGGCGTCAACAAGTTCAAGCCGCAGAGGGACCGGCTGATCGACGTGCTGAAGGTGGAGAACGCCACCGTCCGCGCCGCCCAGATCGACAAGCTCAACCGACTGCGCGCCGAGCGCAGCCCCGTCGAGGTGGAGGCCGCGCTCACCGCTCTCACCAACGGCGCCGCCGGGAACGGCAACCTGCTGGAGCTGGCGGTGAACGCCGCCCGGGTAAAGGCCACCGTGGGTGAGATCTCCGACGCGCTGGAGAAGGTGTTCGGCCGCCACCGGGCGGAAATCCGCGCCATTTCCGGGGTCTACAAGCGCGAGGCTTCCGCCATGACGGACAAGGTCGGCAAGGTGCAGGGGCAGGTGGAGGCGTTCGAGGAGGCGGAGGGCCGCCGGCCGCGCATCCTGGTCGCCAAGGTGGGCCAGGACGGCCACGACCGCGGCCAGAAGGTGATCGCCTCCGCGTTCGCCGATCTCGGCTTCGACGTGGACATCGGCCCCCTCTTCGCCACCCCCGAGGAAGCCGCCCGGCAGGCGGTGGAAAACGACGTCCACGTCGTGGGCATCTCGTCCCTCGCCGCCGGCCACCTCACCCTGGTGCCTGCCCTGAAGGCGGCGCTGGAAGCGGAAGGCCGCGGCGACATCATGGTGGTGGTGGGGGGCGTGGTGCCGCCGCAGGATTACCAGGCGCTGCGCGACTTCGGCGCCGAAGCCATCTTCCCGCCCGGCACGGTGATCGCCGACGCGGCGCAGGAACTGCTCAAGACGCTGTCGGAGCGGCTCGGGCACAATCTCAAAGCCGCGGAGTGAGGGATTCGCAGGCAGGCCTTGGTCAACAAGAATGATAACGTGTTTCTAAACGGACCAAGCTGAGCTGAGTCTCACACCGACTCGTAACAAGAACCACGATCTCGGCCTATTTGCCAAATCCTGATACCGGCCTATCTTTCGTGCGGAGAGGGATTGAAACGATGCTCACCGCCGAGATCGCGGAGCTTTTCTACCAGCTGTCCAACGCACCACGGATGCCACCGGTCTCAAACGACCACGCGCCGATGATGCCCCTCGGCTACCGTTATGCTGATCAGTACGTCGCCATCCATATCGCGGCGACCCACAATTGGCGGGCGCGCCTGGAAAAAATGCTCGACAGCCTGGATTCAGACCTTCAATCCATGCCGGAAGAACGAGCCCAAAATGAAGGACGAGAGCTCTGGATCCTCAGCAGCGAGACTCTTCAGGTCGTTACAGATGCAGAAACTTTTGTTGACGATATCCTTCAAAAAATAAAGGAATCAAATTCTACTTCCGATGAAATTAAGGACGCCCCAGGCGAGTTGAGGGGCAGGGCGTCGGATGCTGACACCGCCGCGCGCACTACGCTGGAAGCACGGGCGGCGATATACTTCCGCATCCTCGCCCTGGCGGAGAAATACGCTCCGCGGAGCCGCTCCGAAGCCATCGCCGCATCCGTCGAGCGTTCCCTCATCAGCTATCCGGTGGTGAATGGCATTCTCGCGCTCTGAACCAGACTGGCTCGGCGCGAAGGACATCGTCACCATCAACCGGGTCGTTGTCACCGCCACCGGCGAGTCTCACGCACTGATCCGCCCCGCAGAGCTTGAAAGCGCAGCTGCGCGCCCTGTTAATGCCTGGGAGTATGAGGACGAGCGGGACATCCTGCGTCTCGGTCTCGTCCTGCTCGAAGGCCTTTGCCGCAACCATCCATTCGAACAGGGGAACAAGCGTACTGCTTTGGCAGCGCTTCTGACTTTTTGTGAGCGCAACCGCGTGTTGCTTCTCCTCCCCGATGCGGAATGGGTCGCGAAGCTTATTCTTGATCTCGTCGTGCACGATATTACGGCAGAAGAAATAGAAGCGAGTCTCCGTGACCGCGCGATCACGGTGCCATCAGCTCCCTGAACCAGCCCCCTCACCCCGCCTTGTGCAGCCCCAGCCCGGAGAGCCCGGCGGCCTTGGCCTTGCCCAGCAGACCCTCCACCTTCGCCACGATGGCGTCGGCGTCGAGCCCGGCCTCGGCCAGCTGGCGGGCCTGGGTGTCCTGGTCGATATAAATGTCGGGCAGGGTCATGGAGCGGACCTTCAGCGCGCCGCGGTCGAGCACGCCTTCGTCCGTCAGAAGCTGCAGCACGTGGCTGCCGAAGCCGCCCACGGAGCCCTCTTCCAGGCTCAGCAGCACCGAATGGCCGGCGGCGAGCTTCAGCACCAGCTCGCGGTCCAGCGGCTTGGCGAAGCGGGCGTCGGCCACCGTGACGGTGAAGCCGGCCGCCTCCAGCCGCTCAGCGGCGTCGAGGCAGGCGCCGAGGCGGGTGCCGAGGGACAGGAGGGCGACGTCGCCCTCGCCGGTCCCGCGCACGATCCGCCCCTTGCCGATGGGAAGCACCTCGCCGCGCTCCGGCCGCTCCAGCCCCACCCCGTCGCCGCGCGGGAAGCGCAGGGCGATGGGGCCGCCGTCATGAGCGACGGCGGTGGCCACCATGTGGGTCAGCTCCACCTCGTCGGCGGGCGCCATCACGGTCATGTTGGGCAGGCAGGCGAGATAGGCGATGTCGAAGGCGCCGGCATGGGTCGCCCCGTCGGCGCCGACGAGGCCGGCGCGGTCGATGACAAAGCGCACCGGCAGGTTCTGTAGCGCCACGTCGTGCACCACCTGGTCGTAGGCCCGCTGCAGGAAGGTGGAGTAGAGCGCGCAGACCGGCTTGAAGCCCTCGGTGGCGAGGCCGGCGGCGAAGGTGACCGCGTGCTGCTCGGCGATGCCGACGTCGAAGATGCGGTCCGGGAGCGCCTGGCCGAACAGATCGAGGCCGGTGCCGCTGGGCATGGCGGCGGTAATGGCCACCACCTTCTGGTCGCGCTTCGCCTCGCCGATCAGGCTTTCCGCGAAGACGCGGGTGTAGGACGGCGCATTGGACTTCGCCTTCACCTGCGCGCCGGTGAGCACATCGAACTTGACCACGCCGTGATACTTGTCGGCGGAGGCCTCGGCGGGGGCGTAGCCCTTGCCCTTCTGGGTCACCACATGGACCAGGATCGGGCCCTTCTTGGCATCGCGCACATTCTTCAGCACCGGCAGAAGATG
>CALMSN010000325.1 GCA_937872325.1 uncultured Xanthobacter sp. | reverse complement strand
TTTTTTTTTTTTCAAGCAGAAGACGGCATACGAGATCGTGATGTGACTGGAGTTCAGACGTGTGCTCTTCCGATCTAGGTCTCAGCGCAGATGCAGCCGCGCCCAGCGCGCCAGCACCCGCAGCCGCATCCGCAGCTCCGCAAGCCGCAGACGGGCCACCAGCGAGGCCCGCACCGACGCCGCGGTGGTGATCAGCCATGCCATGGGCCGCAGCGTCATCAGCTGCGGCTTGCCGGCCGAGAACACGCGCTCGATCAGCACGAAGCTGACCAGGTTGGCGACCAGGAAGGCGAGGGTGCCCGTCTTCACATGGCCGTGGGCGGCGACGGCAAGGCTGAGGAACTTCAGCGGTTCCACCACCACATAGGGCAGGCCGATGAGGAGCAGCACCAGATAGGGCGGCTGCGCCGCGACCCAGACCTCCAGGGCCTGCATCAGCCGCAGGTCGGCCAGCCGTTGCAGCAGCGGCCGGTAGAGCGGGCGCACCAGCTCGTCCAGCAGGATGACGACACTGCAGACGAACCGGAAGGCAAGCCGCAGGGCCGCGAGCAGCGGGTTCGACGGGCGGCGGGGCGGGGTGATGCTCTCGGGCATGGCGGGTGGAAGATCGGCGGCCATTGCGGCGGACTTCGGGCCGGCGCAGCGGCCGGATCCGGGCGAGGCGGCGGCGCCGGCGTCCCCGCCCGCCATTGGCCATCGCCGCGCGGTTTGCGCCGGCGCCATCCGCGCGGGACATCGCCCTCTAAATTATTGAATGGAAATGGGTGTTCCGCTCCCGGCGCATGGCCTTTCGCTGCAAAGTGGGTGGATCGGGCGCGCCGGCTCGGGCAGGATGGCGCCTCGGCCGGGTCGGGGCGCCCGGCGCAGGGGCGGAGGCCAGATGGACGCGACCGGCAACGCCAGCGATGCCAACCGCAGGAACCTGCAGCTCCTCATCTCGCTGCGCTGGTTGGCGGTGGCCGGGCAGGTCAGCGCCATTGCGTTCGTGCACCTTTGGCTCGGCATCAGCCTGCCGGTCGACGAGATGGGGCTGGTGATCCTGTTCCTCATCGGCCTCAACCTCGTGGGGATCTGCCGGGTGGTGGGGCAGGCGCCCATCGGCGACAAGGAATTGTGCGTCGATCTGCTGCTCGACGTCGCAGCCCTCACCCTCCAGCTTTATCTGAGCGGCGGCGCCACCAACCCGTTCATCTTCCTCTATCTGCTGCAGGTGATCCTCGGCGCGGTGCTGCTTCCCCCACTGGCGACCTGGATCATGGTTGGCGCCACCAGCCTTGCCTTCGTCGGTCTCACCTATGCCTACCGGCCCATCGATTTCGGCAGCCACGCGCACCCGGAAGGCGCTTTCCTGTTGGATCTGCACCTGCAGGGCATGTTCCTGTGCTTCCTGCTGGCGGCGGTGCTGGTGGTGCGCTTCGTCACCCGGATGACGACCAACCTGCGCGCGCGGGACGCCTACCTCGCCGAGCTCCGCCAGCGCGAGGCCGAGGAGACCCAGATCGTGCGCCTCGGCCTCCTGGCCTCCGGCGCCGCGCATGATCTGGGGACGCCGCTCTCCACCATCGCGGTGATCCTCAGCGACTGGCGGCGGATGGGCCCGTTCCGCGACGATCCGGCGATGCGCGAGGAGCTCGGCGAGGTGCAGGCGGCGCTCGCCCGCTGCAAGGCGACGGTCTCGCAGATCCTGATCGCCGCCGGCGAGGTGCGCGGGGAATCCGCCCGCCGCGCCACCCTGTCCGGCTTCGTCGACGAGCTGGTCGCCCGCTGGGCCGACAGCCGCCGGCCGGCCGCGCTCGATTTCGAGAACGCCACCGATGCGGATCTCGAGATCGCCTCGGACAGCGTGATCGAGCAGGCGCTGTTCAACGTCTTCGACAATGCGCTCGAAGCCTCGCCCGACTGGATCGGCATCGATGCCGAGCGCCGGGGCGCCGACCTTCTGGTGCGGGTGAGCGATCACGGCCCGGGCTTCTCGGCCGCAGCCCTCGAGCGGCTGGGCAAGCCCTACCACAGCGAGAAGGGCGAGGCGGGCCGGGGGCTGGGCCTGTTCCTCACCGTCAGCGTCCTGCGCAAGCTCGGCGGCGGCATCCGGGCCACGAACCCCGGGGAAGGCGGCGCCTGCGTCGAGATCCGCCTGCCGATCCAGTCCCTGGCCGTGGAGGACGCCGATGCAGCCTGACAAGCGCCTGCTGCTGGTGGAGGACGATGCCGCCTTCGCCCGCGCCCTGCAGCGCTCGTTCGAGCGGCGCGGCTACACGGTGACCCATTGCCGGCGCTGCGAGGAGATCGACGCGCTCATCGACGCCGCGGCGCCGGACTGCGCGGTGGTCGACCTGAAGCTCGCCGGCAGCTCGGGGCTGGACTGCGTGCGCCGGCTGCATGCCCATGATCCCAAGATGCGGATCGTGGTGCTGACCGGCTTCGCCAGCATCGCCACCGCGGTGGAGGCGATCAAGCTCGGGGCCTGCCACTACCTCGCCAAGCCCTCCAATGCCGACGACATCGAGGCGGCGTTCGGCCGTGCGGAAGGCGATCCGGACGTCGCCATCGGGGTCCGGCCGACCTCCATCAAGACCCTCGAATGGGAGCGCATCCACGAGGTGCTGGCGGAGACGGACTTCAACGTCTCCGAGACCGCGCGGCGGCTCGGCATGCATCGCCGCACCCTGGCGCGCAAGCTCGCCAAGCGCCGGGTGACCTGAGCGCCGCGTAACGGCCCGGTGACCGGGGTGCGGCCCGGCGTCATATTGGACGGATTGTCCAATGTCCGGCGCGCCGCCGCGCCTGTAGGGCATGGGCGGAGCGCGGCCGCCGTCGGGACCCTTCCGGCATACGAAGCCAAGGTTCGGCAACGCAAGCTTGGCAACGAAAGGAGCGGATCTTCCGCTCGCCTGACGCGGGCCGGCGGCACGCTTGCGCATCGGCCGACCGGCCATTGGAAGGCACCGCCCCAGGCGGCACCCAACCCAGGAGACCGGACGTCACCGGGATCACATGATGGAACTCAACGTAGTCGATCTCTCGCGCCTGCAATTCGCGATGACGGCGCTCTACCATTTCCTGTTCGTGCCGCTCACCCTCGGCCTGTCGGTGCTGCTCGCGGTGATGGAGACGGTCTATGTCATGACCGGCCGGCGCATCTGGCGGCAGATGACCAAGTTCTGGGGCACGCTGTTCGGCATCAATTTCGTGATGGGGGTGGCCACCGGCCTTGTCATGGAATTCCAGTTCGGCATGAACTGGAGCTATTACTCCCACTATGTGGGCGACATCTTCGGCGCGCCGCTGGCGATCGAAGGGCTGATGGCCTTCTTCCTGGAGGCGACGTTCGTCGGCCTGTTCTTCTTCGGCTGGGACAAGCTCTCCAAGGTCGGCCACCTCGTTACCACCTGGGCGGTGGCGCTGGGCTCGAACCTGTCGGCGCTGTGGATCCTCGTCGCCAACGGCTGGATGCAGAACCCGGTGGGCGCGGAGTTCAACCCGCAGACCATGCGGATGGAGGTGGTGGACTTCTTCGCCGTGCTGACCAATCCGGTGGCGCAGGCCAAGTTCGTGCACACTGTCTCGGCCGGTTATGTCACCGCCTCCATGTTCGTGCTCGGGGTGTCGGCCTGGTACCTGCTCAAGGGCCGTCATGTGGAGATCGCCAGGCGGTCCATGACGGTGGCGGCCTCGTTCGGGCTGGCGGCCGCGCTGTCGGTGGTGGTGCTGGGCGACGAGAGCGGCTACCTCGCCACCGAGCACCAGAAGATGAAGCTCGCCGCCATCGAGGCCATGTGGGAGACGGAGCCGGCCCCCGCCGCCTTCACCATCATCGGCCTGCCGAGCCAGAGCGAGCGCGAGACCCGGTTCGCGGTGCGGGTGCCGTGGGCGCTGGGCCTCATCGCCACCCGCTCGCTCACCACCGAGATCCCCGGCATCGACGAGCTGGTGGCCCGCGCGGAAACCCGCATTGCCAGCGGCATCAAGGCGTTCGACGCCCTGCAGCAGATCCGCGCCGCCGGCGGCACGGCAGCCATCCCGCCGGAGGCGAAGGCGACCTTCGAGGCGCACGGCGCCGACCTCGGCTACGCCCTGCTGCTGAAGCGCTACGTGAACGACCCGCGCCAGGCGAGCCCGGAGCAGATCCGCAACGCGGCCTGGGACACGGTGCCGAGCGTGCCGACCCTGTTCTGGTCGTTCCGCATCATGGTGGGGCTCGGCTTCTTCTTCATCGCCTTCCTCGCCACCTTCTTCGTGCTCTCGGCCCGGCGGATGCTGGATCGCTATCCGCTGCTGCTGCGGCTCGCGGTGCTGGCGATTCCCCTGCCGTGGCTCGCCGCCGAGCTCGGCTGGGTGGTGGCCGAGGTGGGGCGCCAGCCGTGGAACATCGAGGGCGTGCTGCCCACCGTGGCGGGAGTCTCGAGCCTCGGCGCCGGCACCGTGCTGGCGACCCTGGCCGGCTTCGTCGCGCTCTACTCGGTGCTCTTCGTCATCGAGGTGAAGCTGATGATCCGCGCCATCCGCAAGGGGCCGGAACCGGACGACGCGCCGGATGCCGTGCTCCTCCCGAATGCCTTCGTCGCTGCGGAGTAGATCCATGATCCTGCACACTCTCATCGACTACGACACGCTGCGCGTCATCTGGTGGCTGCTCCTCGGCGTTCTGCTGATCGGCTTCGCCGTCATGGACGGGTTCGATCTCGGCACTGGCATCCTGCTGCCGTTCGTGGCCCGCACCGATCTTGAGCGGCGGGTCGTCATCAATGCCGTGGGGCCGGTCTGGGAAGGCAACCAGGTGTGGCTGATCCTCGGCGGCGGCGCCATCTTCGCCGCCTGGCCGCCGCTCTATGCGGTGTCCTTCTCCGGCTTCTACCTGGCGATGTTCGCCATCCTGGTGGCGCTCATCCTGCGCCCGGTGGGCTTCAAGTACCGCTCCAAGCGGGAGAGCGAGGCCTGGCGGGCGGGCTGGGACTGGGCGCTCTTCGTCGGCGGCCTCGTGCCGGCGTTGGTGATGGGCGTCGCGGTGGGCAACGTGCTGCAGGGCGTGCGCTTCCACTTCGACGGCGACCTGCGGATCTTCTACGACGGCTCGACCCTGTTCGAGCTGCTCAACCCGTTCGGGCTGCTGTGCGGGCTGCTGTCGGTGGCGATGCTGACCATGCACGGCGCCGGCTGGCTGGCGCTGAAGACCGACGGCCCGCTCGCCCGCCGCGCCCGCACCTTCGGCAGCGTCGCCGCGGTGGCCACCATCGCGCTGTTCGCGCTCGGCGGGGTGTGGCTCTGGCTCGGCGGCGCGGGCTTCCGCATCGTCGGCGAGATCCCGGCGGGCGGGCCGTCCAATCCGCTGGCCAAGGCGGTGGAGCTCGCCCCCGGCGCCTGGTTCGCCAATTATGCGGCCCATCCCTGGATGCTCGCCGGCCCGGTGCTGGGCGTGCTCGGGGCGCTGGGCAGCCTCGCGCTGCTCAATTCCCGCTCGCAGGTGGGGGCGGTGCTGGCGAGCGCGGTGTCGATCCTCGGCATCATCTCGACGGTGGGGCTCTCCATGTTCCCCTTCATCCTGCCGTCGTCGGCGGATCCGCGCTCCAGCCTGACGGTGTGGGACGCCTCTTCGAGCCACCTCACCTTGTTCATCATGCTGGTGGTGGCGGTGGTCTTCGTGCCGATCATCATCGCCTACACCAGCTGGGTCTATCGCGTGCTGTGGGGCAAGGTGGACCCGCGCGCGATCCAGGACGGCAGCACCCACGCCTACTGAGAAAGGGCGCATCAGATGTGGTATTTCGCCTGGCTCCTCGGCCTGCCGCTGGCCGCCGCCTTCGCCGTTCTCAACGCCATGTGGTACGAGCTCATGGACGACAAGGCCCGTGGCGACAGGGCCCGCGCCAAGCTTCCCGCCGAGCCGTAGGGGCGGTTCCGGCTGGACTCCCCGGTTGAGCTTTTCCGCGCCCGGTGCAAAGAGAAGCCATGACCTTACGCCGTCCTGCCGCGTTCCTGCCGCGCCTTCTGGTCCTTGCCGCCATCGGCCTCGCGCCGTCGGCGGCGCGGGCGGACGATGCGCGGCCCTATCGCCCGGTGCCGGCCGAGGTGGGCGCCGCCCTCGTCCCGCCGCCCGATCTGGTGGCGGCGGCAAGACAGCTTCACGCGGCGGCCGGCGCGCGCGATGCGGAGGCGGTGTTCGCCCAGGTGGCGGCGAAGGGGAGCCTGATCACTTCCGGCATCTCGCTGGGCGCGCGGCGGCGCGTCGAGGCGCTGGGGCCGTGGCCGGATGCCGCCGCGGCGCTGGCCGATATCGGCGCCGCCTTCCAGGAAGGCGAGCTCCCGCCCGGCGGCCGGACCGATGCCGCCGCCGAGGCGCGGGCCCAGGCCTTCGAGGCCATCGCGACGGCGACCGAAAATCCCGAATGGGGGCGTGATCCGCTGGTCAAGGGCGGCTACT
>CALMSN010000324.1 GCA_937872325.1 uncultured Xanthobacter sp. | reverse complement strand
GTCATGATCGAGGCCGAGCACATGTGCATGTCCATGCGCGGCATCACCAAGCAGGGCGTCTCCACCCTCACCACCCAGTTCACCGGCGTGTTCCGCGAGCAGCCGTCCGAGCAGGTGCGCTTCATCACCCTTCTGCGCGGCCTCAAGGGCTGACGGCGGCACCATGGCTGACACCGCCCCGTTCGCGCCCCCGTCCTCCGGCGCCGCGCTGGAGGAAGGCACCGCGCTCACCCCCCGCTTCGATGCGGCGGGGCTCCTCACCTGCGTCGCCGTGGATGCGGCCAGCGGCGAGGTGCTGATGCTGGCGCACATGAACGCGCAGGCCCTCGCCCTCACCATCGAGACCGGGATCGCCCACTATTTCAGCCGCTCCCGCGGCACGCTCTGGAAGAAGGGCGAGACCTCCGGCCACCTGCAGAAGGTGGTGGAGATGCGCATCGACTGCGACCAGGACGCGGTGGTGATCCGGGTGGAGGTGGGCGGCACCGGCGCCTCGTGCCACACCGGCCGCCGCTCCTGCTTCTACCGCACGGTGCCGCTGGGCGCCGCCCCCGGCGCCGACACCCGGCTCGGCTTCACCGAAGATCAGCCGCGCTTCGATCCCGCCGCTGTCTACGGCAAGGATGGCCACGGCCACTGAGCGTCGCCATCTCGGCGGGCCTCGGGCGGATCTCTCGGCCGCCTGCGACGGCGCTGATTCTCGCCGATTCTGATCGCGCCCGGCGCCTGGAAACGGGGATGGAAGTCCCTCGGCCCGGCGCCGCCTTGCGGCCTCGCTGCAAGCACGCCATCAGGCTCGCTTTTCGACTGACGCCGGGCTCGCGAACGGGAGCCCAAGCGGCCCGGTTCCCGTCCTGCGTGCCGGACCAGTGACGTCGACGCATCAGGCGCGTTCCCTCCCGCCGCGTGGGATCTCTGCACACGGCAAGGCGTGGGCACCCAGGCCCTGGAAACTGCCCGGCCCCTGCCGAGGCGCGCAGCCTGGGCATACGGCTGCCCCAGAGCGCGGTTGGACACGGGACTGCCGCGGAGGGTGGCGTGGCCTTAGAGCTTCCAACAACACTTACGGGCTGAGGAGGGGGTGAGGACTTTTCGGTCGCCCGTCAGGCGCCGAGCGCAGTCGATGCCGGAAGCATCGGGTAGGATCGGCAACGCCGCAGAAGGCCGACAGGCGCGGTCAGCCGTCACGTGAGGTTTTGTTGGAAGCTCTTAGCCTTGCCGCGAAACCCGGCCTGGGCTCTGGGTTGCCGCAGCGCGCGGCTTCGACACGGACTTACTTCGGAACGCGGCGTGGGCTCAGGACTGCCGCGGCGCCCGGCCTGGGCACACGGTTGCCGGAGAACGCGGCGTGCACACGGGCTTGCCGCGGAGTCCGGCCCCGGCACCCCACCGTCGCGCGGGGCCGCCGGGCGTGGACCCCGGATACCGGCTCTTTACCATGCCGCGGAACTCGCTTCGCCGTGACCGGCCGGCCCGGGAACCGGAATGGCCGCGCTCCAGTTTCTCAATCGGGGGGCGCATCATCGGGCCGTATCGAAAGACGGCCCGCAGGGCTGCGGCCCCGACGAGGTGACCATGTTTGCCGGACTGCCTCCACCGCCGCCCCGACCAGGCCCCTCTCGCCGATGGCGGCGCCCCCCGCGCGGCTTCCGAGCCGCTCGCAGAGGCCGAGCGCGCCACCGAGCTGCCCCCGGGCGTTCCCGAACGCGGCGCCAACGGCCCCTCGGTGGGGCTGGCGCTGGGCGGCGGGGCGGCGCGCGGGTTCGCCCATATCGGTGTGCTGCGGGTGCTGGAGAAGCGCGGCATCCGGCCGAACATCATCGCCGGCACTTCCATCGGCGCGGTGGTGGGCAGCATCTGGGCCGCCGGCAAGCTCGACATGCTGGAGGATTGGGCGCTCAGCCTCACCAAGCGCCACGTCATCGGGCTTCTGGACTTCGTGCTGGGCGGCGCCGGCCTCATCGGCGGCCGGCGACTGATGGAGCTGATGCGCCGCGAGCTGGGCGACCTGCGCATCGAGGAGCTGGACACCACCTTCGCCGCCATCGCCACCGAGCTGGGCTCCGGCCACGAGGTCTGGCTCACCCGCGGCGACCTGGTGGAGGCGGTGCGCGCCCCCTATGCGCTGCCGGGCATCTTCACCCCGGCGGAGGTGGGCGGGCGCTGGCTGATGGACGGCGCGCTGGTCAACCCGATCCCGGTCTCGGCGGCCCGGGCCATGGGGGCGCGGATGGTGATCGCGGTCAATCTCAACGGCGACGCGTTCGGCCGCGGCACCGTGATCCACGACCATGGCGGCATGCTGGACCAGGTGGGCAGCGCCGCCGAGGCCGCCATGGAGACGCCGCGGGCGGGGCTGGTGGAGCGCTTCAGCCCGGAAAGGCTCAAGCGCCAGTTCTTCGCCCCACCCGCCGCCGATGGCCCGCGCGGGGTATCCACGGTGATGGTGGACGCCTTCAACATCATCCAAGACCGCATCGCCCGCTCGCGCCTCGCCGGCGACCCGCCGGACATCGCCCTGGTGCCGAAGCTGGCCCGGGTCGGCCTGTTCGACTTCCACCGGGCGAAGGAGACCATCGCCATCGGCATGGAGGCCACCGAGCGGGCGCTGGACGACATCGCCGCCACCCGCGAGGCCCTGCGCTGAAAGGGGCTGGAGGGGATGGGGCCGCGGAGCGCGGGCCTGAGCCTGGGTCTCGTGCCATCGCCCTGCCTTTCGACCGGTGCCGCGCGGGGCTGACCAGGGAGCGCCGCGGAGGCGCGGGGCTCAAAGAGCCTGTCTGGAAGATCGGGCAGGTCGGTCCTCGGCGCCTGTTCGGCGCCCCGGGTCGTGAAACACTTGGCGCGAGGCGCGGCATCGCGCCGGCGCCTCCTCGTGCCGGAGCCCCAAGAATCCGTCGCCGGCCCTCGGCCGCCGATTTTCCCAACAGGGTCTTGGAGACAACTTGAAAACCGCCCGGACGAGCACTCCGGCGATGCGGCCGGAATCAGCGGAGATCGCTACGCCGCAGGAGCCCGAAACGGCCCTGTCAGCCGACCCCGGAGGTTTCGCGAGCCGCTCCAAGACCGGGGCCAACGACCCGGGCTGATGGTATAAGGCCCGCTCCCCCTTCCCCCCGCAAAAGGACCGCTCATGTTCTACGAGCCCGCAAGGCACGACCATGGCCTGCCCTATTCGCCGCTGAAGGCGATCGTCGGTCCGCGGCCCATCGGCTGGATCTCCTCGCTGTCGCCGGACGGGGTGGCGAACCTTGCCCCCTACTCCTTCTTCAACCTGATCAGCGAGGCGCCGCCGCTGGTGATGTTCTCCTCGGTGGGGCGCAAGGACAGCGTCGCCAACATCGAGGCCACCGGCGAGTTCGTCTGCAACCTTGCGACCCTCGACCTGATCGACGCCGTCAACCTCACCTCTGCCCCGGTGCCGCCGCAGGTGAGCGAGTTCGACCTCGCCGGGCTGGAGCAGGCGCCCTCGCGCCTCGTCCGACCGCCCCGGGTGGCGGCGGCCGCGGCGGCGCTGGAATGCGTCTATGTGGAGACCATCCGCCCGCGCGGCCGCGCCGGGCCGGTGTCCGGACAGCACATGGTCATCGGCGAGGTGGTGGGGGTCTACATGGCCGACACCGCCATCGTGGACGGACGGTTCGATACCGCGGGCGTGGGGGTGATCGCCCGCGCCGGCTATCTCGATTACGCCCCGGTGGACCGGCTGGTGGAGCGTCGGCGCCCGCCCGGCGGCGGCATGGGCGACGTCCCCCTGCGCAACAAGTAAGGCCATCCGCCCGGCCCTCGACGGATGCCGGGGGCGGTGCCAAGGCCCGTGAGCCGGACTCATGGGCCTTGGCGGGAGGCCGGTCAGCGCTGCGGCTCGCCCTTGCATGGGATCTGCCGCTCGCTCGGCGCGTAGATCAGGATGTCGGGCCGGAAGCGCTCCACCGCGCCGAGGTCGAAGCGGCAGTAGCGGTGGTGCATCCAGGCATAGGCGGAGGCCACCTGGCTCAGCGGCCCGGACCAGGGGTTCTGGGTGAAGGAATCGCCGATCACCATGATCCGCGGCCCCTCGCGGCCGGTGGCGTTGGCCACCGGGGGGAACGGCTCGCTGGCCGGCACCGGCTTCATGACGTCGGGGATCGGCGTCAGGTCCTTGCGCAGCTGGATCATCGGCTTCGGCAGGTATTCCACGTCGGGCACCGCCGCCTCCAGCTCGCCGGAGAGGCGCACCAGGTCGCCGGTCCGCCGCTGCGACGGCGGGTTGAGCGCCTCGGCCGGGTCGAACGTCAGGTCCGGACGGCCGGCGGCGGTCATCGCCGCGTTGAAGCCGATCAGCGCGCTGCGCTGGTTCCAGTGGGTGTCGGCCAGCCAGTGGATGGGCCCGCTCTTCCTGGCCTCGGCGAGGATCGGGCGCATGTCCACGAAGGGGATGCCGCGCTTCTTCATCTCCGCGTCGAGGAGGTCGTATTCGGTCGGCTTCTTCGCCAGAGCGCGGGCATAGGCCGGCAGCAGGTCGAAATTGTTGGTCTGGGCGTTGGGCGGCACCAGCATCACGAACCGGCCGCCGATGGACTTCATGTAGCGGTCGAGCAGGGTGGCGACGTCCGCCGCCTGGGTCACCACCTGGGGGCGGACCAGCTGGCCGATGGACTGCTCCACCGCGTGCTCGTCCTTGATGAACAGGGCGCCGCGTTCGCCCTTCAGCACCAGCTCGCCGGGGCCGCCGCCGAGCCAGCGCCCATAGGTGCGATGGGCCGCCAGCACCGCGCCGCGGAAGGCGAAGGTGTTGTTGATGTAGGGGTCGAGCCGCTCGCCCGCATGCTCCCACCAGCGCTCCGCCGGGGCAACGGTGGTGCGCAGCGGCGCCGGCAGATCGGGCAGCACGAAGCCGATGGTGAACACCGACAGGATGGCGATGAAGGCAATGGCCCAGTAGCGCCGGAATGCGAGCAGCAGAGGCATGCGCGTTCGCTCCTAAAACCGGAAATACAGGAACGGGCTGTAGGCGGCGGCGCCCACGGACATCACGCACAACAGGAACAGCAGCGCGGTGACCAGCGTATCGCCGGTGCCGAAGAGCGCAAGCCGCAGCTTCTCCGGCAGCCCCTTCCCCATGGGCCGCGGCAGCCCGAACATGGCCAGCGGCCAGCCGAGCACGAACACCGCGATGGTCATCGGGTGCAGCTCCGCCATCAGCGCCGACGGCAGCGCCCCGGCGCCGTGGAGGCCGAGCAGCGAGCCGAAATAGGTCAGCGAGCCATCGATGGAGCTGGTGCGGAACCAGACGAAGCTGGTGAGCACCACCAGCAGCATGTAGGCGTGGCGCAGCACCCGGGGGCTGCGGTCCAGCAGCGCCCCGAGGCCGAGGCGCTCCAGCACCAGGAAGGTGCCGTGATGCACGCCCCAGGCGATGAAGTTCCAGCTCGCCCCGTGCCACAGGCCGCACAGGAAGAAGACCGCCCAGAGGTTGGCGAGGTTGCGCAGCGGCCCGCACCGGCTGCCGCCGATGGGGATGTAGAGATAGTCGCGGAACCAGGTGGACAGGCTGATGTGCCAGCGCCGCCAGTGGTCGGTGATCGACAGCGCGCCATAGGGCAGGTTGAAGTTGCGCGGGAACTTCAGGCCCATGGCGATGGCCAGCCCGATGGCCATGTTCGAGTAGCCGGCGAAATCGAAATAGATCTGCAGCATGTAGGCGGTGATGCCGATCCACGCCTCGTAGAGGGTGGGGGTGTGGGCACCGTCCAGCACCACGCGCTCGCACCGGCTCAGTAGCTCGCGGTATCTGCCTAGACCCTCGGTGAAGCAACGCTCGTAGTCAGGGAAGGGGATGAAGGCCGTGACGGGTATGCCCTGCGCCAGCGCCTCCTCAGCGAACACTTGGTCGCTGCCAGCGGCAAGCGACGAGAATACCCGCGACACGGGCGCCTTCTCGCGCAGCACGTCGCCGACGCTCTTAGCTACCCATTCCCAGTCGATGCCCGTCCGGGCCTGGTGGCCGGAGACGCCGACGCTACCCGGTAACGTCATTGGCCCAGGCTCCCTCTGAGGCTACGGTAGAATTCCTTCGTTGACCTCGCTCGTGCGGCCGACTCATTCAGATAGGTGCGCTTCGTGGCGAAGTCCCTGCTCGCGGTCTTCGATGCCATCGCGTAGTGGTCTAGATCCATGTCGCTGCGCAGATACGGCCACTTGCGCAAATATTCGGGCGGCGTGGCGCCCCCGCCTGAGTAGGTTGCCAGGGGATACTCCTTCTCGCTCGCTACGCCGATCTCCCAAGGCACCCACCAAGATGTGCGCGTCGCCTGGGAAATCACGGCGAGGAGCTGCGTGCAGGTGCCAAGCCTCGCCCGGATGAGGTCGGCAAGATCGTCACCTGCGCCCGGCGTCTCGGGGTCGATCACGTCGAGGTAGCTGTCGATTCCGTGTTGTAGCTTCAGACGCGACGAGATGCCCAGCGCGAGCGCCGAGTCTGTTCTCTGGTGGGAGATGAAGATCTTCAAGTGGCGCGCCCTCTAGGCTGGTGTCCGCCAATGGATAGCCGATAGCGGCTCATGGGAACAAGGGGGGAACAGCATTGTGTGCACAGAAGAGTCGAAAGCGGGTCCATCTCCTGCGTATAAATGCGAGCATCGATTCGGTGGGTTGAGAAGTCGATGGTCGCTCGAGTATTTGAACGCTATCTAAAGAACTACATTCAGCTTAAGTGCCTTTTGTTCAACACTGAGGGTTTGGAGACCTTTTTAGAAGGCGAGATCGATCGCCTACAAGTTGTGGTGAAACGGCTCTTTTTCACGTGTTTCTTACGAGAGAGCCTCAGTTTCGTCTGAGTGCAGGGACAATTAACTGATGGCTTTCGCATTCCGAAGCTCTGAAGCGGATGGTTAGCTATCGTCGGGTTCCGTTGAAAAAGTCGGGCCGGGAGATGTGGTGTGATCCCGAGCCCCCTTTATGGTTTTCATCGGGAGGCAAAAAACAGACAGTCTTAAACCGCAGATAAGGGGGATGGCCTGCACAACACCCTTTAGATACCTTGAAATTAGGGATAGTCTGCGCCGTCAACGTCATGGGGGGATGGAATGGCCCATAACCTGTTTATCAGCCATTCGTGGGCGTACTCCAATGCCTACGATAGGCTTATAGATTTGTTGAACAACGCAAATGGATTCCAGTATAAGAATTATTCTGTTCCACGCAATGACCCCATTCACAACGCGCCCACGGCATCTAAGCTACGCACTGCCATTCAGGTGCAAATGCAGTATGCAAATGTCGTTATTATTTTGGCTGGAGTATATTCAACTTATAGTACGTGGATAAATGAAGAGATCGTACTGGCGCAAACGGGATACCTTCGGCGTAAGCCGATTTTGGCGATTCAGCCTTGGGGAGCTGAGCGCACCTCTCAGGTAGTCAAAAGCGCCGCCGACGAGGTCGTCGCATGGAATACAAATAGCATTGTGGCGGCTATTCGAAGGCTTGCACTTTAGAGGGGGATCTGTGCGAAAAAGTTTTTGTATTTTGCATCGACTCATATTACCGTATAGCGTCGTTGCATGGGTGCTTGAATGATGCATATGAAGGAAAAGATATACTTGATAAGCATTCAGACGGACCTGTCATTTTTGGCGTCAAGCCTATGACCAGCGCGGGAAAAGTCCGATTGACCCGCGAATTCTTCGGAACTCCGCGTCTCACCCTGGGGCTGTGACAGGGGCGGGGTATCTGCGCAGCATGCCCGACAGCGGACGCTTGCAAGGGCTCCTTTGGGTCAGCATTTCGCGTTACGCTACGGCTCTGACGCACTTGCCGAAGCGTTTCGCGGAGCAGGTAAGGCGGACGGCGTGA
>CALMSN010000323.1 GCA_937872325.1 uncultured Xanthobacter sp. | reverse complement strand
GGGGAAAACCCCCGGTGTTCAACCGCCTCACCCGGGCGGAGGTGATGGCGCAGGACCTGCTCTTCGCCACCCTCGACCCCACGCTGCGGGCGGTGGACCTGCCCCACGGCACGCGGGTGATCCTATCCGACACGGTGGGCTTCATCTCCGAGCTGCCGACGCAGCTCGTCGCCGCCTTCCGCGCCACGCTGGAAGAGGTGCTGGAAGCCGACGTGATCCTGCACGTCCGCGACATCTCCCATCCCGATACCGAGGCCCAGGCCGCGGACGTCCTGGACGTGCTCACCGATCTCGGCATCGACGTGGCCTCCGGCGGGCGCCTGATCGAGGTCTGGAACAAGGTGGACCGGCTGGATGGCGAGGCGCGCGAGCAGATGGAGAACCTGCTGCGCCGCGCTGCCGCGGCCGAAGCGCCGGTGGCCGTGTCGGCCCTGACCGGGGAGGGCGCCGACCGCCTCCTCGCCCGCATCGAGGGCCACGTCTCCGCCGGCTGGATCACCCTCAGCGTCACCCTGGAGATGGAAGACGGGGAGGGGCTCGGCTGGCTCTACCGCCACGGCGAGGTGCTGGAGCGGGGCGCCGATCCGGCGGGGCGGCTGACGGTGGAGCTGCGCGTTCCGCCCGATCGCGCCGGCCTGATCAGCCGCCGCTTCGGCGCCCGCCAGGTGCAGCAGAAATAGGCCCGGCCGGCTCGCCGCCCGATCCGCTCGGGTGGACGCCGTTCAATTCCCGCGGCCGGTACGGGACGCTTGAGCGTGCCGTGCGCGCGTAGAAGCGTCCCGACGATCGAAGATCGTTTGGAAAAGCCGCCCGGATGCGGGCGTTCAGTCTCGACCTTCGATCTGTAACAGCAGGCCCGCAAGCTGCGAGCCTCGGCCATCCACACGGCGAAGAGCCAAAAAGTCCGGCCTGAGAGATGCCCGGCCCACCGGGGATGAGAGCCTGCGCCTGCGTTCCGGCCCGAATCCCCCAGGTGCGATTTTCAATCACTCTATCAATGGGTTAAACCTAGACCCAAACGGAAATCTTCAGGGCACCGTGACCGCGGCGCGAGCGGACACCGACCCCGGCTTTTCCTCCTCCGCTCCCGGCTGCTGGCGCTCGCCGCGCTTGGCGGCATCCCAGAGCGCATCCATCTCGGCAAGGCTCGCGTCCAAGGGCGTGCGTCCTGCAGCAGCCAGCGCCGCCTCGATGAAGGCGAAGCGGCGGGTGAACTTGGCATTGGTGCCCCGCAGCGCCGCCTCGGGATCCACCCCGGCGTGACGGGCAAGGTTGGCGACGGCGAAAAGCAGGTCGCCCACCTCGTCGCGTATCGCCGCGACGCCCCCATCCGCCAAGGCCTCACTCACCTCGTCGATTTCCTCGCGGATCTTGGCCATCACCTGGCCGGCATCGTTCCAATCGAAGCCGACGCGACCGGCCTTCTCCTGCAGCTTCAGGGCACGGGTGAGTGCGGGCAGGGCGGCAGGCACGCCGTCGAGCACGCTCGGCGCCGGGGCGCCCGGATGCCCCGCGGCCTCCCGGCGGGCGGCGCGCTCGGCCTTTTCCTGCGCCTTGATTTCGCTCCACAGCACCTTCACCGCCTCCGGCGCCAGATGCCGCGTATCGCCGAAGACGTGCGGATGCCGGCGGACGAGCTTGGTGGTGATCGCGTCCACCACCCCGCCGAAATCGAAGTGCCCCTCCTCCTGCGCCATGCGGGCGTGGAAGACGACCTGCAGCAGGAGATCGCCGAGCTCGTCCCGAAGGTCGTCCCGGTCACCGCCGGCGATGGCGTCGGCCACCTCATAGGCCTCCTCGATGGTGTAGGGCGCGATGGTCTCGAAGGATTGCTCCAGATCCCACGGGCAGCCGGTGCCGGGGGTGCGCAGCGCGGCCATAATCTCGATGAGGCGCGCTATGTCGCGGGACGGCTGCATGGACATCTCCTTGCGGGGCAGGGGGCGCATTCTATCCTTGCCGGCGGGCGACGCCAGAGCGCGCCCGATGGCGGAGGAGCCGATGAGCGGGCAGGGCAGCACGGCCGACGACACCATCCGCCCCGGCGAGGCCGCCGCGCCCTTGCCGTCGGGCTTCGATGCCAGCCTCTACTTCATCGGCCGGATCCGCACCCCCTGGGCGACGCGCCGCGAGTGCCCCCGGCAGGGCGATCCGGCGGAAGGGCCGATCTGCACCCTCGAGCTCGATCCCCGCTGGATGCCGGCCCTCGCCGGGCTGGGCGAGCAGGCCCAGGTGCTCTACTGGATGAACGAGGCCCGGCGCGACCTGGTGCTACAGGTGCCGCGCGACGGCGCGCCCACCGGCACCTTCGCCCTGCGCTCCCCGGTGCGGCCCAACCCCATCGCGGTCTCGCTGGTGCGGGTGGTGGCGGTGGAGGGCCCGCGGGTCTTGGTGCGCGGCCTCGACTGCCGGGACGGCACGCCGCTGCTGGACATCAAGGGACCGCCGCGGGCCGGTCCCTGAGCCGCGCCTCCCGACCCTGGGGATTGCATCCTGGACCCCACAAGCCCCAGAGACCTGTGATTCGCAGAAGATATATTATGGAACTAATCCCACCGGGGTAAGGCGGCATTAACCATCGCAACCCCGGCCGGGCGACTTAATGCTTTACAAAATTAACGTTTTATAACAGCGGCTTATCGGATGACGCTAAACGTCGATGAACCTAATAGGATCATAACGATCCTAATTATATACTTGACGCACCAAGGTGGAAAACGTCTGCTGAGTCGCGACAGGCTGGCACTGAGCACGAGATCGAAATTACGCCGGCCATGCTTAAGGCTGGCGCAGCGATCTTGGTTTTGCGGGAGGACGAGACTTTCGGCGCCCGCGCCCCTTCGTCGGTGGAAGGGTTAGCAGCCGAGGTCTTCGAAACAATGGCCCGAAGCTGGGATCGTTGTTGACGCGCCCCGCCAATGAGTTCGCGTAGCGGCCCAGCACCCATAGATCGCCGCGAACGTTGCGCCAATACTTTTCGACGGGGAGTTGCTTAAGACGCTCAACGGCTGCGGGGCGACCAGATTTAATGTCCGGGTAGACCATCATCCGGTAGCGGCCCTTCTCATCAAAATCACCGCCAAGGCTAATCCCAGTGTGCGCGCTATCATTTCTAAAAGGGCTGAGTTTCTGAGCGGCTTTCACGACCCAATCGATATCGGCTAACAGTTTGGAATTGTCAGGCAGGACAGTCGCTGCAACTGCCAGCGTCATTTCCCTTTGAGTCTTGTCGCTTTGGATTGTATGCCAAAGTGTGAGCGCGAGGTTCCGGTTCGCCGGAGCGACAATCTGGGCAAAGATGTTGAGAAAGCCGGCTTGCAGGAAATTCCATCCCCACATGATCTGGCCGGATTGAGTCGCATGGCGCTTTACTCCAGCAAAGAACGGGCCGGTCATTTTGCGGCTTATATGAATTGCTTTTGAACGCTTAGGTGCTTCGGCCATGTCAGACTCCCCCAAAGACAAAGACCAAGCATATAATTAGGATCGTTATCCTAGGTGGCGGAGGCGCCGGCGGTGCACTTCACTCCCGGCTCGCAGGCGGATGCGGTGAACCGCATGCCGTCATAGGCCGGCTCGATCCCGGCCGGCAGGGTCGCCGCGAGCCGGGCATAGTCGAGATCCGTATGCAGGTTGGTGAGAATCGCGCGCCGCGGCTTGAAGCGATCGATCTGCTCCAGGGCCTCGCCAAGCGTGAAGTGCGACGGGTGCGGCGTCTCCCGCAGAGCGTCGATCACCCAGATATCCAGACCCTTCAGGCTGTCGACACTCCCGGCCGGGATTCCGTTGACGTCCGGAGCATAGGCGACATCGCCGAAGCGGAAGCCCACGGCGTCGATATCCCCGTGGAACAGCCGGAAGGCCAGGGCGCGGATGGGGCCGCCTGCCCCATCGACGACGATGTCTTCGCCCGGGCTGAAGCGGTGCTCGGCAAGGATCGGCGGATAAGAGGAGCCCGGCGGCGTGGCGAAGCAGTAGCCGAAACGCTCGTGCAGCGCCGCCGACGTCCACGCATCGGCATGGACGGAGATCCGGCGCCGGTGGTGGATGGCGAGCGGGCGCAGGTCATCGATGCCGTGAGTGTGGTCGGCATGGGAATGGGTGAACAGCACCCCATCGAGGTTCGTCACCGCGGCATCCAGAAGCTGCTCCCGCAGGTCCGGGGAGGTATCCACCAGCACCGTGGTGACGCCGCCTGACCCTCGCCGCTCCACCAGCAGCGAACAGCGGCGGCGGCGGTTGCGCGGGTTGGCCGGATCACAGGCACCCCACCCCTGGCCAACCCGGGGCACGCCCCCTGACGAGCCGCAGCCGAGAATGGTGAAGGTCAGCGCCATGTCAGCCTCGATGGTCAGCCGCGGCGCGAAATCCGGATGGTTTTCAGCAGGACTGAAATGCCGGCGATTCCGATGCGGCGCGCCAAGGATCCTACACGATCCAACGCAGGGACGTCACCGCACTCCGTTCGTTTTAACGAACAATGACTTGATCGACATATCTCACCTGAAAAATCGGTTGAGCCGATTCTTCTAAGACACTGATCTGAATTGAAGAAATGCGCGACATGAAGCCCACGCCAGCGCGTGCGCCGGCAGGCCAGGAATTCGCGAAGGAGGAGGAAGGGGGAGGAGGGCCGGGAGAGGAAATGGTCGGAGCGGCGGGATTCGAACCCACGACCCCTAGTCCCCCAGACTAGTGCGCTAACCGGGCTGCGCCACGCTCCGTCGCCATTTCGGCCCCGTTCCTCTAGCCGCGATCCGGCTCCGGCGCAAGCAGCCCGATCATCGATTTGAAAGCGTCGATTTGAGATGGCCGATCTGAGGCTATCCGGCTCGGCCCTCGTGCTCGCCATCATTGAGCGCGTCGTCGAGCAAGCGCCGACAGGCCGTCAATTCCGTCAGCACCGCGTGCAGCCGGTCGCGGTCGAGACGGCGAGGCTCATCACGCGGCGGCGCCGCGCCGGAATGCCCGGAGAACGGCGGCGCGAGGGGTTTCGGCTCGGCGTGCAACACGGGCTCGACGCGCCGCGGCGCGGACAG
>CALMSN010000322.1 GCA_937872325.1 uncultured Xanthobacter sp. | reverse complement strand
ACCGGATCCGCGTCGACTGGCGCCTGCCCCGCGAGCTGCTGCCGAAGAACCGGGTCAAGATGCTGCTGAACCTCATGCTTCTCGCCGCCTCGACGATCCCGCGCGGCGGCAAGATCCTGGTTGAGGCGGAAGCGGGGCTCACCGGCTTCGTGCTGGCCTCCACCGGCACCCAGCCGCGCATTCCCGACGGCGTGGAGGCGCTGCTTGCCGGCCGGATTCCGGCGGGCGGGCTCGATGCCCACTCGGTGCAGCCTTATTATGCCGGCCTGCTCGCCCGCGACTGCGCGGTGGGGCTGAGCTTCCTCAAGGATGGGGATACCGTTACCCTCTTTGCCCGTCCGGCCTGAGCCGGGACGCGGTGCCGCAGCCGCTGGCGGCGGGCCGGGGGACGCCCATATGCGATCCATCCGGGAGCGCGATGTGTCGAAGCCGATGGGATCCGGGACGCCGGGACGGGAAACACGCCTGTCCATCTTCAGCCGCATGACCCGTGGCATGACTGTGCTCGTCATGCTGCTGGCGATGCTGCTGGGCGCGGGCCGGGTCTCCGCCGCCACCTGCGCCGGGCACGGATCGATGGGGCACCCCGGGCCTGGGCCGATGGTGGCCGGGCAAATGGCCGCCGGGCACAAGGTTTCCCCCGCCGATGGCGCAGGTGCGCACTCCGGTGCGGCGGCGCACGGAAGCCACGCAATCTCTTCCTCCGCGGCGGCGGGCTCCGACGTCGCACCGGCAAGCCCGCATCCTCGCGCGCATGCGGCCCCGCCGAGCGCTCCCTCCGGCCACCATGCCGGCGCCTGCGCCACTCCCTGCTGCATCGCGGCCTGCCAGCCCTACATGGCGGCGGAGCCTGCCGCGGCGCCCGTGCGCACCGCGCATCGCAGCCAACCGGCGACCGCCGGCGGGCCGCAGCCGGCCGGCCGCGGGGCGGACGTGGCGGTGCCGCCCCCGCGATCCTTCTCCTGACGGCTCGGGCGCCGGGCCTTGCGGCGCCGCCCCGGAATCAGGAGTGAATTTGATGACCCGTGTTTCGTTCGCGGTCCGCCTCGGCGCGGCCGCCCTTGCCGTCGGCCTCGGGGCCGGCACGCTTTTCGCCGCCCGCACCGTCGAAGCGCAGCCCGCCGCCGCGCAAATGCCCGGGCACACCATGCCCGCGGGCATGATGCATGGCCCGATGATGAGCCAGATGGGATCCGGCCACATGGGCCACGCCGGTCCGGTGGCCTCTGCCACCCCCGCCGACACCCCGGCGGTCGCCGCCTACAGGGTGGCGCTGGCGCAGATGCACCAGGACATGGACATCGCCTATTCCGGCGAGCCGGACGTGGACTTCGTGCGCGGCATGATCCCCCACCACGCCGGCGCCGTGGCCATGGCGAGGACCGTACTCGCCTTCGGCAAGGATCCGCAGATCCGCAAGCTGGCGGAAGAGGTGGTGAAGGCCCAGGAGGCGGAAATCGCCTTCATGCAGGCTTGGCTGGCGAGCCATGCCGGGGGCGGCGGCGCGGCGACGCCCGCCAAGTAGCCCCCTCAGGTCGGCCCCTCGGGAAGGCTTTCCAGGGGCCGACCCCGTCGATGCGGTACGCATCGGCGCGGATCGGCAAGGCCGCGGGCGGCTGAAAGATCCGCCCAGCCGAGCCCATGAGGCTTTGGCAAGAGGCCCCAGGTCAGGGGCACCGGTCGCCGGGGGGGCGCAGGATCGCCGGCCTGGACCCTCCGCCGAGGCCGCAGGGGCAGGCTGCGCCAGGGGGACTTCGGCAACCGCCCATGCCGCCATCTTACGTCAGTCTTCCGAAACGCCCCGGGGCGGGCCTCAAGCCGCGGCCTTGAATCCCCGGCCTCTCCAACCCGGCGCCCCGGACCCCCGCTCCAGTCCCCACGCTCCGAACCTGATTCCGATCTCAAGCATGGTCCGGCGGCAAAAGAAAAACCCCGCCCTTCGCAGGCTGTGTGGAAACTGATTTGAGGCTCCGGCATTGCCGGGGCCTCTTTTGGTTTCAGGCAGTTGCGGTTTTGAT
>CALMSN010000321.1 GCA_937872325.1 uncultured Xanthobacter sp. | reverse complement strand
CCCCCCCCGCACGGGGCGCCCCCCCGGCCGTTCTCGGCCTCCCGCCTCCCGATCTCGTCGCCGGGGGCGGCGGCGAAGACCGGGCCCGGCCCCACCGCCATATGCTCCACCTCCGGCACCGGGTGCCGGTGCTGGTAGAAGGCGGTGGCCAGCCCCTCGCGCGCGCTGCCGCGGGCAAAGCCGTGGCGCACCCCGCGGGCGAGGCTGGCGACCAGGGCGCTCTTCACCAGCCCCTGCGCGTCGATGACCACGTCATAGGTCTCGGCTGCGAGAGCGGCCCGCGCGGCCTTCATCTCGGCCGAGCGGAGGGTGGCGAGCGGCCGGCGCAGCAGCGCCTTCGCCAGCCGGCGCTGCGGCACGGCGATGACCTGCCGCACCGCCGGGTGCAGCCGGGCCACCGGTGCGAACGCCTCGTCGACCGCGAAGTCGATGACGAGATCCGGGACGGCGGCCTTCGCGTCGGTCAGGGCGGGAAAGGTGTGGACCACGTCGCCGAGCGACGTGAGCTTCACCACCAGCAGCTTCATCGGCGCAGCTGCTCGGCGGCGTCGAGGACGGCCTGCGGGGCGATGCCGAGCAGGCAGGCGAGCGTCCCCAGCGGGCATTCGCGCTTGTGGCAGGGCCGGCAGGTGAGGTCCAGCGCCAGCACCTGGGCTCGGGGCGAGGCCGGCGGCGTCATCTTCTCGGACGAGGCGCCGTAGAGCACCACCAGGTTCCGGTCGAACGCCCCGGCAATGTGCATGAGCCCGGAATCGTTGGAGATCACCACGTCGGCCGTCGCCAGCAGCGCGGCCGCATCGAACAGGTTGGTGCGGCCGACCAGATTGTCCACCACCACGCCGCTGGTGGCGGTGATCTCGGTCGCGGCCTCGGCATCCTTCGGCGAGCCGAGGACCCGCACCCGGTAGCCCGCCGCCACGGCGAGCGCAGCCAGGGCCGCAAAGCGATCCGCCGGCCAGCGCTTGGCGGGGCCGTATTCGGCGCCGGGGCAGAGGATCATCACCGGCCCGGTCCCGGGCAGCGGAAACTTGGTCTCGGCCGCATCGCGGGCGCCGTCCGGCAGCACCAGGCGCGGTCGCGGCGGCCCCGCCCGCCTGCCGCGCGGCAGGCCCAGCGCCACGAAGCGTTCCATGGTGCGGGCGGTCTTCCGGTCCGTATCGGGCCGGGCGTCGGTCAAAAGCGGGCTGCGCAGCTCGCCGCGATAGCCGATGCGCTCGGGAATGCCGGCGGCGAAGGGCGGGATCGCCGCCTTGAAGGCGCGCGGCAGGATGATGGCCTTGCCGTAGCCTTCGCCCCGCAGCGCCCGGCCCGCGCGCCAGCGGGCCATGAGATCCAGCTCGCCATGGCCGAGGCCGAGGGGAATGGTGCGCCGCACACCGGGGATCATCCGCGCCACCGGCAAGGCGGCCGCGGGAGCCAGCACGTCGATGGGCCGGTCCGGCTCGCGCAGGCGCAGCACTTCCACCAGGCTCGCCGCCATCACCATGTCGCCGACCCAGGACGGCCCGACGAGAAGCACGGGGGAAACGGAACCGAGGGCACGCATGCGTCACTCACCAGAACAGGGGCTGCGTGATCGCAAGGCCGGAGGCCGGCGTCAACAGTCCGAGCGCAAACCCCGCGCGGGAAAAGGGGAAGCACCCCGGATGAGGCCCACCGCCGGGACCAGATCCGTCGATTATGGCCCAAAACAAGCAACGGGCCAAAAAAACGGGGCGCCCACGGCATCCCGTGCGCGCCCCGAAGAGCAAGCCCGCGCCGGGGCGCGGGCAGGAACGGCGAGCCGGATCAGGCGGCCGGCTTGATGACCTTCTCCACCGAGCTCTTCAGAGGAGCGGAGGTGTCCGCCGCCACCTGCTGGGCGAGGCTGGAGAGGTCCTTGGCCTGGTCGGTCAGGGACTCGATCTGCTTGCGCAGCTGGGTCGCGGAGAGGTCGAGCGCCTCGGCGGCGGTCTTCGCCTGGAGCAGCGCACCGAAATAGTCCAGGGTGGCGTTCACGTTAGACTGAAACGCTTCGATCACCTTGGTATTATACAGCGCAACGCCCTTGCTGGCCGTGGTGTAGCTGTCCTCGAGGGCAGAATTCACCTGGCCGGTGGAGACCTTCAACTTCTCATAGCCTTCGCGGCAGGAGGCAAGGCCCTTCTCAGCCACTTCGCGCACGGCGGGGGGCAGCTCGAAGGCCGGGAAGCCATTGAGGGAAAAGGCCTTCTGGGCCTTCTCGATCTGATCCTGGTAGGCTTTGAAGAAGGTGTCGCTCATGTCGTCCTCGCACGAGTTTAGCTTACGTAACAGGGGGCTTCCCGGTCCGGAAACGAGCGACCCGAGCACAGAAACACGGCCCTGTTCGCAAACAAGCGACGAGGTATGATCCCCGCTTGCTGGCTTCGTCCCTAACCATCTCCATCTTTATACAATAAATTTCGTGCAGCGCAATATAATTTTTTGCGCTGCAAGATAGGTAAGTTGGTGTTGCGGCTCAGAAAGTCCGGTTGGGATCGGTCGCCTGGCCAGCAATATTGGACGCTTGTTCAGCCCCGGTCTTCACATCACGTCCGGCGGCCTCGCCCATGGCCTTCAGATCCTGGGCCGCATCCTGGGCGCCCTGGGCCGCCGCGGCGCTGAGATCCTTCACCCGGTCCGCCAAAACCTTGGCGTGGTCGGAGAAGTTGCGCGCGGTCGCCTCGCTCAGGGCCTTCGCCTCGCCGCCCAGGCTCTGCGCCTGCTCGGCCATCACCTTCATCTGATCGGACAGGAACTGCGCCTGCAGGGTGACCATGTCTTGCGGCGACTTGGCAGCGGCCAGCTTGTTGAGGAAATCGAAGCTGGCTTCGACGTTGGCCTGCATCAGGCTGACCGCCTTGGTGCGCAGGTCCCGCACGCCCGAGCGCACCTCGTCCAGCGTGCCTTCGCTGTTGCCGACGGTCTCGCGGACATTCTTGAAGAGGGTTTCAAAGGCTTGCCGGGCCTGGGTCACATTCTTCTCGGCGATGGCGCGCATTTCGGCCGGCAGTTCCAGGTCAGCACCGAACTTCGTGGTCATTGACGCGTCTCCTCGGGCATCTTGGCGGCGTCCCGATCGGGGCCGCACGGAGTAATCTAAGGCGTTTTCATGGATTTGGGACAACACCCGGAATCAATTTTCGCCTGCTTTTCCGGTTCCGCCTGCCCGCCACGCCCCTGCGGAGGGCCTGCTGCGGCGCAGCAAAGTCCCCGCCGCAGGAGGAGGATACCGGCATATCCGGCAATCATTTTAGAGCGCCTCTGATGTGCTGCAGTGCGACGATCTTCGATTGACGGTCTGCGACGTCTTCTGCCTAGTATTAATGAGAGCGAGCGATTTTTTTAAGCGTTCCAATTGTGGACTGGGCGTTATCATGATCGTGTGTTCGTGCAACGTCTTATCCGACCGCCAGGTGCGGGATGCCCTGGCCTCCGGTGGAGGATGCCGGACTCCGGGCGAAGTCTATCGTTGCCTGGGATGCTCTCCCCAGTGCGGCCGTTGCGCCCGCACCATCCGCAACATCATGGACCAGGCCATCGCCTGCGGAACGTGCAGCGACAGCTGCGCCACCGCCCACGCGCCCACCATGGTCGCCGCCGAATAGGGCCGCCTCACCGGCTTTCCCCGACTCACACCCGCCCTGCCCTTCATCCGGTCACCTGATCCGGCCTCGCCAAACGTAGCGGTCCGGACCGCGGCCGTGACGGCCCTTGCTGTGCTTGCCGAAACGCCCACCGCGCCTTGCGCCGCAATCGGTCGCAGCGGTTTTCTCTTTCACGGACATTCACTGTGAGCTAGAGCATGCCGGTACTCGGAACCGGGTGGCCGCGTCATTTGAATTGCTTTCAGATTAGAATTAATCTAAAGCTAGTTCCAGAAAGCAGCACAAGCGCCGTTCACGGCGCGAAGGAGTCAACGATGAAGGGCGACGCGAAGGTCATTGAATACCTCAATCGAGGGCTTCGCTCGGAACTGACGGCGATCAACCAGTACTGGCTCCACTACCGTATGCTGGACAACTGGGGTTACAAGAGCCTCGCCAAGAAGTGGCGCGCCGAATCCATCGAGGAGATGGTGCACGCCGACAAGTTCACCGACCGCATCCTCTTCCTTGAGGGCTTCCCGAACATGCAGGTCCTCGACCCGCTGCGGATCGGCCAGGACGTGAAGGAAATTCTCGAGGCCGATCTGGCCGCCGAGCTCGACGCCCGGTCGCTGTACCAGGAGGCCGCCGCCTACTGCCAGACCGTGAAGGACTATCCCAGCCGCGACCTCTTCGAGGAGCTGATGTCCGACGAGGAAGGCCATATCGACTTCCTCGAGACCCAGCTCGACCTCGTCGCCAAGCTCGGCCTGCAGCTTTACGCGCAGCACCACATCGGCGAGCTCGAGGACGACTGAGCCGCGCCGCCGCGGATCACAACGACGAAGCCCGGCTCCACGCCGGGCTTTTTTGTGCCCGCCGCGATCCGCCGCGCGCATTCGCAACGTCTTCGCGCACACAACGCGCGCACAGCAAAATTAGAGATTTTCCAAACTGTTGCACATAGCGTCTCCTTGAATTGACGCAAAGGCACCCGGCGGATTACGGCTCGCTGGGTTCAATGCCGGAGCGCGGTCTTTCGCGCTTCGCGGCCCTTGCGAACGAGGACGCCCCCATGGCCGGATCTGTCCACCTCAGGATGCTTTTTGCTGGTTGCGCGCTCATGGCCGGGATTGTCCCCGCCGGCGCCCAGGAAGTTCTGAACATCTACACCACCCGTGAGCCGGGCCTCGCCGCGCCCCTGTTCGAGGCCTTCACCAAGGCCACCGGGATCGAGGTGAAGAGCGTCTTCATCAAGGACGGCCTCTCTGAGCGCGTGAAGGCGGAAGGCGCGGCCTCCCCCGCCGACATCCTCATGACCGTGGACGTGGGCAACCTGCTCGACGTCACCGATGCCGGCGTCACCCAGCCGGTGGAGACCCCCGCGCTGAAGGCCGCGGTGCCCGCGAACCTGCGCGATCCGGCCGGCAACTGGTACGCCCTCTCCCTGCGCGCCCGCCTGCTCTACACCGACAAGGACGCGGTGAAGGCCAACGCCATCACCTACGAGGAGCTCGCCGACCCCAAGTGGAAGGGCAAGATCTGCATCCGCTCGGGCCAGCATCCCTACAACGTGGCGCTCACCGCTGCCTATCTCGTCCATCACGGCGAGGCCAAGACTGAGGAGTGGCTGCGCGGGGTGAAGGCGAATCTCGCCCGCAAGGCGGCCGGCGGCGATCGCGAGGGCGCTCGCGACATCCTCGGCGGCATCTGCGACCTGGCGGTCGGCAACTCCTATTATGTCGGCCTGATGCGCTCCGGCGCCGGCGGCCCGGACCAGCAGAAGTGGGGTGACGGCATCGGCATCGTGCTTCCGACCTTCGAAGGCGGCGGCACCCATGTGAACGTCTCCGGCGCCGCGGTGGCCAAGAACGCCCCGCACAAGGAAGCCGCCATCAAGTTCCTGGAATTCGCCGTCTCCCCCGCCCTGCAGGCGGTCTATGCCCAGAAGAACATGGAGTATCCGGTGATCGCCGGGGCCGAGATCGCCCCCGTCATCGCCAATCTCGGGCCGCTCAAGGTGGATCCGGTGTCGCTGGTGGACATCGCCAAGAACCGCAAGCGGGCGAGCGAGCTGATCGAGAAGGTCGGCTTCGACAACTGACGTGGCGCCGTCGCCGCAAACGACACGCCGCTTCGGGCGCGGCCGGCAGCAGGGCATTCAGCCCCTGCTGCTGGCGGCCGGGCTGGTGGCGCTGCTGGTCCTGCTGCCGCTGCTCGCCCTCTGCGCCATC
>CALMSN010000320.1 GCA_937872325.1 uncultured Xanthobacter sp. | reverse complement strand
CGTTGGCGGGCGTGCCCACATCGAGCAGGGAGGAGAAGTGGGTGAAATAGTCGGCCATGACTGGCTCCTGAAACGACAAAGCCCGGCGCGAGGCCGGGCGAATTGAAGGGGATGCGGTAAAGGCGGTGGCGGGAGATCAGGCGGCCAGCGGCAATCGCAGAAGCTCGGCGGCGGTCTCGCGCCAGAACGCATCGACCAGCCGCGCCTCAAGCTGGCTGGCGCGATAGCGATAGTCACGGGCCGGGCCGTGCTCGCCGCGACCGGCCGCGGCGAAGGCCGCGCCGCGCAGCTTGCTCGCCTCGGTCACGATCTGGCGGGCCTCGGCATCTGATGCGACGGGCTGCTGCCAGAGGATAATCCCGGCCCTGACGGTTCCGGCGAGAACCAGGCCCTGATCGCAGTCCTGAATGACCATCATGCGCGGGCGGAAGCGCAGCATGTCGTCGGTCCCGACGCGGATGTCGCCGCGGGCGATCCGGCCGCTGGCGACGGACATGGCCTCTTCGGGTGACGGGCATTCGCCGACGGTGACGTTCTGGTCAAAACCGTGGGCTTCCATGCCGTCGTAGCTGGCGGTGCCGATGCAGGAGATCCGCAGCGGGAATTTCTGCGCGTGCTGGAGGGCCGGCAGGACATGATGCGCGAGAATGGCGCCGATCGGGGCGACGCGGGATTGGCGGGCAAGGGTCATGGGATCAACTCCGCGACGGGCGGCGGAAGCCTCTCCTCCACCTCGTAACCCGTCACGGCCAGGCCGACCGGCCTCTGCCTCTCTTCACTCTCGGAAAGCGGCCGTGGCCCGCATGAAAATTGCGCCCCACCGGATGATCGGGCGCATGTGAAAGCGAGATCAGTAGCCGAACCGCCAGGACGGCCAGGATTGTCCGTCATCAGAGGCCGCGACGGCCGAGGCGAGATCGGCAGGATCGCCCTCGACAATGGCGGGATCGCGCACCGGCGTCTCATCAATGATGGTGACGCAGGTAACGAGGCCGTCTTCGACCTCGACGTGGACCGGAACGAGATACTGAAAAACGACCCGGCCGGCGTGGGCAGGATGAGGGTCAGGCATGGTCATCTCCATGAATGGCGGCGGGAAGCGACCGACGCCGCTCCCCGCCGTTTCGATCATTCGGCCGCGACGAGAACGACTTGCTCGTCTTCGGTCTCGGTGGCTTCGTCGTCGTCGCCATCGCCTACCAGGAAGTCCGGCAGGGCATCGCCATCACCGGCATCGTCCGCGTCCGCGACGTCACCGTCGAGTTCGACCAGGCGCAACGGCTCGGGCAGCCAGCCGGTTTCGGCCAGCAGGCGCTCGGCCTCCTTCGCCATGTCGCCCTTCTTCAGATGGCTGATGAGCTGGGCGGCGCGCTCGCCAGCGCCTTCGCGAACGGCTTCGAGGATGCGGGGCTTGGTGACGCGGCCGAGATAGTTATCGACCGTCGGCCTCCAGCCGCCGTCCATCACCATGTCGAAGCCGGTGGCGCGGGCGATGCGATCAGCACCCGACAGGCGACAATCAAGGCCGAACTGCGAGACGCCGGAACCGCTGTGGGGGTTCGGCCGCTCGTAGAGGGCGTTGACGCCGTAGCTGACGCAATGGGCGAGCAGCGCCATCCGGCTCGTATCGTCGAGCGCGGCGATCCAGTCCCAGAGCGCGCCTTCGTCCGAGGGAACGTCGGCCTTCCAGGCGTCGAAGCGTTCGTCGATGGCCTTGGCCGAGGGCGTGTCGCCGAGATCGCTGCCCTGCACGCCGAGATGCCGCTGTCGCACGGAGACCTCCAAGCAGCCGGTCGGCGCCGAGTAGTGATAGCGCTGCATGACCAGGCGGTGCAGGAGCGCCGTCATCGCGACATGCGGGTTGTTGGCGAGCGCATCGTGGAGCGCCAGCGTGCGATGGGCGGTCAGCTCGATCACCAGCCGTTCGGGGAGCGGCTTGATCGCGTCGTCCTCGTCGTCCTCCGCGTCCACCGGCTCGCCGCCGATGGTGATGACGGCGCGCTGGACGCTCGCCTGGGTCGCGACCGCACCGCCTTCGGCATCACGCTCGCCATCGCCGGCATCATCCTCACCGTCGACGGTGACGGGCGCCTCGTCCTCGGGACGGACATAGCCGCGAGCGACGACGAGCTGGCCGGCGCGGTCGATGCTGATGAAGACGCCCGCGCGCGCGATCTCATCGGCGTCATAGATCGCCGGACGATTCTCGAAGGCGCTCAGCGCGGCCTCGATCTCGCCGAGGCGCGCATCGATGTCGTCGGGCAGCTCGTCATAGTCGGCGTGTTCCGCCTCGAGCCGCTCATATTCCTCGCCCAGCGCCTCGCGGGTAGCGCGTTCCTCTTCGGTCAGATCGGGGAACGTGGCGTTGAGGACGCGAAGGCCGCGATCGTGGCCGTAGGGCAGATCGGTATCGACCTCGATCCACTTCCAGCCCTCGGCCGCGACGTCATCGGCGATGCCCTTCAGCTTGTCGGAGACCAGCCGGTCGAGCATCTCGGGATTTTCCAGCCAGCCTTCGTCTTCGTCGGAGAAGAGATCGCGCAGCATCACGCCGCCGGCCTGTTCATAGGTTTCGACGCCGACGAACTGCGCGCGCTTGTCGTCGGTCGGAACCGTCGTCTCGGTCAGGAGATCGCGGATATACCAGGGCTGGCGGTTGTGTGAACGCTGGATCGCCGCCCAGACCTGCTCCTGACGGGCATGATCGGGATTGACGGTGAACGCCTCCAGCATCGCCAGCGTCATCTCGGTGCGCGCATAGGCGTCCATGAGGGGCTGCGCGACGCGGGCAAGGCGCAGCCGCTGGGCGATATAGCGCGGCGTGGTGCGATAGGCGTCGGCGACTTCCTCCTTCGACATGCCGCCATCGACCATGCGCTTGAACGCCTTGAACTGGTCGAGCGGATGCAGCGCCAGCCGGATGACGTTCTCGGCATAGGAATCGTCGACGGCCGAGGTCTTCGCATTGGCCTTCTTCACGAGGCAGGGAATGAGACCGTCTTCGGCGAAGCGGCCCGCCGCGACCAGGCGGGCGATGGCGCGGTAGCGCCGGCCGCCGGCCGGGGTCTCGAAGTCGCCGGTCTCGGCGCCGGCATCGTCGAGGACGGCGCGGACATTGAGGCCCATCACGAGGTCTTCGCGGCGGTCGATGTCCTGGGTCAGCTCGTCGAGGCCCTGTTCGACGTCGATCTCGCGGACATTGCTGTCCGACAGCCGGATGCGGTTGAACGGAATGTCGCGCGTGCGGGAAAACTCGATCATCGCGACGGCGGGGTTCTTCTTGCGGGCAGCTTTGGCCATGGTCTTTACTCCACGACGGGCGCCGAGAGCCTCTCTCTCGAACCTAACCCGTCATGAAATCTCATCCCCTCTCTCCCTCTATCGGCGGTGCGGCTGGCGGGACGCCGAGCGGGAGAGCGCCACGCCCGCGCCTCATGGCCGGGTACCTCCGGCGATCGTGACAGGAACGATCCGCTGGACGGTGACGGGCCGCGTCTCGCCGGCCTGCGCCAGCCGCTCGATCAGCGCGACGTCGGCATCCGAGCATTCGCCGCGCACTTCGATCTCAACGCGATGATCGGCATGGCGAAGATGGGAATCGCGCAGGCGATGGTCGGACACGGCGTAGAAACCCGCCGAGCGATCAATGGGATGCACCCGTTCGTTCAGAAACAGGATGCCCGACCCGAGATTGCCGCAGAACAGCCGCTCGTCGCTGTCGGCTCTGTTCGGGCCGCCTGTGACCTTTCGCTTGCCGATCTGGCGGAAGGCGTCGTGGAAGCTCGACGGATTGCGGGTGATGCGGGCCGAGCGCGCCTGATGGAAGACCCATGGCGGCCGTTCGGGATCGAGCTTGCCGACGGCGATCTGATGCAGGAAATCGGCGAAGCTCGCCGGATCGGCGGGATATGGGCAGGTCCGCCAGATTTCGCGGACGCGGGCGCGCAAGGGATCGGGCAGCGCAAAGAGCCGGGCACGGCCTTTGCGCCACCAGGCCGCGCGTTGATCGCGGCGATCGCGTTCATACTCGTCCCACCAGATGGTGCGGCGAGCCATTTCCTCGTCGACGCCATGCTGGGTGGCGGCGATGTCCTCGGCGAAGAGCGGCAGGGCCTCGCGTTCGAGGCGCTGCTTGCGGTGGAACGCCGCGCGTTTGCGCGACGTGTCCCGATATGGTTCGGGGCGATGCCCAGGGCGGAAGCGCATCACGCGGCCCTCCGCATATCGTTGGTGTCGGGAAGGCGCTCGGCGCCCGGCGCGAAAGACAGGAGCCAGTCCGCCGCCTTGCTCGCTTGCGAGGCGGCCCGGACGATTGCGCGGTTGTCCTCGCGCAGCACCTCCAGCCACGAACCGATATAGTCGGCATGGCGCACGGTCGGGACGATGCCGAGCGAGGCGCAGCAGAAGGCCGAGATCAGCTCGGCCGTGATTTCCTCGACCGAATAGAGCTTCGAGCCGAAGGAGCCGGAAAGATTTCGGTTCAGCCGGTGCTCTGCGCCGCTGGCGTGACCGAGTTCGTGCAGCGCCGTCCGGTGCCAGTTGATCGGCTCGTAATAGGCGGCCGGCGGCGGCACCTGAACATAGTCGAGCGACGGGACGTAGAATGCCCGGTTGCCGCCGATGCGGAAGTCGATGCCGGTCGCCTTGATGAGCGCCTCGACCTGGGGCTCGATCATGCCGGGCGGCGGCGGGGGCGCAGCCGCCTCGATGTCGTCGGGCAGGCCGTCGCATTGCGCCGTGTTGAACACCGTGAAGCGCTTCAGGAACGGGATCGCGTGGGCTTCCTCGCCTGCCTCGAAGGCGCGGCGCTTCTCGTCCTCCGGCGTGAAGCGGTCGGCATAGACGACGGTGGTGCCGCGCTCACCCTTGCGAACATGGCCGCCAAGCGACAGCGCCTGGCGGAAGGTGAGCCAGCCCTGGCCGGGAAAGCCGTGCTCGATGACGGCCCCCCAGAGGATCAGGACATTGATGCCGCTATAGCAACGGGAGGTCGTGGCGTTGCGCGGCAGGCCGAGCGGCGCCTTAGCCGCCGAGGTGCCCCAGGGCTGGACCCACGGTACGCGGCCGGCCTCCAGCTCGGCGATGATCTTGCCGGTGATTTCGTCATAGAGGTTCGCTCGGTCGGCGCCGGTCCGAGGGGTGCGTTCATGTCTGGACATCGCGGTTCTCCGCGACGGGCGCCGGAAGCCTCTCTCCCAGCCCTCAACCCGTCACGACAAAACCCGTCCGCACTCTCACTCTAAAAGGGGGTGTTGCGGGGGAATCTCCCGCAGAAGGGGGTGTGCCGGCGACCTTGGCGCCGGCCAGGGGGAAGGCTTTCCCCCACCACCATTTCATCATGATGCCGAAGCTATCGCATTTCCTCATCGGCGATGGCCTGCACCACCTTCATGTCCATTTCCGCATCAGGCGACAGGCGCGCGACCTCCGAGGCAACCTTGGCCCAATGCCAGAACTCGGACCCGTTCCCCTGGGCACGACAGCGTGCGGCGAGCCGCTGCGCTTCATAATAGGCGTGATGGCCGTGCTTCACGATCATCGCCCGCGCGTCCTGCTGCCAGCGTTGGCGGATTTGTCTGCGCTTCTCGATCCAGGCGGCGAGACGACGGAACATTCAGCCGTCCTTTCCGCTATGTGCCCGCAGCTCCCTCAGTTCCGCCAGGAACGTCGTGCCGACATCGATCGCGCGCTGCGCGCTTGTCCCGTCCACATCGACACCATGCGAGGCTTCCAGCATGACGCGGAGCGAAGCGAGGAACGGTTTCGTGCTGGCGGGCGCGACCCTGCGCTTCTGCAGGGCGCTCACCATCTCGGTGATACCGGCCGGTCGTTCCGGCGTGCCGCCATTGTCGATCATGAAATCCCTCAAGGTCCGCTCGATCTCGATGCGGAGCTTGACCACGGACATGAGCGGAAATTCGCGCGCCAGCTCCTCAACGGTCGGCAGGTCGCGTTGAAGCTGTGGCGGCAGGACCGGCGAGAGGCGGTATTGCGCGACGCCCATCGGCTTGCTGGTGTCGCGCAAGGTGTATTCGACGATCACCTCGTTGCGGCCTTTGCAGAGAATGATGCCGATGGTCGGCTGATCGTCCGGGTGACGGAGCTGGTCGTCGACGGCCGAGAGGTAGAAATTCATCTTGCCCGCGAACTCGGGCTTGAAGTCTTCGATCTTCAGTTCGATCACCACGAAGCAGCGCAGACGGAGGTGATAGAAAAGCAGGTCGAGGTAATAATCCTGACCGCCCACTTCGAGATGATACTGGCTCCCGACGAAGGCGAAACCCTTGCCGAGTTCGAGGATCAGCGCGCGCAGATGTTCGATCAACCCGCGTTCGAGATCGCGCTCCAGCATGTCCGGGCCGAGCGAGAGGAAGTCGAAGGTGTAGGGGTCTTTGAGAAGCTGTTGGGCAAGTTCGGATTGCGCGGCCGGCAAGGTTCGTGAGAAATTGGTTAGCGCGCTGCCTTGGCGGGCGAACAAATTGCTCTCGATCTGATGGACAAGGACGGGCCGCGTCCAGCCATGCTCGATGGCCTGCCGGGCATACCAGGCGCGTTCTTCTGGCGCCTTTACGGTATCGAGCAGGCTGACGTTATGGCCCCACGGTAATTGTGCAACGATCCGTTGCACAATTTCGGGATCGGGCCAGGCATCGGCCAAGGCCCGCATATATTTGAGGTTTCGGGACGAAAGCCCGGTCATTTCGGGGAACGCCTGACGGAGATCCCCGGCGAGCCGGTCGACGACCTTGGCGCCCCAACCCTCACGCACCTGCCGGGTGAGAATATCCCGCCCAATGGTCCAGTAGAGCAGGATCATCTCGCGGTTGACCGACAGGCTGGCGCGGTGCCGGGCTTCGATGATCCTCTGCTTCAGGTCGCCGACGAACGCAGCATAGCTTTGCGGGTCGATGTCGGCGGCCGGCGCGGCTGTCCCGGCGCGACGCGGGGCGGGGGATTTGGGCGGCCGCGTCATCAAGCTGCCGCCTTCAGGCGCTTCTTCGCCAGCATGGCGCGGACGAACTTGTCCCACTTCGCCATGCCCGCGCGCTTCTCGGCCATGTAGTTCCAGCGATCATAATGTTTCGAGCTGACGTCCTGAAGCGTATGGTTTTGAATCCTGTCGCGTATTTCCTTTGAGAGCCCGGCCTTGCCGGCAAGCGTTTTCCATGTGCGCCGAAGGTCGCGGTTCGTCACCACAGGGATGACCT
Organism: uncultured Xanthobacter sp.; assembly: GCA_937872325.1. Lineage (GTDB taxonomy): Bacteria > Pseudomonadota > Alphaproteobacteria > Rhizobiales > Xanthobacteraceae > Xanthobacter. The sequence continues at coordinate 10,927 of CALMSN010000320.1, read as the reverse complement.
CACGTTCGCGCTGGCGCCACATAAAAGAGTAGAGCGTTCCGTGGCTGACGGGCTTTGACGGGTCTTTGGCCGATGGGAAAAACCAGCCATGCTCGTTGGGCTTTATCTCTTCGATGAGATCCGCCGCGATCTTGGGCACAGGAATGGCGTGGGGTTTACCGTTCTTGGTCTTGGACCAGTCGATGATCCGCTCCTTGGCGTCCCACTGATCGACATGCAGACGCGCGATCTCCTCGACGCGCTGGCCGGTCAACAGGAGAATCCTGACGGCACGGGCATAGGGCGGGTGGACCGGCGTGTCGGGGCATTCCAGCCACCGATAGAGCCGGAGGAACTCATCTTCGTCCAGCCAGCGTGTGCCGACGTTCTTGGGCTCTGTCGGAATGCCCGCCGCCGGATTGTAAACGAGCCGAAAGCGGCGCGCTGCGGTCGAGCGGTAGTCATGCTCGGATTTAAGACCCCAGCTATATGCGGATCGAATGTAGGATCGCACATGGTCGGCCATTGACCGCTTCCCACGCTCATAGATCGGGCGAATGATCGCCGTGATCTCTTCCGGTTCGATGTCGCGTGCCGGGCGGTTGCGCCCGAGCGTATCGGCGATTTTGTTGAGGCCCTTTTCGGCTTCTTTCCAAGATGGCTTTCCGGCCTCCTTGAGGGCCGCGACATAGGCTTCGAACAGGTCAGCGACCGTACCGGGGCGGGTGTCTCCGGCGATCTTGATGCTGCGGCCCTTCTGAATCATCCCCGCGAAATCGCGGTTGTACACTTCTCGCGCCTTGCTGAGCGGCATCGCCGGATATGAGCCGAGCTTCTTCTTGATCCGCTTCTGATCGCGCCATTGCTGCGCCATCCAGTCCGCAGTCACACGGGTAGGCATCGGCTTCATGACGAGGACCAGGCGGCCGGTGCCGTGTCCTTCGCCGTCAACGAGGCTTAGCTGTTTTTGGGTCTGCTCAACCTGCTTCAGGGCGCGGCGTATTTCTCCATCTGTAAGGCTCGGCACTGGGGTTCTCCATCGGCTTTTTGGTGGGGTCGCCAGACGGGTTTGTGGTGCCGGCAACTGGGGTCAAAAAGGGCTCCGATCCCCTTAAAACCGCCCCCACTATGCCATGGTATCCGCCCCTGCGACAACCCAAAAAAAGCCATTGTTTTACGCTGCTTGAGCGTGATCCATCGTGATCAAACAGGGCCAAGTGGGATGGTTGTGCAACAGGATCAAGGCCGAGGCTGAGACCTCCAGCGCCCGCTTCACCACCTCGCGCGGATAGACCGGGGCATGGTCCACGGTTCCGGTCTGCAGAACCTCGTCGGCGATGAGCTGGTTGCGCTTGTCGAGGAAGAGCACCCGCACCTGCTCGCGCTCGGCATAGGCCATGGCGGTCCGGCAGTAGTCGATGACCGCGCTCCAGGAGGACAGCGCCCGGCGCCGCTTCATCTGGCCGCGGGCGAGCCGCTGGGCGGCCGCCTCCACCACCTTCAGCTCGGTGATGATGGCGTCCTTTACCCCCGGGATCTCGGCCAGCAGCCCCGGCGGAGCGGCCACCACCTCGGCGAAGGAGCCGAAGCGGTCCACCAGCGCCTTGGCGAGCGGCTTCACGTCGCGCCGCGGCACGGCGCGGAACAGCACCAGCTCCAGCAGCTCGTAGTCGGCGAGGGCGGCGGGGCCGGCCTCGCGAAACCGCGCCCTGAGACGGTCACGGTGACCGTGGAAATGGGGCGCCTCGTTCAGGCCGTCCTCGGGCTCCATGGTCTTTCTGCCGTGATCGGATTGGGATGCGTGCGCCGGGCGGCGCGAGCGGCCGGTCATGCCTGGGGGCCGCCGTGGAAGGGCGAGGGGCTTGCCGCTGCGCGAGCCCCTCGTGGCCGGGAGAGGCGCCCGGCTCAGCGGTGCTCGGGCAGGGTCTCCCCGGCGATCCGGTAGGGCGGCTGGTGGAGGCCGCCGGGGCTCAGGGTGAAGATCTCCACCCCGGTCTGGGTCACGCCCACCGTATGCTCGAACTGGGCGGAGAGCGAGCGGTCGCGGGTGACCGCGGTCCAGCCGTCGGTCAGCACCTTCACGTGCGGGCGGCCGAGATTGATCATCGGCTCGACGGTGAAGATCATGCCCGGCACGAGCTGCGGGCCTTCGCCGCGCCGGCCCACATGCACGATGTTGGGCTCGTCGTGGAAGACCTGGCCGACGCCATGGCCGCAGAAGTCGCGCACCACGCTCATGTGCTGCGGCTCCACATAGTCCTGGATGGCGGCGCCGATGTCGCCCACATGCCCGCCGGGGCGGACGGCGGCGATGCCGCGCATCATCGATTCATAGGTCACCTCGAGCAGCCGCTCGGCCCGCCGCGGGATGTTGCCGACCGGGTACATGCGGCTCGAATCGCCGTACCAGCCGTCGAGGATCAGCGTCACGTCCACGTTGACGATGTCGCCGTCGCGCAGCGGCCGGGCGTTGGGCATGCCGTGGCAGACCACGTGGTTGATGGAGGTGCACACCGAGAATCGGTAGCCGCGGTACATCAGCGTCGCCGGCAGGGCGCCGTGGTCCATGGCGAACTCGAAGACCAGCTTGTCGATGGCGGCGGTGGAGACGCCCGGTGCGACGAGGGCGGCGACTTCGTCCAGCGCCTTGGCGACCAGCGCCCCGGCGCGGCGCATGCACTCGAAGCCCTCCGGGCCGTACAGCTTGATATGGCCGGTCTTCTTCAGCGGCGCATGGGCCGCCTCTACATAGTTCATCGTGTCGCCTTTCCCGGCGGGCGGCGACGCAGCGCCGATTATCGTGCCTCCAGATTTAGGCCAAGCTGGCGCCAAAGCAAGCGTGGCGCGGCGTCTCGGGCATCGCTCGGGCGGCGGATGCAGGAAATGCCCGCCTCAGCCGACCATGGGGATTCCGCGCTCCACCCGGATCTCCCCGGTGTCCAGCCGGCAGACGAGGCCGATGGCCTCCACCCCCGCCGCCCGCGCCAGATCGAAGGCGCGGCCATAGGCGGGATCGAGGTCGCGGGCGAGGCCGATCTGCCGGGCCGAGCCGATCTGGCTGAGATAGACCATCACCGCCCGGTGTCCGGCCCTTGCCTCCGCCGCCAGCTCGGCGAGATGCTTGGCGCCGCGCGCGGTGGCGCAATCGGGGAATTCGGCGGCGCCCGGCGCGCGCATGAGATGGACGTTCTTCACCTCGACGAAGCAAGGCGGGCGGGCGTCGTCCTCCAGCAGGACGTCGGTGCGGCCGTTGGTGCCGTACCGCACCTCGCCGCGCAGGCGGACATAGCCGGCGAGGGCCGGCCCCTGTCCCTGCGGGATGGCCTGCGCCACCAGGGGGTTGGGATGCATGGTGTTGACCCCCACCAACTCCGGGCCGGCGCCGAAATCCGCCTCCACCATCTCCCAGGAGAGGCTGAGCTTGCGCGCCGGATTGTCCGAGCGGGAAAGCCACACCCGGCTGCCGGGGGTCGCGAGCCCCAGCATGGCGCCGGAATTGGCGACATGGACGCAGGTCTCGCTGCCATCGGGCAGCACCACGTCGGCGAGGAACCTCTTGTAGCGGCGCAGCAGGACGGCCGGGATCAGCGGGGCGGGAAAGCGCATGGCGGGGGCCTGTCAGGACATGCCCTTGCCGTCGCCCTTGCCCAGGATGCAGATGAGGGTCTGGCTGGCGGTGGCGCAATGGGTGCGCACGCCGCCCGCCTCGGCATGGACGTCGGTGGCGACGACGCTCAGCGTGCGGCCGGAGCGGGCCACCCGGCCGACGGCCACCAGGCGCTCGCCCCTGCCGGGCGCCATGATGTTGATCTTGTACTCCACGGTGAGCACGGTGGCCCCGGCCGGAAACAGCGTATAGGCGGCGTAGCCGCCGGCGGTGTCGGCGATGGCGCCGATGGCCCCGCCATGGAAGAAGCCGTGCTGCTGGGTCACGCTGTCGCGGTAGGGCAGAACCCCCTCCGCGGTGCCCGGCGCAACCGCCCCGAGGCTGGCGCCGAGGGTGGCCATGAAAGGCTGGCGGGCGAAGCTGTCGCGGACCCTGGCCTCGAAATCGGCATCGGCAGGCGTGAAGGAAGCGGAGGACACGGGGCAGGCTCGTCTGTTGGGCCGGAGGGACCGGCACCATAGCGGATCGCCCGCCGGCCGCGCATCTCCAACTTTGCCCTCCGGAGGCAGCTTGAGGATTGGGGTTTGAGGGCCGGGTGGCGCCTCCACCCACCCGGCGCCGTGTTGCTTCCGGGTTCCGATCCGCAATCCCGGACGCGGCAATAGATGCGTTCGGGCGGGAAGGGGGGAGCCTCCCCCCATGTGCCCGGACGGCTGGCGGGCGCGCGCGCGCCCGCCCCAACGCTCCTGCGCGAGCTGGAGGGCGTTCAGCTCAGGATGCGGTTCGAGCGGACCTGCCCCCCTCTTCGAAACCGGCTTGACTCTGCCGCCGGGTTCCGGAATGTATCAGAACATAAAGTGAACAAATGGGGCGCGAGCCTCATGTCAGATCCGCGTCCCGGGCGCAGCGCGGCTGGCCTCGCACGCCTGCGCCAGATGATTGCCGCCATGGAGCGCGGTGCGCCGCCGCCGCCCGATCCCGCCGCTTTGTGGGACCGGGCGGGGCCGGCCGCCCTCCAGCCGGGGCCGGACTCGGTCTTCGCCGCGATGCCGAAGGGGCGGAATTTCCAATGACGCGGCGGATTGCCTGGACTGGTCCCGGCCTGCTCCGCCACCCCCGCTCTGCAATGAGACCGGTGTCATCCGATCGGCGTCGGCTCCAAACCTCATGTGGGATGGACCGCGCGGGGCGCCTGCGGGCTGCGCCGCCGTGGAATTGGGCCGGATCCGGGTCCGCCGTGCGAGGGCCGGCTGCCGAGGCCCATGCGACGACGTGCTATCCGCTGCGCTCTCGCCACTGTCGCGCGGCAGCGATCCGGACCGCCGTGGCCGCGTGTCACCTGAAAGGTCCTGGAGCCTCGCCGGCCAGCCCCCTATGGTACGGGCGAACCAGGAGGCGCCCCTATCCGCGGGTGCAGGAACCCCATGAGCTACCTTTACTTGGCTGTCGCAATCCTGGCCGAGGTGGCGGCCACGTCCGCGCTCAATGCGACGGAGGGCTTCACCCGTCTGCTGCCGTCCCTGCTCGTGGTGCTGGGTTACGGCGTGGCCTTCTACTGCCTGGCCATGACGGTGAAAGACATCCCGGTGGGCATTTCCTACGCCATCTGGTCGGGGGCGGGGATCGTGCTGGTGGCCGGGTTCGGCTGGATTTATTACGGCCAGGCGCTGGACCGGCCGGCGCTCATCGGCCTGGGGCTGATCATCGCCGGCGTGGTGGTGGTGAACCTGTCCAAGAGCGGGGCCCATTAAGAGCTTCTAACAAAACCTCTGGGCGGCGGAGGACCGAAAGACCCAGCCAGCAGATCCCATGAGGTTTTGGTAAAAGCCCCAAGAGCTTCTAACAGCAATTCTGGCAACACTTCCGGGCCGAGGATGGCCGAGGACTTTTGCGTCTCCTGCCAAACGCCGAACGCAGTCGATGCCGTAAGCCTGGGCGAGGGGCGGCAACGCCGCAGGAGGCGAAAAGCCCGGTCAGCCGACCCCGGAGCCTTTGTTAAAGGCCCCAAAGCCGGTTCCGCGCCCGTTCAATGACTTGGATGACGCCTCCCCAGGCTCGCCTCGCCCTTTCAACCCGTGCGGGAGCGCCTCCGAAACGAAAACGGGGCGCGTCCCCGCAAGGTGACGCGCCCCGTTGCCCGGATGGCGTGTTCAGCCGGTTATCGGCTGAACGTGATGATCTGCGCGGATGGCCGGCCGGCAACCGCGGCGGGCAGCGCTTCGGCGCCGGGGATCAGCATCTCGAACAGCCGGCCGGTGGCCAGACGCTGCGCCTGCAGCACTGCCCCGGCCACGCCGCGGGCGTCCGCCGCGGCTTCCCGCGCCAGGGACATGGCGGTGGGGAACGGAGCGGTGAGCTCGGCCACCACGTCGCCGGTATCGAAGGTCATCTCCGCATTGAACTTGCGGACGATCTGCTGCATCCGCCGGTTCTGCGCGAGGCAGCTCAGGCAGAGCGTGCGGATGCCGCGATTGCGGGCGGAGAGGATGACACGCTCCAGCAGCACCGTGCCGAGGCCGTGATTCTGGTAGTCCCGCTCGACGCTGAAGGCCGCCTCGCCCTCATCCGGCAGGACATCCCCGAGGGGATAGAGTTCGGCCGCCGCGCGCAGCACGCCGTCGACGAAATACCCATGGACCACGGTTCCGCCCCGGAAGGCCCGAGACGCATAGCGATCGATGAATTCAACGGATACCGCTGAGCCGAACCTGAGCCGGCGACTTTCCGCATCGAGCCTGAGCAGGTGATCACGAAATACTTCGCTCTCTCCAGCCCACAGCTTGCGAATAATCCCCGGCGTGACCGTATCGGTCATATTGGTCTCCACACTTGGCGTCGTGGATGCCCTCCCGGTTCCTCCGCCTCTCAAACTATGTGCAGTGCAGCAAACGTCAAGAGATCTGACGTTAACCCTCCGTTAAGGAACGGAAAATCATCGTCTCAGGACTTTGATATCTAATGGAATATTGACTCCATGCGCCAGGCGCAGGGGAGGTGCGCGGCGCGAACAGGCCTTTGCCTTGTTCGTGCCGGAAAGCGGGGTGCGGCCCGTCGAAGTCTTTCTTATCTGACAAGTACCGCCCTGAAATCATTGACATTGGTCAAAGTGGGCCCAGTTGTGACGAGGCCGCCCAGAGCGCTGAAGACGGCGTAGGCGTCATTCTCCGCCAGCCGCTCCTTCAGGTCGATCCCGCGCTGGCGGGCCCGATCCAGGAACCCCGAATCGAACCAGGCGCCGGCATTGTCCTCGCTGCCATCGATGCCGTCGGTATCGCAGGCCAGGGCGCTGATCCCGGCGGCACCGTCCAGGGCCAGCGCAAGGGCTAGCAGGAACTCGGCGTTGCGCCCGCCGCGGCCGTGCCCGCGCACCGTCACCGTGGTCTCGCCGCCGGAGAGCAGGACGCAGGGCGGCCGGGCCGGATGGCCGTGGGCGGCGCAGGCGCGGGCGATGCCGGCCAGCACCCGCGCCACCTCCCGCGCCTCGCCCTCGATGGCGTCGCCGAGGATGAGCGGCGCCAGCCCGAAGTCGCGCGCCCGCGCGGCGGCCGCTTCCAGCGCCATCATGGGGGTGGCGATCAGGTGCACAGCGTGCTCGGGGGGCGCAGCGGATCGCAAGGCGTTGTCGCGGATCACCCGGGCCACCGTCGCCGAGGGCGTGATGCCCCAGTCGGCGAGCGCCGCCAGCACCGCCTCCGGATCGACCCGCCCGGGCAGGGTGGGGCCTGAGCCGATGGCGGCGGGATCGTCGCCCGGCACGTCGGAGATGAGGTAGGGGACCGCCCGGGCCGGGGCGATGGCGGCGCCGAGCCGGCCGCCCTTGATGGCGGACAGCGCCTTGCGCACCATGTTCATGACGCCGATGGGCGCCCCCGATCGCAGCAGCGCAGCGTTCATGGCCTGCTTGTCCGCCAGGGTGAGCCCCGCGGCCGGCAAAGCGAGCAAAGCCGAGGCGCCGCCGGAGATCAGGCACACCACGAGATCATCCGGCCCCGCGCCCTCGGCCAGCGCCAGGATCCGGCGGGCCGCGGCGAGGCCCGCGGCGTCCGGCACCGGATGGGCGGCCTCCACCACCTCGATGCGGCGGGTGGGGCAGGCATGACCGTAGCGAGTCACCACCAGGCCTTCGCACGGCCGCCCCCACTCCACCTCGAAGGCCTGCGCCATGCGCGCGGCGGCTTTGCCGGCGCCGATGACGATGGTGCGCCCGCGCGGCGGCGCCGGCAGAAGGGGCGCGAACCTGCCGTCCGGCAGCGCGGCTGCGAGCGCCGCCTGGAACAACGCCTTGAGAATCCCCGCGTCGTCGATGCCCGCCTCGTCCCTCATGGCCCAAGTCTCCGGGACGGCCGCCTCGCCTGCCGGGAGACGCCGCGCCCCCGAGCGATAGCAAGTTTGTCCCGAGGGCGGAACCAGCCGCCGCAGCGGTTGCGGGGAGCCATCGCAATCTCGTCATGTGTGCAGTGCACAAAATGCCTAACCGGTCGGGCCGCGATCCGGTACACTGGCCGCATACTGCTTCGCTCGCGGTCGGTGCGCCGGCGGGCAGGCCTTGAGCCAACGGGAGGGCCGCGTTTTGCGGAAGTCCCTATGGCGGTTGGATTTCGAAGGGGAACGGCATGGTCAAAAGACACCGCAACTTGTGGACGTCGGTGGGTTTCGACGCGATGGACCTCGGCGTCGAGTCGGCGATGGTGATCGGGCTGAGGATGATGGCCCTGGCGAAGGGCGGCCCCGGGGCGCACGCGGAAGCGGAGCGCATGGTCCGGGAGAAGATTGATGCTGGCATTGCGCTGCAGCAAATGGCGCTCACCGGAAGCCTCGGCCTCTCGCCGGACGGGGCGTCGCGCAAGGCGCTCGCCCATTATCGCCGCCGGGTGAGCGCCAACCGCCGCCGGCTTGCCGGCGCGTAGGCCGGATTCGGGCACATGAACCCGCAAAGCGGGGATGTGCCGGGACGACCAGATCCAGATCATTGAACGGTAACGGATTTGCCGCCCTCATCGAGCTGCCGAAGCGGCTCAATGAGGGCGGCAAATTCGCTTTGAGGAGGTGAATTGGGCCTCGATCCGGAAACGATCCGGACCTGAGGAGCCCCGCATGTCACGCCAGCCCGCGCGGGTGTGCAGTCCGCCCCCGGACGCCGACCCTCCGGCCCCGGGTTCGGATCGTTTTGGCCGCCCGCGGCCGTTCACGCGGAGCCCGTCCGGCCAGGCGCGGTATCGTGCTGGGGGTAGGCCGGCGACGGCGAAATCAGAAGTTGATTTGTGCCATGGAACGCCCGAGCATCCTGCGGCTACCTGCCTGATGCGCAAATATCGCGCGAGCTCGCTCGGACAGGGCGCTCCCTTCCGTATCGGACAGGGCCACACCTGACGGCGGGACCACAGGATGCCCACGATGTCGGTCTTGGCCGACGCGTTTTCCCCGCCGCTGCCGCATGCCAAGTACGACCGCCTGATCGCCGCGGCGCAGGCCCTGCCGCCCCTGAAGGTGGCGGTGGCGCACCCGTGCGACGAGGTCTCCCTCGGGGCGGCGCTGGAAGCGGCGGAGCTCGGCCTCATCGCGCCCATCCTGGTGGGCCCCTCGGCGCGGATCGCGGCGACGGCCGTCGCCTCCGGGCTCGACATCTCCGCCTTTCGCCAGGTGGAGGCCGCCCACAGCCACGATGCGGCGGACAAGGCGGTCGCTCTGGTGCGCGCCGGCGAGGCCGAGGCGCTGATGAAGGGCTCGCTTCACACCGACGAGCTGATGGCCGCAGTGGTTGCCCGCGACACCGGCCTGCGGACCGCGCGCCGCATCAGCCACTGCTTCATCATGGATGTGCCGAGCCATCCCGATGCGTTGATCATCACCGACGCGGCCATCAACATCGCACCGAACCTCGTGGACAAGTGCCACATCCTGCAGAACGCCATCGACCTCGCCCAGGCGCTGCATTTCCCGGAGCCGCGGGCGGCCATCCTCTCGGCCATGGAGACGGTGAACCCCAACGTGCCCTCCACCCTGGAGGCGGCGGCCCTGTGCAAGATGGCCGATCGCGGCCAGATCACCGGCGCCATCGTCGACGGCCCGCTGGCCCTCGACAACGCCATCGACCTCGGCTCGGCGCGGATCAAGCACATCCGCTCGCCGGTGGCGGGGCGGGCCAACATCCTGCTGGTGCCGGACCTGGAGGCCGGCAACATGCTGGCGAAAAGCCTGTCCTTCCTCGCCGGGGCGGATGCCGCCGGCATCGTGCTGGGGGCGCGGGTGCCCATCATCCTGACCAGCCGGGCGGATTCGAAGTCCACCAGGCTTGCCTCCTGCGCCGTCGCCTCGCTCCTGGCCGAGGCGCAGCGCACGGCCTCCAAGGCGGTGAGGGCCTGACCATGGCGAAGGCGCAGCTCGTCCTCAATGCAGGCTCCTCCTCCCTCAAGTTCCAGGTCTTCGTCGACGACGGGGCCGACGTGCCCAACCGCATCTATCGCGGCCAGTTCGAGGGCCTCGGCACCGATCCGCACTTCAAGGCGAAGGACCATGACGGCGCCACGGTGGGCGACCGGCGCTGGGAGGGCGACGGCCAGTTCGGCTTCGAGGAGGCGCTGGCCTACCTCTATGACTGGATCGTCACCCATCGCGAGGGGCACCAGTTGACCGCGGTGGGGCACCGCGTGGTGCATGGCGGGGCGAAATACACCCATGCGATGCGCCTCACCTCCGAGCTCATCACCGAGCTCGACCGGCTCTCCCCACTGGCGCCGCTGCACCAGCCGCGCAGCATCGAGCCGATCCGCATCATCGCCCGCCGGGTGCCCGGCCTGCCGCAGGTGGCGGCCTTCGACACCGCCTTCCACCGCACCCAGCCGGAGATCGCCCAGCTCTTCGCCATCCCCCAGTCGATGACCGACGCCGGGGTGAAGCGCTACGGCTTCCACGGCTTGTCCTACGCCTATCTCGCCACCCAGTTCCCCAAGGTGGACCCGCGCCTTGCCACCGGGCGGGTGGTGGCGGCGCATCTCGGCTCGGGGGCGAGCCTGTGCGCCTATGAAGCCTCGCGCAGCGTGGCCAGCACCATGGGCTTCTCGGCCCTCGACGGGCTGGTGATGGGCACCCGCTGCGGCACCATCGATCCGGGGGTGATCTTCTACCTCCAGCGCGAGATGGCCATGAGCGCGGCGGACGCCGAGCACTTCCTCTATACCAAGTGCGGCCTGCTCGGCGTCTCCGGCATCTCCAACGACATGCGCGAGCTGCGGGAGAAGGCGGAGGCCGAGCCCGGGGCCCAGCGCGCCATCGATCTCTTCATCTATCGCATCAACCGCGAGCTCGGCTCGCTGGTGGCGGCGCTTGGAGGCATCGACGGCC
>CALMSN010000319.1 GCA_937872325.1 uncultured Xanthobacter sp. | reverse complement strand
CCAGAATACCCACCGTGTCGCCGGGTTTCAGCGCCACTTGTTTCGATGAAGTCACCGGAGATCCTTATGGCCGTTCGGAGACGGCGTCGGTTTGTTGCTTGCGCCATGCGGCGAGTTTGGCTGCCAGCGCGCCGTCGGACAGCGCGAGCACGCTGGCGGCCAGAAGCGCTGCATTGATAGCGCCGGCTTTGCCGATCGCCAAGGTTCCAACCGGCACGCCTGCGGGCATTTGCACGATGGAATAAAGGGAATCCACGCCCGACAGCGCCTTGGATTCGACCGGCACGCCGAACACCGGCAGCGAGGTGAGCGCGGCCACCATGCCCGGCAAGTGGGCCGCGCCGCCGGCGCCGGCGATGATCACCTTGAGGCCCGCCGCCCTGGCGCCGCGGGCAAAGTCGTACATCCGCTGCGGCGTGCGGTGGGCGGAGACGATGCGCGCCTCATGCGCGATGCCGAGCGCCGCCAGCGTCTCCGTGGCGTGCCGCATGGTCTCCCAATCAGACTGGCTGCCCATGATGACGGCCACAACCGGCACGCTCATCTCACCCTCACACCGCAAAAAGGAAAGCGCGGCTTTATCGGATTGGTCCCGGCGGGGCAAGGACTATCGGGTCGGGGCATCGGGTCAGCTTGAACGCAATACTAGCCAGTCTCCCTCTCCCGCCTGCGGGGGAGGGGTGGGGGCATGCGTCGCTGGGAGAAGGCATGCGGGGCCGGGGAGAGGCAAGGCCGAGGCCCCTTCCGGCCCTCGTGGCAATGCGGACAGGCTTCCCCCTCCCGGCTCTCCCCGCAAGCGGGAGAGGGGTCACCGTGCGTGCAACCCGAAACCGGTTAACCCGCCTCGGCTGATCGCCTCACCGCCAGCGGCGGTGCAGCCACAGCCACTGGTCCGGATATTCCCGCACCCAGCCCTCGATCACCGAGGTCACCGCCTGCATGGCGCCCACCACCTCGATCTTCCCCTCGGCGTCGCGGGGCAGGGCGATCTCCTCGGTGATCTCCACCCGGAAGCGGGCGCCCGGCAGGCGGATCACCCGCATCCCGTGCACCGGGCAGTCGAACTGGCGGGCGAGCCGGGCCAGCGTCGGATTGGTGGCGCAGGGCCGGCCGAAGAACATCACCTGCGGCCCGCCGGTCCAGTACTGGTCCACCAGCATGCCGAGGTGCTGGCCCTCGCCCAGCATGCGGGCCATGAGGCGGCCGGCATCGCGGCCGGCGCGGATGAGGCCCGGCATGGTGCCGGCGCGCATCTCCTCGATCAAAGCGGCGGCGCGGGCATTGTTGGGGGCACGGTAGAGCACCCCGCCCGGTACCTCGAACTTGGCGCCGGCGATGGCGCACAATTCCCAGTCGCCGGTGTGGGCGGTGAAGAACAGCGCCGGGCGGCCATCGTCGCGCAGGCGCTGGAAGATCTCCGCGCCCTTCACCTCGATCCGGCCGCGCCGCTCGGGATGGGCGGGATCATAGTCCCATAATCGGTCCTGCTGGGCGAAGTCGGCGGCGAGCCGGCCCATGTTCGCCCACACCCCGCGCACCAGGGCGTCGATCTCGGCCGGGCTCTTCTGCGGAAAGGCGGCCTTGAGATTCGCCCGCGCCACCTTCGACACCGAGAAGAAGGGGCCGAACAGCCGGGCCCAGAAGGCCATGCCGCCAGAGGAGACCGGCAGCGGCCAGAGCCTGAGCCACCAGATGGAGCCGCGCACATAGCCGGCCACCAGCGCCTCGGCCGCCGGCGCCAGCGCCGTGCGGATGCGGCGCCGGGCGCGGCGCAGGGTCTTGGCGATGTCGGCCATGGGGGTCGCCGGCCTAGAACTTCACCACGATCTTGCCGAAGACCTTGCGGCTTTCCAGCCGCGAGAGGCCGTCGTTGAAGTCCTCCAGCGGCACCACGGTGTCGATCACCGGCTCGACGCCGCGGCCCATCTTGGCAAGGCCCTCGGCCACGTTGCGGATGGTGGCGCCGAACGAGCCGAAGATCTTGTACTGGCGCTGGAACAACTGCATCAGGTTCATCTGCACGCTGACCCCGGAGGTGGAGCCGCAGGTGACGAGGCGCGCGCCCGGCTTCATGGAGAGTAGCGAGGCGTTCCAGGTGTCGGCGCCCACATGCTCGAACACCACGTCCACGCCCACCTTCTTGGTGATCTTGCGGACCTCGTGCTCGAAGCGGTCCTTGCGGTAGTTGATGACGTGGTCGGCGCCGAGCATCTCGGCCTTCACCGCCTTGTCGTCGTCGCCCACCGTGGTGATGACGGTGGCGCCGATGTCCTTGGCGAGCCGGATCGCGGCCGAGCCGATGCCCGAGCCGCCGGCGTGCACCAGCACGGTCTCGCCGGTCTCGAGCTTCGCATTGTCGAACAGCATGTGCTCGACGGTGGAGAAGGTGATGCCGGCGCAGGCGGCGTTCTCGAAGCTCACCCCCTCGGGCGCCGGGATCACCAGCCGCTCGGGCATGTTGATGACGTCGCGGGCGAAGCCGTCGATGTGGAAGCCCAGCACCCCGCCCACGTTCTGGCAGAGGTTGTCACGGCCGTTGAGGCAGTTGTGGCAGTGGCCGCAGGTCATGGCGCCGTACATGGCCACCGTCTGGCCCAGCTTTAGCCCGCGCACGTCGGCGCCGAGGGCGACGATCTCGCCGGCCGCCTCGGCCCCCACCACCAGCGGCATCTTGCGCTTGGCGAAGGCCATGCCGCGCCAGCCCCACACGTCGATGTGGTTGAGCGCCAGCGCCTTCACCCGGATCTGCACCTCGCCGGCGCCGGGGGCGTCGGGTTCGGGCAGGTCGACAAGCTGGAGATTGCGGTCGGAGACGAGCTGGAGGCCACGCATGAAGGAGGTTCTCGAAAATCTGGGAAACGGCGGTCATATAGCCCGCCGGAGGCGGAAAGCGCAAAAGGCGGGCGCGAATGCCGGGCATGCGCTCTGTCTCGGCGCGGTTTCGCCATGAGGCGTGATGCCCGGGCTGATCCGGAAGCCGGCTGTCGCCGGGCTCTCTCTTTACCAGCGGAGCCCGCAGGCTTGCGGGTTCCGGCTACCCGAGCGTCGGGGGCCGGGGAAAGGCCGTCCGGGCGGCCACGGGCATCCGCGAGGACGCCCGGCCCGGTTCAGGCCGGGGCGCCGGTCACCACCAGCGAGACGTTCTGCCCGCCGAAGCCGAAGGAGTTGGAGATCACCCGCCGCACGTCGGCGTCGCGGGCGACGTTCGGCACCACGTCGAGCGGGATCGCCGGGTCGGGGATATGGTAGTTGATGGTCGGCGGGATCCGGCCGTTGGCGATGGTGAGCAGCGAGATCACCGCCTCGATCGCCCCGGCCGCGGTCAGGGCGTGGCCGAGCATCGACTTGTTGGAGGAGATCGGGATCGCCTTCACCGCCTCCTCGCCGAACACGCCCTTGAGGCCGGTATATTCCATCCGGTCGTTTTCGGGGGTCGAGGTGCCGTGGTCGTTGATGTAGTCCACGTCCTGCGGGCTCACGCCGGCATCCTTCAGCGCGTTGGTCATGCAGCCGATGATGGGGCGGGCGTCGGGGCTGGAGCGGGGGCGGTGGGAATTGTCCGCCATCTCGCCGCAGCCCTCGATGACGCCGAGGATCTTCGCCCCGCGCGCCACCGCATGGGCGTAGCTCTCCAGCACCATTGCGCCGCACCCC
>CALMSN010000318.1 GCA_937872325.1 uncultured Xanthobacter sp. | reverse complement strand
GAGGACTTGGGTGAGGAGGGCCGCAAGCTCGGGAGGGGCGGCGAGGCGGAATCGCGTTCGCGCGTTAGGTATCAACCGGCCGAGCCACGCGTTCGGCCGGTTTTTTATGCAGATCGGGTTTGTCTTTTTTCCATCCGGCAATCGTTCTTGTTTTAATATACTCTTCCGGGGCAGTAAGGGAAACGGCTATACATAACCGGGTAAGGGGGCTGCAGGTTTTAAGCAGGGTGTCGAGCAACAGGTTGATCTGTGCGACCGAGGAGCCGAACAGGGTCGGCACCATCAGGCGCAGGACCTTGCGCACGCCCGGGTGACGCCAGCCCCAGCGCGGCAGGACCAGCAGGTCGAGCTTGCGCAGCGCCGGAAACTGGACGAGCAACTGCAGGATGCCCGCCGCCAGGATCGCCCAGCCCATCGCCATGATCGGCACATCCAGATGCGGCGACAGCCACAGTGCGCCGGCGATCATGCACACGTTGAGGATGATCGGAGTCAGCGCCGGCAAGGCGAACTTGTTGAAACTGTTGAGGATTCCTCCGGCCAGCGCGGTCAGCGAGACGAACAGCAGGAACGGAAACGTCAGCCGCAGCAGGTCCGTGGTCAGGGCGAACTTCACCGGCTCGTCGATCGAGCCCGGCATTTCGGCGCGGATCTTGGTTACCGCGTCGCGGGTGTCGTTCACCGCCCGGTCGACGTTGGTCTCGAGGAAGAACTCCACCACCGTCAGGCTGGCGCCCTCGGAGATGGAGGAGGTGATGTGCTTCACTCCGGTCACGCCGGCGATGGCATTCTCGACCTTCTTGGTGACCTGGGTTTCCAGCTCGCTCGGCGCCGCGCCCGGCTGGGTGATGGTGACCAGCACGATGGGCAGGTCGATGTTGGGCATCCGCGTGACCGGCAGGCTGCGGAAATGCACCACGCCCAGCGCGACCAGGATGACGAACAGGACGAGGGGCGGGATCGGCTTGCGGATCGCCCAGGCGGAGACGTTGAGCGCCATCAGCGCACCTTCGGCGCGTCGGCGGGCGTGGCCGAGCCGGTCACCGCGGCGTCAGCCGCCACCGGCTGGATCCGGTCGCCGTCGCGCAGGAAGCCGCCGGCCCGGGCGACCACCAGGTCGTCCGGAGCGATGCCTTCGGCGACCAGCAGCCGGCCGTGGCCCTTGAGGCCCGCGACGATGCGCCGCTCGACCACGATCCCGTCCCGCACCACCAGCACGTAGGGCCCGTCGGCGTCGAACAGCACCGCCGACTGCGGCAGCGTCGCGCCGGCGCGGGCGCCGATGGTGATGGTGGCCCGGGCATAGGCGCCGGGCTTGAGGCGCGGATCGGCATCGAGGGCGATCTTCACCCGGCCGAGGCGCGAGGCCTTGTCCACCTCGGCGGAGATCAGCCGCACCGAGCCCTTCACCGGGGCGTCGAAGCCGGCCGGCGTCACTTGCGCGGCCTGGCCCGTGGCCATGCGCGGCATGGCGCCCTCCGGCACTTCCGCCTCCAGCTCGATGGCGCCGCCGGCGGCGATGCGGAACAGCGGCGTGGCGCGGGCCGAGAGGGCGATGACGCCGAGCCGGGCATCGCGGGAGAGCACGATGCCGGCATCCGGCGCGCGGATGTCGGTGCGCTTGAGGCGCAGCTCGATCTCGTCGCGCTGGGCCTGCACGAAGACGGCCTCCGCCTCGGCGGCGACGAGGCCCTCCCGGGCCGCCGCCACCTGCGCGCTGGCCACCTTCACCGCGCGCTCCTTCTCGTCCAGCGCCTCCTGCGAGACGGTGCCGGACTTGCGGAGCTGGCGGGAGCGGTCCACCGCGGCCATGGCCTCGGTCTCCTGGGCCAGGGTCTGGTCGAGGGTGGCGCGCTGCTGGGCGATGGTGGCGCGCGCCTTGGCGGCCGCCGCAGTATTCTGGGCGAGCTGGGTTTCCAGCACGTCGCGGGCGAGCCGGGCCAGCACCTGGCCCTTTTCCACCCGGTCGCCGGCTTCGGCGAGGATTTCCACCAGCCGGTAGCCCTCGATCTCGGGGCCCACCTGGATCTCCTCGCGGGGGATCAGGGTGCCGGTCACGAGCAGGGTCTCGGTCAGCGTCTCCTGCCGCGGGGTCACCACCGATATGGCGGGTGCGGGTGCCGGCACGGCGGCCGGTGCGCTTTCCGCCGACGCCGCCCCGGGGGCGAGCGCGAGGAAAGCGAGCACCATCGGCAGCAACCAGGCCCGACGGTTGCGGAAGCGCGGCAGACCAGGAAGCGTCATGGCTGGAATCAGTTCCGAAATGCACCGGGGCGCTGGATATCGATGTTCACATACCGTCCCGAAGGGACGGATGCCTCACCGGACGGCCCGGGCGCCGTCCCGCATGCGCCCCCGCATGCCGTTAGGTCCGCCTAAGGTCCGATTACGGCAATATAAGGAAGCTGGCGCGCCGTGCAGCGGCGTTGGCGTCGCAGGGTGGCGGCCGGGCCACGGAAACCCTGCCGGGGTGTCGCCGCGAGGGGATCCCGGGGCGCGCTTGGGAGCGTGTTTGGAAAATCGGACGGGTCGCTCCACAGCATGCGTCCGCCACCCGGGGCGTCGAAAACCTGGCCTGATGCGCGGCATCGCGGCGGCGTTCTCTCCGGCCCGGCGACCAGGACGTTGCCGGTGGAGCTTCGTCGGCGCCAGCAGGCGCCTAGCCTTCCACAAACCCTCGCGGGGTCGGCTGGCCGGGCTTTTCGGCGGCCTGCGGCATTGCCGATGGGGGAGGCTTCAGGTGCGATCGGCGCCCGGCGGGCGGATCAGATGCCCTTGATCCGTCTTCGCCCAGAGGCTTTGCTGGATATCGTTGCTGCCCGCGGCCCCGGTGCATGCGCGCTTTCGCCCCGATGGCGCTGGCGTGCTGCCCGCGTTTCACCAAAGGCGCATGATTCAATCCGGCGTGCCTTTGGTATAAGCCTCGGGCGCGTTCATACCGGGATCCCAGCATGCTTGCAGCCGCCTACGACGCCCTGCGCCAGACCTTCTCCCCGCTGTTGCGCGGGGTGCTGCTGAAGAGCATAGCGCTGGCGCTCGTCATCCTGCTCGCGGTCGCCGTCCTGTTCGAATCGGCGCTCGCCTATTTCGTCGATACCCCGTTCCACCCCTGGGTGGATGCCACAATCGCGGTGATCGCCGCCCTGGGGCTGCTGTTCGCCGCCTTCTACCTGGTGCCGGCGGTGTCCTCCATGGTCGCCGGCCTGTTCGTCGACGACGTGGCCAAGCGGGTGGAGGCGGCGAGCTATCCGGACGATCCGGGCGGGCGGCCGCTGCCGTTCCTGCGCTCGCTGGTCTACACCATCCGCTTCTTCGGGCTGGTGCTGCTGGTGAACCTCGCCGCGCTGGCGCTGCTGCTGGTGCCGGGGGTCAATATCGTCGTCTTCCTGGTGGCCAACGCCTATTTGCTGAGCCGGGAATATTTCGAGCTCGCGGCCATGCGCTACCGCACGCCGGAAGAGGCGCGGGCGCTGCGGAAGGCCCATGCGGTGTCGGTGTTCATCGCCGGCTTCCTCATCGCGCCGATCCTGTTCATCCCGATCCTGAACCTGATCATCCCGGTCTACGGAACGGCGCTGATGGTGCACCTGCATCGCCGGATCGCGCCGTTGCCGGGGACAGGGCAGGGGTCAGGCAAGGCGCCGGAGGACGGCGCTGCGGCCGGCGAGGCGATCTCGGCGCCCGCGCCCTCGGCGCTGCCCGGGCCGCCGGCCGCGCTGCCCCATATGCCGGCGGATCCGCCGGCCTGAGGCGGGAGGGCCTGGGGCCGTCCCGTCCCTTCCGGCCTGCTTGCCACTCAAGCCTGCCGCGCGGGCGCTATCGGGTGAACTCGGCCTCGGCCTCGTAGCCGACCCCGGCGCAGTCGGGATAGACGTCCGGCTTGCGCGAGGAGACCCGGGCGCCGATCACCCCCGGCCGGCTGCCGCACAGGGCCAGGATGTCGGCCACCAGCGTCTCCTGCAGGTGGTAGTGGCGCTGCGCCACCAGCGTCCGAACGCCCTCGCGCAGGAAGTCGTAGTCCACCACGGTGGCGATGTCGTCGTCGCGGGCGACCATCGCGGGGTCCAGCATCAGGCGCACGCTGACGAACAGGCGCTGCGGCCCGGCCTTCTCGAAATCGTGGATGCCGATGGAGGCGGAGACCTCGAAATCGTCCAGCAGCAATGCATGGCGCACCAGCCGCATGGCGGCGCCGGGCAGGGGGGTGGTGATGACATCCTCCATCGCAGCGGAAGCCTTCCGGGTACGCATCATCGGGACCCTCGGCCTTGCGGCACGCCAGGGTCTCATGGAAACGCCGGGGTGCTGCAATACGTTGATTACACAGGCCATCTTCTGCGAACCTCTCGCTGGAGACAGTCTAAGGCTTTGATTATAGAGTGTTTCTTATCCGATCGGGAAACGCTCTAGGGCAGGAAGGCGACGTCGCGGCCGGGATTGACCAGCGACTGGCCGCCGTCGATGACCAGGATCTGGCCGGTCAGCGCCTGGCAGCCGAGAATGAAGAGCACCGCATCGGCGATCTCCGCCGGGGTCGAGCCGCGGCCCAGCGGATTGGCCCGGTGGGCGCGGGCGAAAGCGTCCTGGGTCTGATCGCCGCTCGGCAGGGTGAGGCCCGGGGCGATGCCGCAGACCCGCACCCGGGGCGCCACCGCCAGCGCCAGGGTCGCCGTCGCCGAGGCCAGCGCCAGCTTGCCCATGGTGTAGGAGAAATAATCCGGATTGGGCGCGTTGATCTTGTCGTCGAGGATGTTGACGACGCACCGTCCGGTCTCGCCCGCCTGCGCGGCGAAGGCGCGGATGAGGAAGACCGGCGCCCGCAGGTTCACCGCCAGATGGGTGTTCCAGGCCTCCTCGGTGAGGGTGGCGAGGGTGTCGTAGGCGAAGCCGGCCGCATTGTTGACCAGCGCCGAGAACCGCCGCCCCCGGTGCGCCGCCGCCGCCGCCGCCGCCGCCGCCAGGCGCTCCACCTCGGACGGCGCGGCGAGATCGGCGCAGAGCGCATCGGCATCGCCGCCGGCGGCGCGGATCTCGGCCACCGTGGCCTCGGCCGCCGCCGCGGCGCTGCGGTAATGGACCAGGACGTGCCAGCCGGCAGCGGCAAGGCTCAGGCTGATCTGCCGGCCGATGCGCACCGCCCCGCCGGTGACCAGCACCGCCCCGGGCGCCGCGTCCGCGCCGTCGCCCGCCGCCGGCCCGCCCGCCGCCATGGCCTCAGCGCCCCCGGGCGGCGCGGCGCGCCGGCATCACCGCGAGAACTTCTTGTACTGGATGCGCTTGGGGATCACCGAATCGGTGCCCAGCCGGCGCTTCTTGTCTTCCTCGTAGTCGGCGAAGTTGCCCTCGAACCATTCCACGTGGCTGTCGCCCTCGAAGGCCAGCATGTGGGTGGCGATGCGGTCGAGGAAGAAGCGGTCATGCGAGATGATCACCGCGCAGCCGGCATAATCCTCCAGCGCCTCTTCGAGGGCGCGCAGGGTTTCCACGTCGAGGTCGTTGGTGGGCTCGTCGAGCAGCAGCACGTTGCCGCCGCGCTGCAGCACCTTGGCGAGGTGCACGCGGTTGCGCTCGCCGCCCGAGAGCATGCCCACCTTCTTCTGCTGGTCGCCGCCCTTGAAGTTGAACGCCGCGCAATAGGCCCGCGAGGGGATCTCGCGCTTGCCCACATAGATGACCTCGTTGCCGTCGGAGATGGCCTCCCACACGGTCTTCTTGTCGTCCAGCGCATCGCGGCTCTGGTCGACATAGCCGAGCTTCACGCTTTCGCCGATAGAGATGGTGCCGGCGTCGGGCTTGTCCTGGCCGGTGATCATGCGGAACAGCGTGGTCTTGCCCGCGCCGTTCGGCCCGATGACGCCGACGATGCCGCCCGGCGGCAGCTTGAACGAGAGATCGTCGATCAGCATCTTGTCGCCGAACGCCTTGTTCAGATGGTCGAAGGCGATGACGTTCTGCCCCAGCCGCTCGGCGACGGGGATGACGATCTCGGTGGCCGAGGGCTGCCGCACGGCCGCCTTCTCCACCAGCTCGTCGTAGCGCTGGATCCGGGCCTTGTTCTTGGCCTGCCGCGCCTTGGGCGAGGCGCCGATCCACTCCTGCTCGCGGGCGAGCGCGCGCTGGCGGGCTTCGTCCTCGCGGCCTTCCTGCTGCAGCCGCTTCTGCTTCTGGCCGAGCCAGGAGGAATAGTTGCCCTCGTAGGGAATGCCCCGGCCGCGATCCAGCTCCAGGATCCAGCCGGTGACGTTGTCGAGGAAGTAGCGATCGTGGGTGACGATCAGGATGGCGCCGGGATACGTGCGCAGGTGGCCTTCCAGCCAGTTCACCGTCTCGGCGTCGAGATGGTTGGTGGGCTCGTCGAGCAGCAGCAGCTCGGGCTGCTCGAGCAGCAGGCGGCACAGCGCGACGCGGCGCCGCTCGCCGCCGGAGAGGCGTGTCACCTCCCAGTCGTCCGGCGGGCAGCCGAGCGCGTTCATCGCCTGCTCGACCTTCGAATCGAGATCCCAAAGGCCCTGGGCCTCGATCTCGTCCTGAAGCCGGGTCATCTCGTCCGCGGTTTCATCGGAATAGTTCATGGCGAGCTCGTTGTAGCGCTCCATGATGGCCTTCTGCTTGGCCACGCCATCCTCGACGTTCTCACGCACGGTCTTGTTGGCATCGAGGTGCGGCTCCTGCGGCAGGTAGCCCACGCGCACGCCCTCGGCGGGACGGGCCTCGCCGGAATAATCCTTGTCCATGCCGGCCATGATGCGCAGCAGGGTCGACTTGCCGGCGCCGTTGTTGCCGAGCACGCCGATCTTGGCATCCGGGTAGAAGGAGAGGTGCACGTTCTCCAGCACCTTCTTGCCGCCCGGATAGGCCTTGGTGAGGCCGTGCATGTGATAGGCATACTGGTAGGCTGCCATGGGCCGCCTTCTCCATGAAAAAGGGGTGCGGGAAAGTTGCGGCCGTTCTAGCCTCACTCGACGCAGGCGGCAAGGAAGGCGCCGAAGACCCCCGGGAGGAGCGGCATGAGCCAGGATCACGACGAGCCCCACCACCATCCCCACCACCCGGCGCACGCCCATGCCGCGCCGGTGGACTGGCGGCTTCACGGGGTGAAGGTGATCCCGGGCGGCAGCCTCGATCCCAACACCGCCCAGACCCCGGGCATGAACCGCGCCACCGCCATCAACACCGCGCGGGCGGGAGCGGAGAAGATCTGGGCCGGGACGGTGCACATCCACCCCGACGCCCGGACCGGCGCCCATCACCACGGCGACCTGGAGAGCGTGATCTACGTGGTGCGCGGCCGCGCCCGCATGCGCTGGGGGGAGCGGCTGGAATTCACCGCCGAGGCGGGGCCTGGCGACTTCATCTTCGTGCCGCCCTACGTGCCCCACCAGGAAATCAACGCCTCGCCGGACGAGGTTCTGGAATGCGTGCTGGTCCGCTCGGGCCAGGATCCGGTGGTGGTGAACCTCGACATCGCCGGGGTTGAGGCGCCGGAGACGGTGAAATGGATCGATCCCATCCACCGGGAGTGAGGCCCGCAGGGGGCGATTGGAGATATCCACGGCCTGGCGCGCCGGCAGAAAGCCGTTGAATTATAAACGGGTAATCCCCATGTGCCCGTCTGCTGCGCGATTTCGCCCGGAAACGGGATGAAAGGGAGTTGCAATCTCCACCGGCTTTTGGCATAGACACCCACCTGCCGCGGGGCCAGCCCCGAACCGGCGATGGATGCGGGTGTAGCTCAGGGGTAGAGCACAACCTTGCCAAGGTTGGGGTCGTGGGTTCGAATCCCATCGCCCGCTCCAAAATTATCTAAGTAAATCAAGAAATTACAAGATGGCCGCCTCGGGCGGCCTTTTTGTTTTTCTGCTGTGGTGTCCACATGGTGTCCACCGAACAGGCGCGGGGCTAGCGCGCTCGACTAGCACTGCTTGCCAGATACGAGAACACCCGCCCACTCCTGGCCGGCAGGTGTCCGCCGATCCTAGTTGCCACGCATGCATCGCGCCCTCCTGGGCACACTGCAAATCTCTTCGATTTGCGCCATCATCGATGCTGGCAGCGGACCATGTTCCGTGGCCACGGCGCCCACACGCCCCGGCGAGGACATCTCGGAAGGCACCAGTTCATGAGCGCCTTTGCATCATCGGAGCTCGCCGCCGCCGTCGACGCGCTATGGCGCGTTGGCGGGCCGATGAAGGGCAATTTCTATGCTGCGCCGACGTTTGTGAATCTACGCGAGACCTGCCAGCGACTCTTTCCAGCAGCAGGATCGAAGGATGCGGTCAATTCTGCGCTGAGCCGAGCGGTCTACCGCTTGGGTTTTCGTTGGGCTGAAGCTGGGCCTGCGCGCCTGGCCGTTCCATCGGATGTCGCGGCAGCCCGGATCACAAACGCTTTTACGCAAACCGAGTCACGACGCGTGCATTTGTGTCCGCTGGATCTTGGAGACGATGTCCCGAACGTGCGCTTTGGCCCCAATGTCATTCGGACCTTTGCCCCGCAGGAGCTCGACGATCTCGTCGATCCAGACCAGTTGGCAAGACGACGGCCGGACTGGTGCTTCGACAGCCAGCGCTTCGCGCAGTTTTCATGGCTCGTGGTGGAAGAGACTGTGGCGCATCATGGCGAGCCTGGTGCGCGTCTCCTACCGGGGTTCTTTTTCGACGCCCGCGAGGATTTCGGCCGCATCAAACCACACAAGCCGCGCTTTCCGACCGTGGTCGAGGACGCCCTGTTCGCCCTGCTTACCGCGCCGTGGGAGGACGTCACGGAGATGAGGGACTATGAATGGCGGCCGTTTCGGGTGCCTTGGGTATACACGCTGATCGGCGATCTCTTCGCGCATCAGGCGCTGCCGCCCGCCGCCGACACCCTGTCGTGGATTGAGGATTATCAACAGGGCGACGATGGCGAGACCGAGGAGTACGAACGGCCGCTCCAATGGCAGCTGACGAATGCCGCCGTTTCAGAAACGAACTATCTGAACGATGAGGCTTGGGGAGACCTAGTGGCGGCTCGCGCCTCGCCGTTATTTGCGGGCCCAATCTCGCATTTCGTCGTCCGGGCTTTCGCGAGCGATGGCATCGATGAATTTCTGGCGCAGATCACCGTGATCGAGGCTGCGCTCGGCGTGCCCGACGACTACAATGCCGGGCGGCGACCCAAACTCTCACGGACTAAGAACCCAGGCGCGACGGCGCGCGTGGCCACACGTTTGTCGGCGTTGTTGGGGGACTCGGCAGCAGGTGAGCGCTATCGCGGCCTTTTCAAAGAGCGGAGTGATTTTCTACACGGTCAGGCAATGCGGGACATCTCGAGCCAGTCCCGCCTGGATGCTCGGCGTCTTGCACGGCGATGCGTCTGCGCTCTGATCGGTGCGGCGATCTCGGAGCCTCGGCCGGAGAACCAGGACGCCTTCCTGAGCGAGCTGCTTCAGCGCGGATGGTCAGGCGTCGAAAGCGCGACCTAGGCAGCCTAACGCCCGGCTTGTTCCTCTACTATACGGCCTCCGTCACACACCGCCCGCCACGCTGCGCGCGCCGACTTCGTCCGGGTTCGGCACCAGGCCAGATGGAGGCTTCGCCAAATCACCGAACTAGCCGGAGAGACGAACCGCCGACGGATGGCGGACTCACATCGCCGGTAAGCCCGAACAGCAGATTGTCGAGTTCTGCCTCGGGGATATCCAGGCGGGCCGCAACGTGCCGG
>CALMSN010000317.1 GCA_937872325.1 uncultured Xanthobacter sp. | reverse complement strand
TGCGCGAGATGGCCGAGTTCCTCAAGCAGGAAGGCGTGGAGGTGAAGTACGCCATCCACCCGGTGGCCGGCCGCATGCCCGGCCACATGAACGTGCTCCTCGCCGAGGCCCAGGTGCCTTATGACGAGGTGTTCGAGCTCGAGGACATCAACTCGGACTTCGCCCAGGCGGACGTGGCCTTCGTCATCGGCGCCAACGACGTGACCAACCCGGCGGCCAAGACCGATCCGCAATCGCCCATCTACGGCATGCCGATCCTGGACGTGGAGAAGGCCAAGACCGTGCTCTTCATCAAGCGCGGCATGGCGGCGGGTTACGCCGGCGTCGAGAACGAGCTGTTCTTCCGCGACAACACGATGATGCTGTTCGGCGACGCCAAGAAGGTCACCGAGGACATCGTGAAGGCCTTCGGCCACTGAGGCCACGGCCGGGCCTTTCCCGCGACGACACGAGACGCCCCGCACAGCCCCCTGTGCGGGGCGTCTTCGTTTTATCCCGGCGCCATCACGCCGTCGGCAGGCGTGGCCGCCCCATGCCGGGCACGCGGCGAGAGAAGGCGGCCATGCCCTAATCCCTGCGTGGTGGGTCGGTTTGAAACGGCGGCCAGGCAGCCTGCCTCTCCCGCCTGCGGTGCGAGCGCCAAGGCCGCGTGCTGCGCCAGCCCCCGGGCCATGCGGAGAGGCTTTCCCCCTCCCTGCCCTCCCCGCACGCGGGAGGGCGCTCACCGCGCCTTCAACCCGAAGTCGGCTTCAAGCTGACCCGCGATCGATCCCGTCTGCGCCTTGCTTTCAGCGCGGAACCTGCTATACGCGCCGCTTCCGTGGCACCCGGCCGGGGGCTGAACGGACGGTCGTCTGCGCCTGCTTTCTCGAAAGCCGGCGTGCGCGGCAGGGCCATCTGGTCCGTCGTCCCGTGTCCCCGCCTTCCGCGCTTCGCGCCTTTCCGAAAGGCAAGAAGGGCTCGGCGCCGGGTCCCGGAGAAACAGAAAGGCAAAGGACACATGCCGCTTTACGAGCACGTGTTCCTCGCGCGCCAGGACGTGACGGCGCAGCAGGTCGAGGAACTCACCACCCGCTTCAAGGGTGTCATCGAGGCGAATGGCGGCTCGGTCGGCAAGACCGAGTATTGGGGCGTCAAGTCCCTGACCTACCGCATCGCCAAGAACCGCAAGGCCCACTTCACGCTCATCAACATCGACGCCCCCGCGGCGGCGGTGCAGGAGCTGGAGCGTCAGCAGCGCATCGACGAGGACGTGCTGCGCGTCCTCACCCTGCGCGTCGAGGCCCACGAGGATGGTCCCTCCGCCATGCTGCAGAAGCGCGACCGCGACGAGCGCGGTGAACGCGGCGAGCGGGGCGAGCGCGGCTTTGGTGACCGCGAGCGCGGCGGCGGCTTCGGCGGCCGCGAGGATCGCCCGCGCCGGCCCCGCCCAGTCGAGACCACCCAGAACGAGGAGGACGCGTGATGGCTTTCGCTTCTGCCGGTGGTGGCGCCGGCGGCGGTCAGCGCCGCCCCTTCTTCCGTCGTCGCAAGACCTGCCCGTTCTCCGGCCCGAACGCGCCGAAGATCGACTACAAGGACGTGCGGTTGCTGCAGCGCTACATTTCCGAGCGCGGCAAGATCGTGCCCTCGCGCATCACCGCGGTGTCGGCCAAGAAGCAGCGCGAGCTGTCTGCCGCCATCAAGCGCGCCCGCTTCCTCGGGCTGCTGCCGTTCGTGATCCGCTGAGGATCCGGTTCGACCCGACCGGATGGATGCCATCCGGTCGGAGAGCCATCTTCCAAAAGCCTTAAGAGCGCGTCGCCCTTCGGCGCGCGCCCGGGGGCGGTGGGCCGCGGGACCTGAGCCGGCGCCCCTTTTTTCGATGACGACGCGCTGCGGGGAATGACCCCGGGGGTGTGGGCGGGGGCGGGCATGACCCGCCTCTAACCGCGAAGGCGCCGAGGCCATGGGCCGGTGCTTTCTGCAAGCCGCCGTCCCGGCCCCGGCCGGAGACAGGGCGGCGCGGGACAGCTGGTCGATATGGGACTTCTGCTTCTCATCGCCGTTGCGGCAGGCACTGCCTCCGCGCTCCTCGCTGCGGGCGTCGCGGCGGGGTCGGCGGTGGCCGTCCCGCTGTTCTACCTCGCCCCGCTCCCGGTGATGATCGCAGGCGTCGCCTTCGCCCCCGTCGCCGCCCTGATCGCGGTCGCGGTGGCGAGCCTCGGCCTGCTCGCCGCCTTCAACGGCCCGTTCGCCCTCGCCTATCTGGCCGGGCTCGGCGCGCCGGCCTTCGTGCTCTCCTACGCCGCCTTGCTCGCCCGGCCGGATCCGGCGGCGCGCGAGGGCCTGGTCTGGTTCCCCGTCTCCGGCCTGCTTCTGGTGGCCGCGGGGCTCGCCGCCGCAGCGGTAGGGCTGGCCCTGTTCAGCATGGCCGGGAGCTACGAGGACTACCTTTCCACCATCGATGCGGCCTTCGCCGCCATGCTCGGCACCCACGAGGCGCCGATGCCGGGCGGCGATCCGGCGGCGATGGGCCGGCTCGTGGCCCGCCTGATGCCGCCGATCGCCGGCGCCATCACCTTCATCGCCTATATCGGCGCCCTGTATCTGGCCGGGCGGGCGGCGTTGGTGTCGGAGCGGCTGGCCCGGCCCTGGCCGAGCCTGCATCTGCTGCGGATTCCGGCCTCCGCCGGGGCGGCGTTCGCGCTGGCGCTCGCGGCCTCGATGCTGCCCTCGCTCCTCGGCCTCGCGGCCACGGCGGCGGCGGCGGCGCTGCTGATGGTCTATGCCATGGCCGGCTTCGCCCTGGTGCATGCGCTGACCGTCGGCCATCCGGCCCGCCCGATGCTGCTCGGCGCCCTCTGGGTGACGACGCTGCTGTTCGGCTGGCCGCTCTTCGGCATCGCCGTGCTGGGCCTTGCCGACAGCTTTCTCGACTTGCGCTCACGCGTGCGGAGCGCCGGCGGCCCCCCGGCGGCGAACGATCGCTGAGCCATACCCCCTCAATATTTTCAAGGAGATAAAGACAATGGACGTGATTCTGCTCGAACGGGTCGCCAAGCTCGGTCAGATGGGTGAAGTGGTGAAGGTGCGTGACGGCTTCGCGCGCAACTACCTCCTGCCCAACGGCAAGGCGCTGCGCGCCACCAAGGAGAACACGCGGCGCTTCGAGACCATGAAGGTCGAACTCGAGGCCCGCAACCTGGAGCGCCGCAAGGACGCCGAGGCGGTGGCCGAGAAGCTCTCCGGCCAGAGCGTGGTGATGCTGCGCCAGGCCGGCGAGAGCGGCCAGCTCTACGGCTCCGTCTCCACCCGCGACATCGCCGAGGGCCTCACCGCCCAGGGCTTCATCGTGGACCGCCAGCAGGTGGTGCTCAACCACCCCATCAAGACCCTGGGCCTGCACGTGGTTCCGGTGAGCCTGCACCCGGAGGTCGAGGTGACGGTGAAGGTGAACGTCGCCCGCAATGCCGAGGAGGCCGAGCGCCAGTCCCGCGGCGAGGACGTGCGCACCGCCCGCGACGAGGATGCGGAGATCGAGGCCGAGCTCGCCGAGCAGCGCGCCGAAGTCGCCGCCGAGCTGGCGGCCGAGGAAGACTTCGAGGCCTGAGCCCCGACGCCGGCCCGATGACATATCGGGCCGGCGCATCGGCCGAACCCTCGCCCGCCTGGATGCCCTCTGCCGGGCGTATGACAGGCGGGACGAGGGGGCGCTGTGCGCCTGTCCGTCTGCCTCCCAAGCCAGTCGCTCGTGAGGGCCCGGCGATAGCCGGGCGCAACGCCCCACACCGTCCGGCGGCCGGACACGGTGCCGCTTGCCCGCAGCCACATCGCGCAGGCCGAGGCGCGGCTGAAGCCGCAGCGGAGCCTCGCGGGAGAGCAGGCGCCCCCCGGCCCTTCGGTCGCCCTACCGGAACGACATCAGGGTCACCAGCACCAGGCAGGGCAAAAGGAAGACCATCGCCCAGCCCATGTAGCCGAAGAAGCTCGGCATCTTCACGCCGCGATAGCGGGCGATGGACAGCACCATGAAGTTGGGCGCATTGCCGATATAGGTGAGCGCGCCCATGAACACCGCGCCGGCCGAGATCGCCTCCAGCGTCACCGCCCGCGCGCCCATCAGCAGATGGGGATCGCCGCCGGCGAGGTTGAAGAAGACGAGATAGGTCGGCGCGTTGTCGAGCACCGCCGACAAGGACCCCGTCAACCAGAAGTACCACACGTTCACCGGCGCCCCGTCCGGCCCGGTGACGATCGCGACCAGCGGCGCGAACACCCCGCGCGTGCCCGCCTTCAGCATCGCGATGACCGGGATGATGGTGAGGAAGATGGCCGCGAACAGCTTCGCGACCTCGGCGATGGGCTCGAAATCGAAGCCGTTGCGCTCGCGCACCAGTTGCGGCGTGATGGCGAGCGACACCCCCGCGATGCCCAGCAGCAGCACGTCGCGGACGATCCACTGCAGCTCCACACGGGTCCCGAAGACGTCGAAGCCGATGCCGGGCTTCCACAGCGCGCTCAGCAGCACCGCGCCGATCACCCCCGCCAGCAGCGGCAGGTTCTGCACGCCGCGCAGGCCGATGCCCTCGGTCTGCGGGGTCGGGTCGGGCCGCGGCGGCAGCGCGCCTTCCCTGGCGAAATAATACCGGTCCAGCAGGTAGAAGGCGGCGAGCAGCAGCCCGGCCACCAGCACGGTCTCGGCCAGGAGGTGGGTGGTGGTCCAGAAGAAGGTCACCCCCTTCAGGAAGCCCAGGAACAGCGGCGGGTCGCCGAGCGGGGTCAGCGCCCCGCCCACATTGGCCACCAGGAAGATGAAGAACACCACCACATGGACGTTGTGGCGGCGCTGGTCGTTGGCGCGCAGGAGCGGCCGGATCAGCACCATGGAGGCCCCGGTGGTGCCGATGAGGCTCGCGAGCACCGTGCCGATGGCCAGCAGCGCGGTGTTCACCCCCGGCGTGCCGGCGAGATTCCCGGTCACCAGGATGCCGCCGGCCACCGTGAACAGGGTCAGAAGCAGCACGATGAAGGGGATGTATTCCAGGGTGGCGGCATGGACCGTCTCGTACAGCGCGGCCTGCGGCCCGTGGGAGATGGCGAACGGCACCAGGAAGGCCAGCGCCCAGAACAGCGCCACCTTGCCGTAATGGCGATGCCAGAAGTGGCCGGCCACCAGCGGAATGAGGGCGATCGACAACAAGATGCCGGCAAACGGCAGCGCCCACAGGATGGAGAGCCGGGCGCCGTCGAGCCCGAGGCCCGGCGGGGCGGCCAGGGCCCCGGCCGGAAACAGCGCCTGCGCCCACAAAAAAGCGAGGCCAGCGGTCGCCAGGCCCTCGACCGTCCCGTACCCTGCCCGTGCCGCCATACCGCCCGCCTCTTCCGTTAGATCCCGAGCTTTGACCAAGCCGGACCCTGCTGGCAAGGCAAACAACGGCCCGGCCGGATGCCGGTTGCAGTGCGAAAGGTTGACCGGGGCGGCCGTTTCTGTCCTAGTCCGGCCGCGTTTTATCCCCAGTACCGGCCTCATGACTGAAGATCGTTCACCGGAGCGCGGCTCCGACCGCTACAACGCCCGCGAGGCGGAACCCCGCTGGCAGAAGGTCTGGCGCGAGCGCGGCATCTTCCGCACCCGCAACGATGACCCGCGGCCGAAATTCTTCGTCATGGAGATGTTCCCCTATCCGTCGGGGCGCATCCATATCGGCCACGGCCGCAACTATGTGATGGGCGACGTGCTCGCGCGCTACAAGCGCATGAAGGGCTTCAACGTGCTCCATCCCATGGGCTGGGACGCCTTCGGCCTGCCGGCCGAGAATGCCGCCATCGAGCGCGGCATTCATCCCAAGGCCTGGACCTACGAGAACATCGCCTCCATGCGCGAGCAACTCCAGCTGCTCGGCCTCTCGCTGGACTGGAACCGCGAGATCGCCACCTGCGACCCGTCCTACTACGTGGAGCAGCAGCGGATCTTCCTCGATTTCCTCGAGCACGGCCTCGCCTATCGCAAGGAGAGCGAGGTCAACTGGGATCCGGTGGACAACACCGTGCTGGCCAACGAGCAGGTGATCGACGGCCGCGGCTGGCGCTCGGGCGCGGTGGTGGAGCGGCGCAAGCTCGCCCAGTGGTTCCTGCGGATCACCGATTTCTCGCAACAGCTGCTCGATGCCCTCGACACCCTGGAGCGCTGGCCCGACAAGGTGCGCCTGATGCAGCGCAACTGGATCGGCCGCTCCGAGGGTCTGGAGGTGCTGTTCGAGTTCGCCCGCGGCTTCGCCCCCGAGGCCGACGCGGTGCCCGCCGACAAGACGGTGAAAGTCTACACCACCCGGCCCGACACCCTGTTCGGCGCCGCCTTCCTGGCGCTGTCGCCGGACCATCCCCTCACCCGGGCACTGGCCGCCAAGAGCCCGAAGCTCGCCGCCTTCGTCGCCGACTGCAAGACCGGCGGCACCTCCGCCGAGGCCATCGAGACCCAGGAGAAGAAGGGCTTCGATACCGGCCTCAAGGTGGTGCACCCGCTCGACCCGGCGCGCACGCTGCCGGTCTACGTGGCCAACTTCGTGCTGATGGACTACGGCACCGGCGCCATCTTCGGCTGCCCCGCCCACGACCAGCGCGACCTCGACTTCGCCCGCAAGTACAAGCTGCCGGTGGTGCCGGTGGTGCTGCCGCCGGACACCGATCCCGGCGCCTTCGCCATCGACGACGTGGCCTATGACGGCGACGGCACGCTGATCAATTCCGGCTTCCTCGACGGCCTCGCCGTGCCGGAGGCCAAGGAGGCGGTGACCCGGCGGCTGGAGCGCTTCCACGTCGGGGACGCCCCGCAGGGCACCCGGCGGGTGAATTTCCGCCTGCGCGACTGGGGCATCTCGCGCCAGCGCTACTGGGGCTGCCCGATCCCGGTGATCCATTGCGAGAGCTGCGGCCCGGTGGGCGTGCCCCGCGACCAGCTCCCCGTGGCACTGCCCGACGACGTCACCTTCGACCGTCCCGGCAACCCGCTCGACCGCGCTAAGGCGTGGCGCGACGTGCCGTGCCCGAAGTGCGGCAAGCCGGCCCGGCGCGAGACCGACACCATGGACACCTTCGTGGATTCGTCCTGGTACTTCCTGCGCTACGCCTCGGACAATCCGGACAAGCCGCTGGACAAGGACGCGGTCGCCCACTGGCTGCCGGTGGACCAGTATATCGGCGGCATCGAGCACGCGATCCTGCACCTGCTCTACTCGCGCTTCTTCACCCGGGCGCTGAAGGCGTGCGGGCGGGTGGACGTGGAGGAGCCGTTCGCCGGCCTGTTCACCCAAGGCATGATCGTCCACGAGACCTACAAGGACCAGGACGGCAGGTGGCTCTTCCCCGAGGAGGTGAAGCTCCTCGGCCCCGGCCGCGCCGAGAAGCTCGCCGACGGCTCGCCGGTGACCGTCTCGCCGCCGGAGAAGATGTCCAAGTCGAAGCGGAACGTGGTGGCCCCCGAGGTGGTGGCCGACACCTACGGCGTCGACTGCGCCCGCTGGTTCATGCTCTCCGACACCCCGCCGGAGCGCGACAGCGAGTGGACCCAGGGCGGCATCGAGGGCGCGTGGCGCTTCGTCCAGCGCATCTGGCGCCTCGTGCACGAGGCGGCGGAGCTGGGCGCGGCGCAGGGTGCGCCGGCCCCCGACGCCTTCGGCGAGACCGCCCTCGCCCTGCGCCGGGCCGCCCACGGCCTCGTCGCCACCGTGGCCGACGACGTGGAGCGGCTGCGCTTCAACGTGGCGGTGGCCCATGTGCACGAATTCGCCAACGTCTTCGGCGCGGCGGTGGCCGCGGCCCGGGGCAGCCGGGATGGGGTCACGCCCGACCTCGCCTTCGCCCTGCGCGAGGCGGCGGAGATGGTGACCGCGGCGGTCGGCCCCATGGTGCCGCACCTGGCCGAGGAATGCCGGGCCGCCCTCGGCCTCGAGGGCCTCGCGGCGGAGGCGGCATGGCCGCTCGCCGACCCCGAGCTGCTGCGCCGGGATACCATCACCCTGCCGATCCAGATCAACGGCAAGAAGCGCGACGACATCGTCGTCCCGCGCGAGGCCACCCCCGCCGAGGTGGAAGCCGCGGTGCTGAAGCTCGAAAGCGTCCGCCGGGCCCTCGACGGGCGCGCGCCGAAGCGTATCATCGTGGTGCCGCAGAGGATCGTGAATGTCGTCGCCTGACAGCTCTTCGTCCGCCCCCCGGGTACCGCACGCCGTCTCTCGCCGGACGGCGATCCTTCGCGTGGCCGCGGCCGGGCTGATGGCCGGCGCGCTGGCCGGCTGCTTCCAGCCGCTCTACGGCGAGAACAGCACCATCGGCGGACCTGCCCTGCTGGAGCGGATGCAGGACGTCGAGATCATGCAGATCCAGGGCTCCATCGGCAACGAGCTGCGCAACGACCTGATCTATGACCTCACCGGCGGCAGCGGCAATCCCAAGGGAGCGCCGATGCAGATGATCATCACCGTGCAGTCCAGCGTCTCCACCGCGCTGGTGAACACCGATTCCGGCCTGCCCGAGAACCAGATCATCCGCGTCACCGCCAACTGGCGCCTGATCAAGGCCGGCGACCCCAAGAAGGTGCCGCTGGTCGAGGGCGCCGGGTCGGGGACCGCGACCATCGATTCCAGCGCCCAGCGCTACGCCAACTACGCCGCCACCCGCGATGCGGAGGCCCGCGCCGCCCGCGTCGTCGCCGAGCAGATCAAGGCCCAGCTCGCGGCCTATTTCGTCCGCCGCCAGGCCCCCCTGCCCGCCCCCTCGGCGGGCTGAGCCGGGCCGGCCTTCATGGCGGCCGTGCGCCCCGCGGACGCCGATGCAGCGCTCGCGCGGCGCAATCCGGACATCCGCGTCCTCCTGATCTTCGGGCCCGACCTCGGCCTCGTGCGCGAGCGGGCGGACGTCGCGGTCCGCTCCGTCCTGCCGGATGCCGCCGATCCCTTCGCGCTGGTGCGGCTCGAGGGTGACGAGGTGGCCGCCGATCCGCGCCGGCTGGTGGACGAGACCCGCACCATCGGCCTGTTCGGCGGCGAGCGGGTGGTGCGGCTGCGGGCCGGCAACCGCAACATCGTGCCGGCGCTGGAGCCGGTTCTGGCCGGCGAGCGCGGCGACGCGCTGGTGGTGGTGGAGGCCGGCGACCTCAAGAAGGGCGCCGCCTTGCGCAGCCTGTGCGAGGCCTCGCCCCGGGCGCTGGCCATCGCCTGCTATCCCGATACCGAGCGCGACCTCGCCCGCCTCGTCGACACCATGATGGCCGAGGCGGGCCACGCCCTCGACCGGGATGCCCGCGTCCTCCTGGTCTCGCTCTGCGGCGGCGACCGCCGCGCCCCCCGCGGCGAGATCGAGAAGCTCATCCTCTATGCCGGCGCCGACCGGACGGTGACCGCCGACCACGTCCGCGCCATCGTCGGCGGCGCCTCCGCTCTCGCCCTCGACGACGTGGTGGATGCCGCCCTCGCCGGCGATGCGGCCGAGGCCATGGCGGCGCTGGCCCGGGCACTCGGCGGCGCCGGGCGGCCGGATGCGGTGCTGGGGGCGCTGCTGCGCGCGCTCACCGCGCTCCATCCTATGGCCCTGGCGGTGGCGCAGGGGGCAAGCGCGCAGCGGGTGATCGACCAGGCCCGCCCGGAGGGGCCCTTCCCCCGCAAGCGGAATCTGGAGAGGGCGCGGGCGGGGATCGAGCTGCAACGTTTCATAAAGGCGATGCGGGGGGTGGACGAGGCGGTGGGCGCCGCCCGCCGCAACGCGGCGCTGGCACCGGCCATCTGCGAGAGGACCGTGCTCCAGGTGGCGATGCAGGCCCGGCCAAGGGGCCGCGGGCGGTGATCACTCCCCGGCCCGTGGTCAAGACCGCGCGGCGCCTGAGCGTCACCCACCCGGCGCCGGTCGAAGACCGGCGTCGATGGTATCAGTCTCCTGCTTCGCCGCGAGCACGCGGAAATGCCCCTTCGCCTGCAGCCAGCCGAGCGCGACCAGGCCGGGAAAGCCGGACACAGCGGTGAGGAAGAAGAATAGCGGCCAGCCCCAGGCTTCGGCCAGCGCCCCGCTGGAGGAGCCGAGCAAGGTGCGCCCCACCGCGGTGAGGGCGGTGAGCAGCGCATATTGCGTCGCCGTGTGCTCGCGCGCCCCGCACAGGGCCGAGAGATAGGCGACGAAGATCACCGTGCCGATGGCGCCGGTGACGTTCTCCACCAGGATCACCCCGGTCAGCACGCGAATATCGGGACCGGCATAGGCCTGCAGGGTGAAGCCGAGATTGGAGGTCATCTGCAGCACCCCGGCGATCCACAGGCAGGTGACGAGCGGATAGCGGCGGGCCAGCAGTGCGCCGGCAAAGCTGCCGACGATGGTGCCGCCGAACCCCACCACCTTCACGATCTCCAGGTACTGCGCCTTGGTGAAGCCGATATCGAGCAGGAAAGCGCCGGTGAGGGTTCCGGCGAAGGCGTCGCAGAACTTGAAGACCATGACGAAGAACAGGATCGCCACCGCCTGGTTGCGGGTGAGAAACTCGCGGAAGGCGCCGACGGTGGTGGCCGCCAGCCGGGCGCCGATGCCGGCATCCGGCGCCCGCTCCGGGGCCTTCGGCTCGCGGGCGAAGAGGGTCGCGGCGATGCCGACGCCGACGCAGGCGGCGGCCAGCAGGTAGCTCCAGAACCACGCGGTGCTGCGCGGCAGGCCGATTATCTCCTCGAAATAGACCACCAGCGCGATCACCCCGGCGCCGGTGGCGAGCATGGCGATGCGGTAGCCGGTGACGTAGCCGGCCATGCCGGCGGCCTGGGTGCCGGCGGTGTCCAGCCGCTCGACACGGAAGGCATCGACAGCGATGTCCTGGGTCGCCGAGGCGATGGCGACCACCAGCGCGCAGGCGGCGACCATGAGCGGCGCGGCGATGGGGTCCTGCATCGCCAAGGCGGCGATGGCCGCCATCAGCACCAGCTGGCAGACCAGCAGCCAGCTCCGCCGCCGGCCGAGCCAGCGCGAGAGCAGCGGAATGTCGACCGCATCGAGCAGAGGCGCCCAGAGGAACTTGAGCGTGTAGGGCAGACCGACAAGGCCGAACAGGCCGATGGCGGTGAGCGCCACCCCCACGTCCTTCATCCACAGCGAGAGGGTGCCGGTGACCAGCGCCAGCGGCAGGCCGGAAGAGAAGCCGAGCAGGCTGACGGTGAGCACGTCGCGTTCGGTATAGAGCGCTATCGCCTGACGCATCGAGCGCTTCGGCGGTCCAGCCTCGCCGGACAGGCGCAGGGTCTCCTCGGTCATGGTGGTCCTCACGGCGCGGCTCCGGCTCGTCCGGACCTGCCGGAGCTTTTCGCCTTTATCCACCCTGACTGGTGAATACGGCCCTACCGCGGGGCCCGGGCGGGACCGATGGACGAAACGGCGCGGTTCTCATGCCCCGCCTGTCGCGGGCAGCCACAGGATGCGGCCGGGGACGACCCTGCAACGGCCGTAAAATCGTCTCGGCGCGGCTGGCCGGAACCGGAGGTCGGAGCGACCGGTTTCCGGACGCCTCAGGCAATCCATCAGGCCTGGGTCCAGAGCCCGGTATCCACCTTCGACACCGCGATGACGGCCTGAGTGCGGCTTTCCACCCCGAGCTTCTGCAGGATGGCGGAGACATGCGCCTTCACCGTCGCCTCGGAGACCGAGAGCTCGTAGGCAATCTGCTTGTTGAGCCGGCCCTCGGACAGCATCATCAGCACCCGCACCTGCTGCGGGGTGAGGGTGGCGAGGCGGGCGATGATGGCGTCGGTCTCCACGTCGGCGCGGGCGACCGCATGGATGTCGGGGGGCATGAAGGTGCCGCCCTTCAGCACATCCGCCACCGCGGCGCGCATGCCGGCCACGCTCATGGTCTTGGGAATGAAGCCGGAGGCGCCGAGATCCAGGCAGCGGCGGATCACCGCCGGCTCCTCGTTGCCCGACACCACCACCACCGGCAGCGCCGCATACTGCGCCCTGAGGTAGATGAGGCCGGAGAAGCCGCGCGCCCCGGGCATGGTGAGATCGAGCAAAATGAGGTCGAAATCGGTGTCGCCCTCCAGCAGGGCGGTGAGGGCGTCGAAGGTGCCCACCTCGAGAATGGCGGTGTTCGGGTTCTGGCCCAGCACCGCTTCCTTCAGCGCCCCCCGGAACAGCGGATGGTCATCGGCGATGACGAGGCGCAGCGGGCTTTCGGCGAACTCTGCCAATGCATCCTCCCCGGGGGATTTTCAGTCTTTTGCCGAGAAATCTCCCTCACGCGGCGCCCGACACAACCGCCCTGCCGGCAATTCGCCGGCGCGGCGGAGGTCGCGGCGCCACGAATCGGTGGCAGCGCGGCGCCGGGCTCCGGAGCATCGGATCAGACCACTGGCCGGCAAACTATGGAATGTTTCCGGTTAAGGACTTCCTCCCCGCCGGCCACGACGCGGGGCATCGCCCTGGCCCTGCCCCCGAGCGCGGCCATGGCGTGCGAATCAGGGGTCCGCAGGGCTCATCCGCCCACATAGCTGAGCAGGACCTCCCGCCGGTGCGCCGCCGCCCGGTGCTCGATGAGGTAGAGCGCCTGCCAGGTTCCCAGCATGAGGCGGCCGGACGCCACCGGAATGGAAAGGCTGGCATCGGTGAGGACGGTGCGCAGGTGGGCCGGCATGTCGTCCGGCCCTTCGGCGTCGTGCCGCCAGCCGAAATCGCGCGGCGCCAGCACCCGCAGGGCGGCGAGAAGATCGGTGCGGACGTCCGGATCGGCATTCTCCTGCACCGTCAGCGAGGCCGAGGTGTGCCGGCAGAAGATGGTGAGGACGCCGTCCCCCGGCCCCACCTCGGCGAGGAAGCCGGCCGCCGCCGCGGTGAGGTCGACGAAGCCCTCCCCGGGCGTGTCCACCTGGAGCCGGGCCTGCGCCAGCCGGCGGACCGGAACCGATGTGACGGGCGAAAGGGTGATGCGCGGCATGGCAGGGATCTCACGGAAAAAGGGGGGCATGGCCCGACAGGCACGAGAGGGGTCACAGGCCGGTGGCGCCGGCCGGGTTCGCTTGTCTCGGGCCACCGGCATCCGCCGCAAAGCCGGCCGTCTGGGCCCATTGGCTGCGCCCGCCGGATGCCTCGCGGCGCCGGACGGGGCGGTGATTCCATGTCCCTGCCCCACCTTACACCCACGCCATCGTGGCTGGCGCATCAGCCTCCAGCGCAGGGCCTCGGCGTGAAACGCGGGGCATCGTCAAGGACAGGGGACTGATGGTATTGGAGGGCGATCGGCGGCCGCCAGGCCGGAGCCGTCGAGCATGACGAGCCCGTCGAGCTCGACGCCGAGCACGAACCCGCGGCGTGGCTCGTCGACCCCGGGGATATTGATCGTGCGTGTTCTCTCACGGTCTGCCATTTGTCGTGCTCCCAGGGCTGGCATTCGGCTCAGCCGGACGCCAGCCGCAATCTAAAGCTCACGCCGCCCAGCGTGATCACATCGCCATCCGCGACG